>NZ_CM143650.1:0-350000 GCF_055081095.1 Clostridium sp. CM037
CTTTGTCATCAACTGACGACTTTTACTATTATACTAGGTATTGTTTGTTTTGTCAACAACTTTTTAAACATTTTTAAATTGTATTTTTAAAGTGTTAAATGTTAATTTATCAATCTTCACCTTTATCGTTACTCATTCGCGACGACAAGGAGTATTCTATCATGTACACCTATTACACATTCACGCCAATTCGCTAAATATGGCAATTATACTCAATATCCTTCATTATACTACTAATTATCAAATCTTTTTCACACTGATACACTAGGATTAGTATACTTTGTTCTTATCTATAACGTCCTCAAATTACATTGTATTTAATCTTTTAATGCCATTAAGCCATATACAACAGCATCATTTTCATATTCAAATTAATATAGGCTAATCCCCCCTTTTCAATATCTACTCCCTGTTTTGGAATATCATTAGATCTAGATTAAATCTAGAATATAGATATAAGAATTTTATGGTTTGACTTTAGTTCAGCCGTCATTCCTCACCGGCTTATAATTTATTCTACATCTTATACCTATTATTATGTTTGTTTTAAAAATGGATTGTTTAATTATACTTCATTTAAAAAAACTTCAGCCATATTTTTTTCACACTCAAAACCTAGTGCTTTTAATGAGTATTGTAATGCAAGTAAAGTATATGCTACTTTATCCTTTTTCGCATTTTCTCCCATATGTCCTATTCTTATTACTTTCCCCTGTAGATATCCGAATGAGCCAGCTATAAATACATTAAATTCGTCAACCATATGTTTTAATAGTTGTTTATCATTTATAGCCTCAGGTATTTCTATAACTGTTACCGTATTAGAATATCCCTCTTCAATATATAAATTAAGGCCTGCTTCCATTACAGCTTTTCTTGTAGCTTTACCAATAGAATTATGCCTAAAAATTATCTCTTCATCATCCAGTATATTATCGATAGCCTGTCTTAGTCCAACGATATCACTTATTGGTGGTGTATATGGAAACCATTTGTTTTCGTAGTAATCCTTCCATAGAAGTAAATTACAATAGTAAGAGGCTATTGGTTTTTTTCTCTGCTGCATTAATCTAAATGCATCTTCACTGATACTTAAAAAAGTGAGCCCTGCTGGAGCAGAAACGCATTTCTGTGAAGCACCTAATGCTATATCTATTTTCCATTCATCTACTCTTATATCTTCTCCACCCATAGCCGCTACACTATCTACCACCGTTAATATACCCTTTTTCTTTAATAAATTACATATTTTATCTATGTCATTTAAAACTCCTGAAGGCGTATCACAATGTACTACCGTAGCATATTTAAAGTCATGATCTTTTTCAAGAAATTTTTCAAGTTCTGTTATATCTATCTTACATTTCCTATTCCCTTTAAAAAAAACCGCTTCTCCACCGTACATCTTAACAAAATCAGCGAATCCTTCTCCAAATATTCCATTATCAATCACCAATACCCTATCATCATTTTCAGTAAGAGATGCACATGCAGCCTCAAGACTTAAAATCCCCTCACCACTTAATATTCTAACTTCATTATTAGTTTTTAAAAACCGACCTATTTCCTCACAAGTTTCTTTGTAAAATTCATAAAACTGCAAATCTAAATCTGGATTAGTAGTAGCTAGAGCTCTGGCCATCCTGACGTTCTCTCTTACCTCCGTGGGTCCTGGAGTCATTATTTTACACACTTTCATAATTTTCACTCCCTTAAACTATAAATTATATTCTTATATTAAAAATCATATCACTACATAGGCTGTTTCCTTATTCATATCCTTAATTTAAATGTGAAATATCAGCCTCTAAAATAATTTCAATTTTCTTATCTTCAACTTCTAATACAGTTAAACATGTATCATACATAAATGGTTTATTCCAAAATTCCTCAAGAGAATAATTCTTGATTATTGAATAGATCGCCTTTATTACAAGTGTATGTGATACTATTAAAATGTTTTCACCAATAGTATTACTCGCAATGTCATACAATACTTTTTTTACTCTATTAATCAATTGATCAAAGCCTTCCCCCTCTACAGGTTGATACAAATAAGGCTTATTCCAGAAATTAAACTGCTGCAAGGGATATAGTTCTTTTACTTTTTCTTGATCCATGCCTTCCCATATACCAAATCCCATTTCTTTTAAAGATTCAATTTTAATTATTTCCGTATCCTTATTTCCTCTAATGTAGTTCGCTGTATCAACAGCCCTTCCCAGTGGGCTACAATAAATATAATCAAAATCTATATCTTCTAAACTTACGCCGAGCTTTTTAGCATTATCAATCCCCTTTTCAGTTAAATTAGAATCCTTCCATCCCTGCATTCTACCTTCTCTATTCCATTCTGTTTCCCCATGTCTTGTTATATATATTTTCATTTTAACCCACCCTCTTACTATGATAAGATAATACCAAATATCTAACAATTATTATATATTTTTGCTCTTTAAAATACCTTCCGCCTTTTTGAGAAACAATAAATCTCTTATTTGAATGAATTTACCAATGTAATTATCCGGTGTATCATTCTCAAGAATAAGTATAGCTTCATCTAATGCAACCCATTTTAATTGAAATCCATTATCTATTTCCTCATCTGTAAATGATGGTTGTTTAATATATCCTTTAACTTTAGAATAAAAGCAGTATGATATTTGCAGTATATTTTGCATATTTTTATACTCTATTATTGTACCTACTTCACCTAAAATATCAATATTAACCCCAGATTCTTCCATAACCTCGCGATTTAAAGCAATATTTCGATCTTCGCCTGCTTCAATTCCTCCGCCCGGCAATTTGTGGTAGTTATTCTTTGATACATATAATAAAGCTATTTTCCGTGAATTATTTAATACAACCGCTCTTGATGCTTTCCTAAGCTTATAAGTAATGTCTATATTTTCATAATTGTAACCAATATCCTTTTCATATATCTCTTTTATTAATTCCATTTTATTTACCTGCTCTATTTCAATTTGGATTTATAAATGCACTATTAATATATGTTTTCTCTGTGATTTCTCATAACTATAAGATTATATTATTTACTTAGATTCATTTGTTAACTCGGTTATGCAATCAAATGGATAACTCAAATTTCACCATCTACCCCTATTATAGACTTATTTCATTTGTTAATTTATATTTAATAATTATAATGTACGATAATTCTTTTGCCAACCTATATTTATCACATTCCAAAAATTATGTATATCTCCTTTTAATTTATAAATAAAACCCTTCTTACGCGCCCCTTAAACATACCCCCTTAGAAATAATTTTTGTAACACATCAATTAATGTTGGTTTGCCTGGTATTAGGTGAATAACTCAAATGTAAAAGCTCCAAAAACTAATCGAGCTCGCATCCGATTAGCTATTGGAGCAAAATTTTATTTAAATTTAGTTAGGCCTTTTTTCGAAGAAGTAAATTTTTTTTAAATGTGACACAAATATACATCGTACAAAATGCCGCAAGGCCTCCACAAGTATCTATTAGCACATCTCGAAAGGCAGGCCCTCTTCCTGGAACAAAAGCTTGATGAAACTCATCTGAGCATGCATATAAAAACACAATCAATATAACCTTAATAAAAACTTTAATGTCTAGATTCTTCTTTGTATTTATAGCTCTATATAACAGAAAATATAAAATAAAATATTCAGTGAAATGAGCTGCTTTTCTAAGTATAAAATCACTCAAAGTCCCAAATATGCTATTTAAATCTAATCCAAGTAAGTTGAATACAGATGCAACAAATTTATTATTTCCACTTGATACTTCTCCAACTTGGCTAGAAAACAAAAATATTAATATCATCCACCCTATAACCAAAATCCAATCTATATGTTTTTTCTTCATATACACACCCCTCAATTATTTCACTAACTTCCCTTTATTAACACTTCAATTATGATTTAATTAAATATACTTGTCAATAACAATATCTTTAGAGACTTTAGTAACAGCACGTAATGGTTACAGTCCTTTAACATAGAGAAGTACCCTGTAAAACCAAACATTTATTTTTGCAGGTTGACAAATTTCATCTTGCAAGTTAAAATGATTTAAAGTTATTTATCTAAAAACTGTGACGAGAAGAGTAAATGTAGGAAGTAGTTAAAGCGAGTGGATTATAGTGTAAGTTCCATACAAAGCCTATGTTGAATAACATCTCTGAGTTTCCAACTGAAATCCTTGTGAAATTAGGTATGGACGGAGCCTAACCGTTATTTATAGGGCAGTATCGAAGATTTGTTTCCGTACTGATTATGAGTGAGCTTTTTCAGCTAATTTAGGTGGTACCACGGAAGTCTAACCTTTCGTCCTAGAAACTAGGATGAAGGTTTTTTGTTTTTTGTTTAAATTTTGAAAATTATTTAGCACGACCATTATAATCATTACAAAAAAATCACAACATTACTAGGAGGTTTTATTTATGATAACTTACAAAAAAGGACTTGCAATTCCCAATGGATACAATCCACTTCTCGGATTAAAGCATACGGAAATTGCTATTAAACAATTAAAAGATTATTTTGAAAACAGGCTATCAAAAGAGTTAGCTCTTACCAGGGTCTCAGCTCCTCTTTTCGTAAAGTCTAGCACCGGTTTAAATGATAACCTAAGCGGTACTGAACGTGCTGTTTCCTTTGATATGAAAGCCATGCATGATACACCTATCGAAATCGTACATTCTTTAGCTAAATGGAAACGAATGGCTTTATATAGATATAATTTTGAGTCCGGAGAAGGTCTATATACTGATATGAATGCTATAAGACGCGATGAAGATTTAGATAACCTCCACTCCATATATGTGGACCAATGGGATTGGGAAAAGGTCATTCTTAAAAAAGAAAGAACTTTAGATAAGTTAAAAGAAATTGTAACTAGTATTTATGCAGTTTTTAAAGATACTGAGGATCATATCCACAAACTATATCCTGAAATAGACCAATTTTTACCTGAAAAAATCTTCTTTATAACTACACAAGAACTAGAGGATATGTACCCTTCTCTTACTCCAAAAGAAAGGGAAGATGCCGTATGCAAAGAAAAACTTGCAGTATTTATAATGCAAATTGGTGGCGACCTAAAATCTGGCGAAAAGCACGATGGTAGAGCTCCCGACTATGATGATTGGTCACTTAATGGAGATATCGTATTCTGGTATCCAATACTAGAAAAAGCCTTTGAACTTTCCTCTATGGGAATAAGAGTTGATGAAATTGCGCTAAAAGAGCAACTTGTATTATCAGGTTGTGAGAAACGTTGTACATTAGAATTCCATAGGATGTTACTGGAAGGTAAGCTCCCATATACTATGGGTGGTGGCATAGGCCAATCTAGAATGTGTATGTATTTCCTAAACAAGGCTCATATTGGTGAAGTTCACTCCTCAATATGGCCAGATGAAATGATAACCGATTGTATAGAAGAGAATATAGTTTTACTATAACAAAGAGAAAACTAAATATTGTTCAAAAAAGATTAACTTTAGAAAAACACTGTAACTAACTATTACAGTGTTTTTCTAAGGTTATTTTTGTAATATTTATTATTTATTACCATTTAAATTTTACCGCAGTTCCATAAGCAATAACCTCTGCAGCCCCTTGCATTATAGCGCTAGTTGCATATCTTATGTTAATGACACCATCAGCACTCAAACCTTCAGTTTTTACTGCCATACGTTTTGTTGCTATAGCCTGAGTTTCATTCATCATCTCTGAGTAACTTTTAATTTCCCCGTCTCCAGCTATAATAACAAATTAACACATCTCTAAATTAATATTATTTCAAATATTTTAGGCCACATCTTTCCAGTTACAAAAGTGCGATTATTTTTTTTATCATACGTTATTCCATTCAGTGTACCCGCCCTTTTACATTCTTTAGAACTTAGCAATCCTTTAAGCTCTATCCATCCAGTTATTTTCCCGCTATGGGGACAAATTCTAGCAATTTTATCACATTTCCATACATTCGCATAAATTTCCCCTTTAATAAACTCTAATTCATTTAGTTTTTTAATAGGCCTAAATTCATCATGTACTTTAATACTATACACCTTTTTAAAATTTTGGAGATTTAAAAAATATATTTCATCTGTGCCATCACTCATAATTAAATGCTCATCATTGTGAGTAATTCCCCACCCTTCTGTATTATAGTAAAACTTATTAATTAGGTTAAAAGTATCTTTATCATAAATAAATCCCACATTAGATTTCCATGTCAATTGGAAAATTTTATCATTATAAAGTGTAATTCCTTCACCAAAATAATTTCCATCTAATTTGTGTAATTTTAAAATTTCTCCTGTTTGCAAATCTACTTTACGTAGTGTGGACTCATTAATTCTTCCGGTGCTTTCATAAAGAAACCCATCTTCATATACTAACCCCCCGGTAAAAGCATTAACATCATGTGGATAAGTGTTTATAATATTATAAGAATATCTTGGAACATTATTGAAATATATCATAACCCTCACTTCCCTAAATAATTTATATTTTGTAATTATTGTATGTATATTTCAATAGTTGTGTTAATGTAAAACAAAAAATATCCATTATTAGAACTGCTTTTCATATTATATGTGCTTACGTATACAAATTATAAAAGTTAACAGTAACTTTCTACCCAAAGAATTCAGGATTTTTTACATTATCTGCTCTTATTGCCTTTTTCATTATAGTCAAATCTACAGTTTGATTGTCTTTATCAAAGCAACAAGGATATTTGGTTCCACACTGATTACATTCTATAAATTCCTTGAAGCAAGTCTGTTCTCTATTATCAAATAAAAATGGAAGATTTTCCGCTCCTTCATCATCTATATTTACTGTATCTATTTTATATGTATAGAGATAAGTTGCCTCATGTTTTATTTCGAAGTTTTTACTATTACATTTTGGGCATACTAGTGATTCATTTATTTTCAATTTATAACATCCTCTCTGTCTTAGTATATTTATAGTATTTCTTTATTTTCTTTCATATTCCTATTATTAGCCTTAGAGTTTTATAGTGTTTTTATACATTAAATGATAAACTAGTTATAATAACTGTATATTATTTTTAATAAATAAAATCTCATTTTATTATTAAATTTCTTTATATAAATTTAATTTTATTTTCTAGATCTATATCAGTCTGTACTATAAATCTAGAAATAAGATTGGGGGTTAAACTTTGATTAATACTAGAAAACAGATAAGTACATCTATTTTAGAATCACAAAATTTATTTAAAGATATATTGGTTCCTGTAAATAAACGTCCTGGGTTTATTAGATCAAAATCACCTAATATACCTATTTATTTTTATAGATATATTGGCACTTGTGAAAATAAAGAACTCTATTATGAGAATTTACATAAACTAAACGATGAGCTGACTTCACTTCAAAGCTCATATTTAAAATTCACCTCAGGAATACCAATGACAATTTTATCTACCTCTATATTACAAATACCCTGGGATGGACTTCTTAGTTTCAATCCACTCCAAAGAAATACTTTAATTAGTATTCTTAAAACTAAAGGACTACTGCCGAACATAAAAAACAACTTCCTCGATGATTATATTGAAAGTAGTTTTGACGAAACCTTAGCTCTTTATTTAGCAAATAAACCTAATGTTACAGAAACTGTAATCAAGAATTTTGCTGTTAAATTTTTAGGATGGATTGGAGAATTTGTTCCAAAATTATTCCAAAACTCTGATTATAATCCTAAAATTGAAAAAGATATTATTAATCCTAAAGTCCTTTTTTATGGTGAGATAAAAAAACATGAAATATATTTTCTAATATTCTTATCGAAACTAGGTTGTGATGTGCTTTATGTTAATTCACTATCCGATATGGATTTCGCCAAAATTGATAAAGAAAATATGTATTCAAAACTCATAAATTTACCTAAAACTGAACCATTAATAGATCTTAATTTTAAAACAAACCTCACTAATACTAAAGCTAAAAAAGACGATACTATTGAATCTCAAAAAACTATTAATCAAAACAAACAACATGTTGTAGAAAACAGAAATTCATCTTTAGATATAACCTTTAAAGATTCTATTAATATTATCCTTAAATGCAGTATAAATATATTTGATGATTTAACCCTTCCTGCCAATAAAAGAATTGGATTTTTAGGTGGATCTTCTGCTTTTATCCCAGTATATTTTTATAGATATATAGGAATAAAGCAAAATGAAGATGATTATTATAATGACCTATTTAGATTAGACAAAAACTTTAGTATCTTCGATGGTTTATATTTAAAATTTACAGACTCTATACCCATACGCTCTAATCCTAAATTAATCACCAGTACTTTAAACATATGGCAATATATAGATCCTTTTGATGTATCACTCACAAGGAAGCTTGCGGCTCTATTTCTAGAACACAAGGTTTTCCCCACGAGTAATCATACTTTAAATTGCTCTATGGCAAATAGTTTTAGCTATATATTAGATTTATACTGTAAGGAAGAAAAAAATTTAAACCTGTCCAAAGTTAGAAATTTTTCTTTGAAATTACTTTCTTGGGTTTATGAATTTGTTCCAAACCTTATGAAAAATTTCGACTTTCAAAATACTTCGTCCGATGAAATTTTTAATCCTAAAGTAATATATTATGGTGATATTAAAAAACATGAGCTTTTATTCTTGATTTTTTTATCTAGATTAGGCTGTGATATTATATATATAAATTCCTTCTGTGATATGATTTTAGAGATTACAGAATATAGTGATCTATTTTCAAAAAGCTTTGAACTCCCATATAAAGCACATTTAAAAGAATTTCCAAAAGAAGAATTACTCATAAGACACGAAACTATTGCTCTAAAAGCCTCAAGGGAATTAGAGGCTACACTATATACCGATGATGATGGCTTTTATAAGCCTTGGCAATTTGAAAAATATGAAACTCACCCTACTACGTTAAAAACTACCTTTTATGAGCTGAAAATTTTATGGGATGAACCTTCTAGTTTGCGTACAGGATTTAAAGTAGAGAATAGCACCGTATATATGCCAAACTTATTCGCGAAAATAAGCGGTGTACACAGCGATTTAAATTTATATTGGAATGATTTCTTTAAGTTAAAATCATCAGATAATACATTATTTATAGCTGAAATTCCTTTTACTAAGGTAACCTACTCCAAAACCGATTTATACTCCTTAGCCTTTGTACTTGATAATATCGGGTTAATTGATAAACAAAAACTACTAAATCATAGCTGTTACAAATTTTCTTATTTAAAAACTTCCCTGCAACATACTATTTTACAAAAAATAAATTATTTGATGAAAACCGATATGCTAATAAAAACTATAGATAAAGAATTCAAATTAAAGATCTTAATGACCATCTTAAATCTTGATAAAAATATACTACAGCTAATTCAGCAGTATGATTACCCTTCAAAAATACCTAAACTTGTTATTTATGATAATAATGAAAGTATTTTTAGCGATGAAGATTCCATTGTATTATGTTTTTTAAACATATTTGGATTTGACATTACTATATTAACTCCTACTGGCTATAATAACATAGAAGGAAAAATCCAGGAAAAATTTTATGATACTCATAGATTAGAAGAAGTTAGTTTTAATTTATCCTTACCTGATTTTAAAAACGAAAAAAAATATACCAAAGAAAAAGCAAAAAAATTCTTTTCTAACATCTTTAATTTCAAATGATTTTCTTCAAAAAACAAATAAGGGACTTATTGAGTAAAGTCCCTTATTTATTTTAAATATAAGTTATATAATGTTGATATTTAGGAATTTCAAAGCTAACAATCAATTCCTAAATCGTATCGATCCCATAATTATTACACAAAGCTTCTAACCCACCTCTAAATCCACTACCTATGCAATTAATTTTCCATTCATTTTTATATCTATATATCTCAGCTACTACAATGGCTGTTTCTACAGATAAATTTTCATTAAATTTATAGTTTAGAATTTCTTGTTTATTGTCACCCGCTATAATTCTAAAATATCCATCTGATACTTGCCCAAAGTTTTGCTTCCTTTCATTTGCTTCATATACGGTTACAGTAAAAGCTAATTTTTGAATGCGAAGTGGTATTAGATTTAAATCTAGCTGTATGCACTCATTGTAAGCTTCCTTAAGAGAAGTATTATGATCCTTTTTAATTACTATTCCGCCACAAGTGCTCTTAGTGTTTTCATAAAAAATAAAGTCTTTCTCTGCTGTTTTATCATTTATATCTACCATAAATACCGATACATCTAAATCAAACTCATTATAACTATTTTTTATTATATTATAATCTAATGTTACTATTAATTTCGAAAGATTTTTAGCGTTCTGATTTAAGCTTAACTTCTGCCCTTTCGCTAATTTAATGCTTTTAGTAACATCCACAAGTTTTCTTTTTTCCATATTATTTACCTTTAATGGGACATTAACTTTAGGCTCAGAAATAATTTTAGAATGTACATTGTTTAACCCTTCAGCATTATTCTTATTCGTGTTCTGATTTGGCCCCATTACTACAGTTGCCTTTTTTTCCGGAATAATTGAGGTCTCAACAATTAATTTTCCATATTGTCTCTTTTGAGATCTTATTTTTTTATTACTGCTTTCAATAATTATAGCCACAAACACGTACCTCCTAATCTATTGCAACATTTAATCCTGAAGTTCTTTCACAAGGCTGGATAATTACAGTTTCGCCCTGAGAATTAAATTCTAACATATAGGATTCTCCAGAGGTTTGCCCAAGAAAAGTTTTCCAATTTACATCCGTTTTAAAATGAGGGTCAGCGCCTGTCCAGCATACTACTGCATCAGGATCTACTACGCAAGGAGACTCTAGAATAATCGGGTTTCCATTTGTAGTTATAACTACCTGCGCATTATTAGAAGTAGCTGTTAAATTTGATGTAAACATACCCTTTTGAGATATTACACCTGACCCCATAAATCTAACTCCATATTTACACTCCTGCGTAAAAGCAAGTAAATTTTCTCCTTCAACTCCTATACTCTGACCTGACTGAAGTGTAATTATACTAATATGTTGTGCTTTGTCTGCCATATAATAACTTCCCTGCCCATTTACTTTCATAATAGGAATATTCTCACCTGTCAGCTTTCTAGCAGCTAGATTCATAACAGATTTGAATATGCTTTGATTGTTATTTGTATCTACTAATACTTTTTCTTGAGTAAAATTACCCGTGTAAGCCACCATAGCACCAACTTTTGCAAAAAAATGTCCATCTCCCTCGGCGATGCAAGTAAGCTCTTGGTGATTTCTAAAATTAAACATGTATGTTGACTCCTTTCTCAATTTAAATATAGCGGAATTTCTAACTATGTACTCTATGTATTTTTGCAAACTTCCATTTTTTAAAATTCTATGTGTAAAGTATATCATAATGTTGTTAATGATTTATTAACGAATAGATCAATTATATTTATTCTATATTCAGTAATTTCTGTGTGTAATATGTAATTGTGTATAGAAATATGCTATAATTTGTATCACAATCAGTACTATTTATAATCTTTAAATTACTGATTAATTTATTATAATAAATGGAGAACAATTATGCGATATTTTAATAATATTAATAATTCACAAGATATTTTCTTTAAAGCCCCTTCAATTTACGGATTATTTTCCTCAAAGGAAGAGTTATCCTATTCATTAGGCGCATGTTTATACATGCCAGCAACGCGAGAACATTTACTTAAGGACATTCTTTTAAGTAACAAAATGGGTACTCACACCATCAGTCTTTGTCTTGAAGATTCCGTATCTTCAGACCAAGTTGTACAAGCTGAAACTAACATTATTAATCTATTTAAGAGTATCGACCTTCTTTTAAAAGATAACTCTTCTTTTATCGATAGTCTACCCCTTATTTTTATCAGAGTCCGAAATGTTAGTCAACTTCAAAAGTTGATTAATGAATCTTCTTTAATTGGTCTTTGTGGTTTTATTTTCCCTAAATTTGATTTTACACTTGGAGAAAAATACTTTTCTATACTAAAAGAATACAATATATCTAATAAAAGAACCCTGTACGGAATGCCAATACTCGAAACCCCCAGCATAATTCATAAAGAAACTCGAATAGAAGAACTTACTCGCGTAAAACATATCTTAGATTCTTATAAAGAATATGTTTTAAACATTCGAATTGGCGGAACAGATTTTTCTGGATTATATAGTCTTCGTCGAGGTAAAGATTTCACCATATACGATTTAGCCGTAATAAAGGACTGTATTAGTGATATAATAAATGTCTTTAAACGAGATAATTATGTTATTTCTGGTGTAGTTTATGAATATTATAGCAACGTTTTAGATTTTCATAATAATGTTCTTATTAAAGAAACCCTTTTAGATAGAACCAATGGCTTAACTGGTAAAACTGTTATACATCCAACTCAAGTAAATGTAGTAAATTCTCTTATGGTAGTTTCTAAAGAAGACTATACAGATGCAGTTAATATTATCAGTTCATCACTTGATGGTGTAATAAAGAGCAATTATTCCAATAAAATGAATGAGGTAAAACCCTATGAAATGTGGGCTAAAGAAACATTACTAAAAGCTAAAATAATGGGGGTATTAGAGGATGGAAAATCACACAGAGAATTATTGCAATCAATCACTTCATTACAATATAGATAATAGCCTACAAATATCACTTAATATAAAAGAAAATAAATGTAACATTCCAGCTTCAAAGCTTTTTACAATGTCCGCTAGAGAAAATAAAAAGAGGGATTTTTTATTTGTAAGTAAGGTTATAGGAAAACATATGCCAATGATTCCAGATACTCTAAAAATTATTGGAGGAATTTTGGCTCGTTTATGGATTAATGAAAGAGAGGACACAGTGCTTTATCCTACTACTGAATTAGTTGATACGCTTATTTCTTTAGATGTCTCACATAACATGGATACCTCTGTTAATCTCCACAGTTTACACGATATTTTAAACACGCCCATAAGGCTTGCAAACAAAACCCTTTTTATAGGTTTTGCAGAGACAGCTACAGGTCTTGCTCAATCAGTATTTCAAAACTTCTCAAATGCGGCTTATATACATACTTCGCGTGAGAAAATAACTTCTATAGAACCTGCATTATTTTTTAATGAAGAACATTCTCATGCAGTAGAGCATTCGCTTTTCCCTTATGAAAGTGATTTTTTTAATAAATTTTCTGATATAGTTTTAATAGACGATGAACTTACTACAGGTAAATCTGCATTAAATTTAATAAAATGCCTTCCCGGGAAATATTTTGGGATAATATCCATTTTAGACTGGCGAGATGCTAATAGTTATAAAATGTTCATTGATGAAAAAAACATAGATGTTAGGGTATGTTCCTTATTAAAAGGTGATATTAAGTGCAGTAAATCAAAAGATATTATTAGCGACGACATAACCATGCCTCCAAGTTCTACTAAACTAATCCCAAGTAAAGAGTGTGTTTTTCAAATAGCGCAAAGTATTGAGGGCTATAATAAATCTACTGGTAGATTTGGAATTACCTCTCGCGATAATTTGAAAATTTCTGAAGAAATCAATTCAATATCTAAATTTTTGATAAAAGAAAGAACTACTGGAAATTGTCTTTGCATAGGAACTGGGGAGTTTATATATTTACCTTGTAGTATAAGCTCGATGCTCGGAGATAATGTCTATTTTCATTCCACTACAAGAAGTCCCGTTCATGCTAGAAATATAGCTTCTTATGGAAATAAAAATAAGATTGCTTTTCAAAGCCCTGAGGATGACACTATAACTAACTACCTTTATAATATTCCTGATAATTTCTATACCCAGGTATTTTTCTTCTCTGAAAAGCCTTTAACCAAAGAAAAGAAAGATGAATTAAATAGAATTTTCTCTTATTTTCATGCTAAATCCATTATATTTGTATGCTGGAAATGCTAATGTATAATCCCTTTTAAATTGATTACAGCAGATAATTTTTTTCAATTTTCTTAAATAATAAAAAAGAGGTGTATTTAAATGAATAAATGTATTTTTTCAGGAAGCTACTGCACGGAAGATGTTGTATTTCTTCTTAAAGACATATCACACCTTATAGTGGAGCAAGATAATGAATTTAGAGAAAATGCTATACAAAGTGGAATCCACTATTCAGAAATGTTACCAATAGAATATACTCCCTCAAAAGGATACATGGACATTTTCTATAGTACCCTTGAGCATTCAAAAAACAAACTAGCTTCTCTAGTTTCTATATTAAGCGAGAAAATTATAGCTAAAAGAGGTAAAAATATTGTTTTAGTCTCTCTTGCAAGAGCCGGTACACCTATTGGCATATTAATTAAAAGATATATACAGTTTAAGTATAATATAACCGCTCCTCATTACAGTATTTCTATAATACGTGATAAAGGCATAGATAAAAATGCACTTATGTATATATTAAAGAATCACCCCTCAGCAGAAATACAATTCATTGATGGGTGGACAGGTAAAGGGGTTATTCAACATACATTAACAAAAGCTTGCAAAGAATATTCGCAGGAGTTTAATATAACCTTGAATTCGGACCTAGCCGTACTATCGGACCCCGCTCATTGTACCCTCATTTATGGTACAAGAGAAGATTTTTTAATTCCAAGCGCTTGTCTTAATTCTACAGTTTCGGGTCTTGTAAGTAGGACTGTTCTTAATGATAAGTTTATTTGCAGTGATGATTTTCACGGCACAAAATTTTATAAAGAATTAACGCCCGCTGATGTTTCCAATTTCTATATAGATGAAATATGTAACTGTTTCGATGAACTAGATAATAATTATCTATATGAACTAATGAATGACCCAAATGTTACAGAAGTTGCCGCAGATATTGAGTTTGATGGTAATTCTTTAAACTGCAAAGGACTTCGCGACATCGAAAGCATCAGACATAAATTTGACATCAATAATATTAATCTTATAAAGCCAGGAATTGGGGAAACCACACGAGTACTTCTAAGAAGAATTCCCTTTAAAATACTAGTTGACTCCTTTGATAATCCAAATTTAAAGCATATATTTAAGTTAGCCGCGGAAAAGAATATTCCTGTAGAAATATATACCGATATGTGCTATTCCTGCTGTGGCATTATTAAATCTAAAGAAAAAGAAGATCTATAAGGATGTGTTTTTATGATATTTGCCTCGGACCTTGATAGTACGCTTATATATTCTTCAAGACATTGTAACTTAATTAATGAAGAAAACCTTTTTCCTGTTGACTTTTATAATAACAATATGTGCAGTTTTATTACTAAATCCATGCACAATAAACTTGAACATATAAATGAAATTATGCTTTTTATACCTGTTACCACTCGTTCCCCAGAGCAATACACGCGAATGAAATATTTTTATGATATAATAAAACCTAAATATGCCGTTGTAGCCAATGGAGGTATCATTCTTAAGAATGGTATTGAACTTAAATCTTGGACAGATATAAGCTCTAATAAGCTTAAAAAAGTTGTATCTGTTAGGAATATGATAGTATTATGCAGTTTCTTTTTAGAAAGTGATTTTATAAAATCATATAAAACTTGTGAAGATTTATTCATATACTCTATTGTAGATGAGGACAAACTAGCTAATAACATAACAAATGGGAAAGTGGAATTAGATTATTTTGAAGTATTACGTTCATTTTGCAAAGGCTATAATTACAGCGTATCAAAGCAAGGTAAAAAGGTATATATAGTACCTAATTGTATAAATAAATATGATCCTATAAATTATATAATGCAACTAGAAAATACAAATATATTCCTTGCTGCTGGTGATTCTCTGCTAGACTACCCCCTTATTAAACATTCAAATTATGGATTAGTTCCGTCTCACGGAGAATTACTAAGTAACCTTTTCGAGAAAACACTCCATAATAATGTCTATATTACAAAAAAATATGGTATATTTGCAGGTGAGGAAATTTTAAATATAGTACATCAAAAATTCCACGAAATTAACGATATTTCTCGTAATGAAGTATGTTCCTATATTGAATAATATTACGTTTAGCTTATTTAGAACAAATTAAATCCCCCATTATTGATTAAAATCAATAGTGGGGGATTTATCATTTTGTCCACATGAAAATAAATAATAAGTACGTATTCCAGTCTATTTATTTTCATATTCCTACTCTTCTAAGCTACTCTCTTTTCTTCTGATTCTTCTTCTATTTGTTGTTGTTCTTTTTTTACAAAAATCCTCATAATCAATTTCACAATTTCATTTACTACTATTATAAGTGAAGATAAAATGATTATCTTTAACCACATAGTAGCGCTTAAAGACACTGCATTAAAGAATTTTGAAAACACTTCAGTTACAAATATTTGTGTTACTGCTGTAATCATAATTATCTTTAAAAATATAGTGTTCTTTGTAAGGCTAGGAAATATGCTATCTGACCCAAATTCTCTACAATTAAAAGCATTAAATAATGCACTGAAAGCAAATAATGCAAATAATGCTGTTTGCATTTCGTTTGGTCCTGTAATCCCATCTTTAGGGAATCCAGTTCCTAATATGTCAAATTTCATCTGAATCATGATAACACAAGTTATATATAAGGCATTGGCAACCATACTTCTTAACATTTGTTTAGTTATAATACTAGCATTTCTATTTGTAGGTTTTCTGTTTAAAACAGCATCTCTTACTGGTTCTAGTCCCAGGGATAGCGCTGGTGGGCCATCCATTATAATATTTACCCATAGAAGTTGTATTGTAGTGAATGGCATTTGAAAGTCAAACACTACAGATAAAATTGCTGTTAAGAATGCAATTATATTTACAGTTATCTGGAATTGAATAAATCTTTGGAAGTTTTCATAAATACCCCTTCCCCATTTAATTCCTTTTACTATAGTCCCAAAACTATCATCTGTTAAAATTATATCCGCTGCATTTTTACTAACCTCGGTACCAGCTATACCCATAGCTATACCCACATCTGCTCTTGTAAGGGCTGGAGCATCATTTATTCCATCTCCAGTTACTGCAACTACTTCTCCATTACTTTGAAGAGCCTCAACTATTCTCATTTTTGTATCAGGCTTTGAACGTGCTACTATTGAGATAGTAGTTATTTCATCTTTAAGTTCCTCATCAGATAATGTATCTATATAAGTAGCCTCTACTGCCCTATTTTTACCACTAAGTAACCCTAATTCTTTTCCTATAGCAATGGCGGTATTAATGTTATCCCCTGTAAGCATTTTTGTAGAAACCCCTGCTTTTTTAGCAGTTTCTACGGCTTCCTTAACGTCAAATCTTAGAGGATCTCTTATTCCTACGAATCCTGTAAACACTAAATCATTTTCTAAAGTGCCTTGCTCGGATGCCATAGCTACCTCTTCACTTATATTTCTATATGCAAATCCAAGTACACGCATAGATTTTCTCTGAAGTTTCTCTATTTCATCTAATATTTCTTCTCGTCTTGCTTGATCGAGCTCCACTTCCATGCAATTAATATGTTCATATTTGCATAATTCTAAAATAATTTCTGGCGCTCCCTTTGTTAATACTGTGGCACCTTTATCCTCTTCTATAACCGTACTCATTCTCTTACGCTTTGAACTAAATGGAATTTGATGAGCTATTTTTGCGCTTTGTCTTTCTTGTACATAATCACAAGCATCATTGTATAAAAGAAGAGCACATTCTGTTGCACTACCTAAATATTTTACTTCTTTATCAGCTTTCTCAATATCTGCTGTTGAATTTACGATACAGTTATCTATAAAATAGTTATTTCTATCACTTAATTCATCTCTTGCTTTGAACTTGCCATTTAAGTACACTTGTTCTACAGTCATTCTATTTTGAGTAAGTGTACCTGTTTTATCTGAGCATATTACACTTACAGAACCTATTGTTTCACAGGCTTCTTTTTTAGTAACAAGCGCATTTATCTTAGCCATCTTTTGCATAGTTATTGCAAGTGTCATATTTATCATTGTTGGAAGACCTTCTGGAACAGCTGCAACAATTAAAGCAACACATACAACAAACGCAGTTTTTATTGCTCCAACAGACTCTAAAAAGGCAAATACACCGGTAGTATCTGGTGATATAGTATTTGCTAGAACCATTTTTATAATCATAATTATAAATAGTATCGCAGCTATTGCGCTTGATACTTTTGAAATCTTAGCACCCAAATCTCCAAGTTTTGCTTGAAGCGGTGTTTCTAAATCACTTTCTTCAAGATTTTTAGCTATTTCGCCCATTTGTGAGCTATCACCAGTGGAAGTAACTACAAAGTTAGCTCTACCATACGCAATAAGTGTTCCCCCGAAAACCATATTCGTTTGTTTTGCTGGAATAGGGTCTTGCACAATATTTTTATCTTTAGCTTGTATATTTTCCATTTCTATAATAACATCGAAATCCTTGCTCACGTCTTCTGATTCTCCTGTAAGCATATCCTCTCTAACCATTAAATCTATACTACTTATGAGTCTTCCGTCCGCTGGTACCATATCACCCGTCTCAATTGAAACTATATCACCAGGTACCAAATCACTTTTATTCACTTGAACAATTTTCCCATTGCGCAATGCTTTTACTTCTATATTTTCTGTCATTTTTGAAAGCGCATCTGCAGCTTTTTGTGATTTTCCTTCCGTGAAAATTCCTATGCCAATTCCTATTGCTACAGCACATACTATACCAATGGCGTCACTAAACTCTCCTACTAATGCACTAATTACCGCTGCCGCTAAAAGTATTATCATCATAGGCTCAGTTATTGCCTCCTTAATACTATCCCACATCGATCCCTTTTCTTGTTTAGTAAATTCGTTAGCACCATACTTTGCTAGTCTTTCTTTAATCTCAGAACCCGATAATCCCTTACTACTATCAACTTTAAGACTTTTTAAAACTTCTGAGATCTGCTTATTAAAATATTTCATGTTATCCACCCTTCTGTAATTTACATAATTTCTTTTAAATTAAAATGTAGAAAATGATAACCCTCTCATTTTCTACATCACTAGTATACCTATATATCTATATATCTATATATCTATAAATGTATATAAATATATCTACATTTATCTATAATCTATTTAAACCCAGTTTGTCTATTGGTATCTTTTTATCATTTCACCTAAGCCAGATGAAGCATCTGTTTCTCCTACGGCTGTAAATTTCCATTCTCCATTATTGCGATAAATTTCTGCAACGAATAAACCAGTTTTACCAGAATATTCTTCTGTTAAGTTAAAACGAAGCATCTCTTTATTGTCTGTTAGATTTACTAAACGTATAAAAGCATTTTGTATCATACCAAAATGTTGTTTACGCTGAACTGCCGCATAGATATTAACCACAAAAACTAACTTAGTTATATTTTGTGGTATGCTTGACAGATCAACCATAATTTGCTCATCATCTCCATCACCATCTCCAGTAAGATTGTCTCCCATATGCTGAATACTACCACATTTACTTTTTAAGTTCCCGAAATAAACCATATTTTCTTTTCCTCTTAGCTTATCATTTTCATCAAGCATTAGCACAGAAGCATCACAATCTATTTGTGCTTGCTTTCCACCAAATAAGCCTCTCAATCCCTTAGATGCTCGCTCCACTGGATCCCATCCAAGTCCGACCATTGTCTTTTTTAACCCAGGATTATCTTTTGTAAGATTTATCTTTTGACCTTTTTGTAAATTAATACCCATTTTGTCATCCCCTTTAAATATTCAGTTAATATACATCCACTGATTAATTTAAATATCATATTGCTTTCTATGCATCAAGACCATAATTTTTACAAAGGGCTGCTAATCCACCTTGAAATCCACTTCCTGTCGCACTAAATTTCCATTCTCCATTGTTACGATATATTTCACAAAATACTAATGCAGTTTCTACTGAAAAATCTTCTGATAAGTCGTACCTTAGGATCTCTTCATTAGTTTCTTCATTTACCACCCTAACAAACGCATTAGAAATTTGGCCGAAATTTTGTGCACGAGCTATTGCATCATGTATAGTTACTGTAATTGCAATTTTATCAATGTCTGTTGGTACTTTAGAAAATTCAATGATTAATTGTTCATCGTCTCCGTCGCCTTCTCCAGTTCTATTATCACCGGTATGTATAACAGCTCCTGTTGAATGCTCTAAATTGTTATAGAATATAAAGTCTAGGTCATTATTGGTTTTTCCATTTGAACCTACTAAAAAGGCTGAAGCATCTAAATCAAAATCTCCTCCACCTGAATATTTATTTGTATCCCAGCCTAGTCCTATAACTGCTTTAGCTAAACTTGGGTTAGTTTTAGTTAAATCTATTTTTTGACCTTTACTTAAGTTAATTGTCATAATTATTCCTCCTTACTAATCATCATTTCTAATGCTATTAATCATCAATTTTAATGCCATTTAATCTACACTAATTCCAAAGTTACTACAAAGCGCAGTTAATCCACCCTCAAACCCACTTCCTATTGCACTGAACTTCCACTCCCCGTTGCTACGATATAGTTCTGCTACTACCACTGCAGTTTCAATACTATAATCTTCACTTAAATCATATCTTATTAATTCATTATCATTATTTTCATCGAGAATTCTTATAAATGCATTAGATACTTGTCCAAAATTTTGGCATCTTTGCACAGCTTCGTGAATAGTTACAGTAAAGTTAATCTTCTCAATAGAATATGGCACTTTACTCAGTTCAATTCTAATTTGTTCATCATCACCATCACCATCACCAGTTTTGTTATCTCCTAAATGCGTTACAGACCCTGCTGAGTCCTTTGGATTATTATAAAAGATAAAATCATTATCAGATGTTACTTTCCCATTTGCTCCAACTAAGAAAGCCGCTGCATCTAGATCGAAGGAAGCTCCACCATCATACTTATTAGTATCCCATCCAAGTCCAACAATAACATTACTAAGGCCTGGATTAGCTTTCGTTAAATCTACCTTTTGACCCTTTTTTAAACTAATTGCCATAATAAATTCCTCCTCACAAACCACTATATAATATATAGTCCTTCAATAATTAATTTTACTTATTAAAAATAAAAAGCTTATTATTAATCATTTCCAAAAATTCAGACAATAAACATCTTATCTGTTCATTTATAAAAAAAACTTTATTTTAGTCTAAATTATATAATATAATTAAACTAAAATAAAGCAACTATCATCATTACTATTATAACATTATTCCCCACTAAATACTAGATTACCAGTTAAATATCACTTACTGTTTTGTATATTTTTGGTGAACAAATAGCTATTCTGATAAAAGCAAGGTAAAAAATTCGATAATAGCTGATGGTTATGTTATAGAAGTAATTGTTTAAAATAGCATTATCTGCAAAAGCTCTAGGGTAAAGTCCTAAAGTTTTTTTTGAAGTTTATTAACTAATTCAATTTTTTTTTCTTTATCTATACTAGGTAATTTTTCAACGTAAACGCTTGTGCTTGGGAAAGCCATTGAAATTCCCTCTTGCTGTAAAATGTCCAGTATATTAAAATTAACATTTTCTTTTATTTTAAAATATTCATCAAAATCTGGTGTATCAGTAAAGAAACATATTAAAATATCTAAACTAGTTGCATTAAATTTATCAAATGTAACAAGGATGCCTTCCTTACTAACCTGTGAATAATTCTCTAACATATTTCTAATCTTATCCACACAAATCTCTAATTTCTCCCTAGAGCTATAAGTTAATTCTAAATTCAAATTAACCCTTCGTTTACCCCTTCTACTAAAATTGGTTACAGCCTCATTAGTTAATTTTGAATTAGGCACTATTATTAATGCTTGATCAACAGTTCTTATTTTAGTAGTCCTAAACGAAATATCCTCTATGCTACCTTCTAATGTGTCACTATTAATCCAATCTCCAATAGTAAAAGGCTTATCTAATATTATAAACATACCTGCAATAACATTGGATGCCGCATCTTTAGCTGCTAATGCAAAAGCCAATCCTCCTAACCCAAGCCCAGTAACAAAACCTTGAATGTTATATCCCCACTTCTCAGCAATTATGGTAATAACTAACGCTACTAGCATCATTCTTAATGTTTTTGATATAAATGGGAATAATATTTTATCCACTTTTACATCATATGCTTTATGCATTCTCTCAAACAGCAGAGAAGATTCTCCAGTAAGATCATATAGTCCCCAACAAATTAAAATTATTACAGCAGAACTGAAAATCTTTTCTATAAATGAACTATCAATTGGAACTCCTGCGATAATTAAAATTTTAAAAGCAAAATAAAATCCTAATACCTCAAAAAAGTTAGTTACAGGTTTTTGGAAAGCAGCTACTATTTTTGTATCTGTTTCAAATTTCGTTTTATTAACAAGTTTTAATATTATTTTGAATACATATTTTGCGAATATCTTTTTTAACAATACAAATAATGCGAAAACTGCGATAGCTATTCCTACATATTTTAATTTATAGGATGTTAAATCATTAAAAACCTCTTGTATTTTGTCTTTAGCAAAAAAGTCAACTATGGATTGGAACAAAACAACACACTCCTTTTTTTCTTATGTTAATATATATAATCATTTTAAGCTAATAATGTTATTTTCTCAATGGATTATATAGGAAGAAACAACTTTTTATTAATATACAACTCTTTAAAATTATACTCTAGATGAGTCTAGTTAATTTTCCTGTAAGGTATTATTAATTAAACACCCTTATTCAATATCTATTTATATTTTTATAAGACATAAAAAAACTTCAGGGGATTTAAATTCTCCCTCTGAAGTGGTTAATCGATCACCTTAGATACTCCTTGAATTGTAAACACTATTTAGCACCTTGACTTTATACCGGTCTCATTATTTTTAAAATGTCCACACGTACCCCCTTATAACTATTAAAATATGATGTTTGATTTTCTTTCTCCATATTATCTCCGTAATCTATATTTTTTTCATTAAATATATAAAAAAATGAAGTTAATTTCTCTAAATTTCTATCTGCTGGTTTATAAGTTGGGTCAAACACATATGATGCTCTATAGTATTTACACGCCATAGCTGCATCGCCTTTATATTCTGAAATAACTCCTAGTAAATTGTACACTTCTGCCGAATGATCATTTTCAATCATAGCTGCATATAGATACATATGTGCTAGATCATATTTATTTGACTTTATTTCATTAATAGCTTCTTTTATATTATTTTGAAAAGAACTTTCTTCATTACTATTTGTTAACATATAATCACCCCAGGTTATCCTTTCACTTTATATTTATAATTATATCTTATCAAAATCACCATGAACTTGATATTAAGAAAGTATAAAGATAAATCCTGATGTATAAAGATTATGTTAATATTTTAAGTTACGTCTTATTGTTTTGCAAAAAAAGATGAAGCTAAAAGCTTCATTTTTGAAACATTATTCATCTACTAAACGATAACCTACTCCAACCTCCGTTATGATATACTGCGGCCTAGCAGGATCCTTCTCTATTTTTCTTCTTATATTAGCCATAAATACCCTAAGAGACTGTGTATCATTCTCAAAATAACTTCCCCAAATCTCATCAACTATATATTTATGAGTTAACACACGTCCTGAATATCTTGACATTAGCTCAATTAGTTTGTATTCCATTGGCGTTAAATGTATCTCTTTATCTAAAATTATAACTTTACGTTTTTCAAAATCTATCTTTAAATCCTTAACCTTAAATACTGACTGCACATCGTTTTGTGACTTATTCTCTCCATTAAAATGTCTAAGTGCCACTCTAGTTCTAGCTAAAGGCTCTGCTACACTAAAAGGCTTGGTCAAATAATCATCTGCACCTTTATCTAATGCTTCAACTTTTTCCCTTTCAAGCCCACGAGCTGAAACAACTATAATCCTAGCTTTTGTAGACTCCCTTACTTTCTCAATAACATTAAGTCCATCAATATCCGGTAACCCTAAGTCCAAAATTATTATATCTGGATTATGTGAAAAAATAAGTGTTATAGCCGCATTGCCAAATTCAGTTCCAATGCACTTATATCCCTGTGCTTCAAGCGAAATTTTCATAAATTTTTTAATAGGCTTATCATCTTCAACTATTAAAATCAAAGGCTTCATATCCACTGCCATCACCCCTTATTACAGGTAAACCAAATCTAAAAGTCGCCCCACCAGAAGAGTTATTTAAAGCTTCTATATATCCACCATGTGCTTCTATTATAGACTTACAAATAGCAAGTCCCAATCCTATCCCTCGCTTTTCTAGGGAATTACTCTTCGCCCTGGTATAAAACCTATCAAATATAGTTGGTATATCTTCTTCCGGTATGCCTTTTCCATTATCTGATACCTCAAAAACCACACTATCTTCCTTTTCTGTAACTTTAACTTCTATAATAGAATCACTCCGTGAATACTTGATGGCATTATCAATCAAATTAATAAACACTTGTTCTATTAATAATCCATCTACAAATAATATAACCATTTTTTCCGGTAGTTCAATCTTAATATTATGACTTCCCGAAAACCTTGTAACTCTCGATATAGATTCAGCAACAAGTTCTTCAACAATCTCTACATCTTTCTTAATTTCAAGCTTACCTTCATCTATCCGTGTCATGCTTAATATATTTTCAACTGAATGTATAAGCCAGCTTGTATCTTCATAAATTATTTCAAGAAGTTCTTTCTTTGTATCATTATCAAGTACATCATAATTATCACTAATAGTAGAAACTGACCCTAATATCCCTGTTAGCGGAGTTCTTAAATCATGCGAAATTGACCTTAAAATATTGCCCCTAAGTCTTTCCGTCTCAGTCTCTAAATTTATCTGTCTTTTCTTTTCGTATAACTCTTCTCTTTCAATAGCTAAAGCGATTTGTGTAGAAACGGACTCTAGAAGGATCTTTTCATTTTTTGATAACATATTTTCTTCTAAACATGCGATGCCAATAATTCCAAGAATCCTATTTTGTCCTTTAATGGGATGGTAATATCCAATACTATTTAAGGAAATTTCAGCTTCAATGCCAACTGATTTGCCTATTTCAAAGCATTTTTCAATTGCTCCAACCTCTATATCTGACTTAAAAATCCCCCTACTATATTCTCCATTAAGCATATATTCACTTGGCTGTTGCAAATTATTTTTATTATCTACTATAGCTATCATAATATTTCTGTTAAACATGTCAACTAAATTATCTCCACAAAACTCAACTACTTGTTTTTTATTTCTTGCCGTAAGCAATGACTTATTAATTTTATATAAAATTTTCATTCTATTTTCACGTATATATGATATCTTAGCTTGCGACTTAACTCTTGAAGTTAAAGTGCTTGTAATAATTGCTGCTATAAGCATTATAATAAAAGTTACTGGATAATCAGCTCTATAAGCTAGAAAGGTATAATATGGCACCGTAAATAAAAAGTTAAATGATAGCACTCCAATTATCGCGGCCAGTATACCATAACCATATCCATCAGTACTTCTTGATACGAATAATACACCTAAAATAAATACTATTATTACATTTGATTCATGTAACCCAATTTTTCTAAATATCAGAGATATTACAGTGGCTAAACTCATAATTACTATAGTTTTAACCACATTGGTAATCATTATTGTTTTAGGTTTGATTTCTTCATAATCACTATATTCATATTCACTAGAAATTTTGAAAAACTTCTCATCAAATTTACCTTTTTTCAAACTCCACATCACCTTCCTAATATATCTAATTATCGTTTATTTGAACTATGACTATCCTAAATGCCTCTTAATTAGCAATGCTAATCTTGAATAATCCATTACTTAAAAATGATATCTAGTACTATGTTTAGTATGGACAAAATAGTCTTAGTTTTAAAGTTCTAAAAAAAGCATTTCATTTTGAAGTGCTTTTAGTAAATTTTATATATGAAAAAATTAAAGCAAGTGTGATGACTGTTAATATTATTGCTATACCTTTTTTATTGTTACTTATAGGGATTGCTACTTTGTGCCCAGGCTCTATAATTTTAACCGAGCTTGCATGTATATCCATATCCCCCCCATGGTCCTTACAAGCCCTATTAAAAGTTCCATTTATCTTAACTATATCTCCCTTATAACCATACTTACCAAATTTTTTTATACTTTGAACTTCATCAGATTTAATCCATATTCCCATAGCTGTGCTTCCATCATTGATATTTACCCATGAATATTTACCTCTATTCATACATTCACCAATAGCTTCACCCTTTAATGTAATTTTACTATTATCAATATTTTTGCTATTTTCGATTAATTCATTAAAATTACTATATTCCTTTGCCATACATGTTATTGAAAAACAAAAAGCCAAAATACACACTACTATTATTGTTTTAAAAGTCTTAACCATAACTTCTTAATGCCTCCAAATGTGACTCCTATTAGCGCAAACACAGATATGAATTCTAATCTTCCTAAATACATTGCAATTATATAATATACCTTCATTGCAGTAGGCATTGTAGGCGCCGTAATCCCAATGGATAATCCTACATTTCCTGTAACTGAAGCAGCTTCAAAAGCTGAACTGAGCACTGGGTATCCATAATAGGTTCCCAACGCAGTACCTATAAAAAATAATATTATATATAATATTATTATTAGGTAAGCAGATTTCACCATTGCATCCTCTAAGATAATTTCCTTTATATGATGAAATTTAAACACCTTTATTTTTCTATCAGAATTTAATAATTTGTTTACCTCTGCAATTATACTTTTAAAAACCAATCCTACCCTTAATCCTTTAAACCCACCTGCCGTAGAACATGCTGATCCACCTATAAGCATGGCTATTATAAGCATAACCACAGGAAAATCGCCCCATTCAGTTGCAAACTGTCTGGCATAAAGATTACCAAACCCTGTAGTTGTATGCGCTGATAATACATTATAAATACCTTTTCTGAAAACCGATATACCATTACTATATACACCTGAATTTGTTAGTTTTAACGCTGTAAAAAAAGAAATAATTAAAGCTGTAATAAAAAAACTCTGTGTTTCAATATTCCTGAATATTTCTTTTTTATTACCTTGCCATACTGCATAATGTAATGCAAAATTTAAAGAACCAATGACAAAGAAAATCATTGTTAATAACTCATAAGAAATACTATGATAATACAGAATATTTTGAGACATTGGTGCAAATCCACCAGTACTCCATGCAGACATAAAAATAAACAATCCATGAAAAAAAGCACTTACAGGCTGCATACCTATAAACATTCCATTAATCCAAAGCATAGTAGTCCCTACAATTAAATACACAATACTTATTTTCCATATAATTCTTGCTGTGTTTTTTACATTAGGTACGAGTTCAGCATCCTTACCTTCACCAACATACATTTTGTAAGCACCTAAAGTATGGTTTACCATAAAACTTAAAGCTAGTACCACCATGCCTTGGCCTCCAACAAAGGTAAGAATGTGTCTCCACATATTTAATCCTAGAGAAAGATGGTCAAGATTTTGAATAAGTAGTACTCCTGTGGTTGTAAATCCACTCATAACATCAAAACATGCATCTAAGAAAGATGTTGTATTTCCACTGAGCTCATAAGGCACCGCACATAACAAAGTTAATATAATCCATGAACTAGATGCAATAATTAACCCATGCTTCCATTGCAACCTTACTTTATCAACCTTGTCTTTACCTGTAAACATAAGAACTATACCTAAACTAATCGCTATATTTATACTAATAATAAAATCTAAAAGCGCGCTCCATTCCTTAAATATCAATGAGATCAATATGGGTATCAACATTAAACTTGCAGTTCCCATTATTACATAGCCTACATAAAAATTTATTATTTTAAAATCATCAAAGTTTTTTGTTATTTTTTTCATATAATCACCTTGCTAAAATCATATTAATGCCATATAAAATAAATAAAAATGTTAATGTATATCCTATCTCTGTAATTACTCCGCATACAATTTTTTTATTAGTCATAATATATTTACCCTCCAATTATAGATTTTTCTACATCATTTTTTTTATCTGTATTTGTGATAATAAGTACTTTATCACCTTCTTTTATATCTACGCAGCCTCTTGGAAAAATTACTTCCCCACTTCTTATTATTGATAGTATTACACATTCCTTAGGTATATTTAACTGCTCTACTGATTTATCTTTCCATGCGCTTCTTTTATCTATTTTTGCTTCTACTAATGTCATTTCTCCTTTATTAATGCTTTCTATAATTTTCAGTGGTTCGCTATTAAATTCACCCTCTATCAAATTGCAAATTACTTGTGTGCTACATACAGTCTTATCCACTCCTAACGCTTCGAAAATTGCTGTATTTTTAGGATTGTTGATTCTAGCTATTGTTTCATTAATATTAAAGTTTACTTTAGCCATCTGACATATTACCAGGTTTTCCTCATCTTTTCCCGTTACTGCAGCTACAACTTCAGCTTGCTCTATATCCGCATCTTCTAATACTTCAACATCTGAGCCATCCCCACATATTACATCTACTTCAAGTTCTTCGGCAACCTTTTCACAAATTTTTGTGTTTTTTTCTATTAACACTACCTGATGTTTTTTTTCTTTTAATGCTTTAACAAGATAGTATCCTACCTTCCCACCGCCAACTACTATTGCTCTCATCTAAGTTTCTCCTTCATTATTGCCTTTACTAACTTTTCTTTATTCTCCTTATTTATGCTACAAATTATTTTGTCACCCTTTTCCAATAGTTCATTTTCATTTGGTATAATAAGTTCCCCCTTTTTGGAAACTGCACATATCCTACAATTAAACTTATCTTCTATTTCTAAAATGTTATTAATTCTAAGTCTGTTTATTGTCATCTCCTCTATTGATATATCATTATTTAATATCAATAATGCATCTGATTTTTTATCTATTATTTTGTTTTTAATTATATTTATACTTACTTCAGTTGGACTTATAGTTTGTAGTCCTAGTTTTCTATAAATAAATTCCCTTGATGGATCAAAAATTCTAGCTATTACTTTAGGCACCTTAAATATATCCTTTGCAATTTGACTAGCCATAATATTTATATTATCTGCTGGAGTCATAGCTAAAAATATATCTGCTTTATCTATTCCCGCGTCTATTAATATATCATTATCTATCTCCACTCCTTTAATTCTAATTCCATTAAATCCACTTCTAAGTCTCTCTAGATTTTCCGCATGTTTATCCACTATTACCACATCATGACCGTCATTAGACAATTCCATAGCAAGTCCGCTACCTAATCTACCACAACCTATTATTACAATATACATAGTATGTTCTCCTTACTTAAATTTCTTTTAAAAAAACCATAGCTGAATTTAAAACTACTTTTAGTAAGTTAATATGAATTTACTATTAAATTTAAATACCATATGCATATTTTAAGCAATTATAGGAGATAATGCAACTTTGCATAACTGTCCTTAAAATCATTCTCCTACCTGTTATATGTGGTTTAAGAAATCTAGCAATTCTATTCTTTGTTTACATTCGTTTTTGTTCATTTTCCTCATAGTACTAACTCCATAATTGAGTATATAACTTACTTAAAAGAAGTACAGTGTGTTTTTATCTATAATTTGCACATAACACATATTTTACATGTTAAAGTATTCACTTGCAGTTGATTATAATTAATAAAAGTAATATATAAACTTAAAAATACAGATGAGAATATTATCAGGTTATTATTTTATTTAAAATCCTTACTCAACTAAAATTAAGCTATAATTCTACACCATTAAGTGTTAAAATTATAGCTCTATATGTTTAATAATACAATTTTTCACTTGGGAAAGAAGGACTACTATGAAAAGAGCTTTAGTTGTAGATGATACAAAAAATATTCGTACGTTGCTAGGCATTTACCTTAAACTAAACAATTTTGAAGTTTTGATGGCTACTAATGGTCATGAAGCTTTATCATTAATTGATACTGAGCCCGTAGATTTAATATTTTTAGATATTAAAATGCCCGAAATAAGTGGCACAGAAGTTCTAAAAAGAATTAGAAGTAAAGGAATAACCGCTCCAGTAGTAATTATGACAGCTTTTGCCACAGTTAAAAATGCAGTGGATTGTACTAAACTTGGGGCAATTACTTATTTACAGAAGCCTTTTACTACAGATAAGATTAAAACTATTCTTGCTGAATTGACTACAAAATATGATACCTATGATAAAAATATTGAACACCAAATAATTACTATAAAATATTTAATAAATGAAAATAACTTAGAAAAAGCATTAGATACTTTAAAAGCGGTTTTATCCATCGATCCAAGTATACCTGAGATTTATGAATTAATATCTATAGTATATAGTAGGCAAGGAGAATTAAAAAAATCAAAAATATTTCATAATATGTCGGAACAATGGAAATAAAAAAAAAGCACTTCATAAAGAAGTGCTTTCTGGTGGCTTACCGGGGAATCGAACCCCGGACACCATGATTAAAAGTCATGTGCTCTACCAACTGAGCTAGTAAACCATGTTTACCTGGCGACAACCTACTCTTCCACAAGGTCACCCCTGCAGTACCATCGGCGCATTGAAGCTTAACCTTCGTGTTCGGTATGGGAACGGGTGTTACCTTCATGCCATAATCACCAGATTGAGAATATAAATATTCTCTGAAAATTGCACAGTGAATTAGTCTTCTTCCTTACGTCCGAAGCTTCGCGTTATTTCTAATTATTTAGGTCAAGCCCTCGACTTATTAGTATTAGTCAGCTGAACATGTTACCATGCTTACACCTCTAACCTATCAACCTGGTGGTCTTCCAGGAGTCTTACTAACACCGCACTTACGTGCGAGTTATGGGAAATCTCATCTCAGGGTGGGCTTCACGCTTAGATGCTTTCAGCGTTTATCCCTTCCAAACATAGCTACCCAGCGATGCCACTGGCGTGACAACTGGTGCACCAGAGGTTTGTCCATCCCGGTCCTCTCGTACTAAGGACAGCTCCCTTCAAATTTCCTACGCCCGCGACGGATAGGGACCGAACTGTCTCACGACGTTCTGAACCCAGCTCGCGTGCCGCTTTAATGGGCGAACAGCCCAACCCTTGGGACCTACTTCAGCCCCAGGATGCGACGAGCCGACATCGAGGTGCCAAACCTCCCCGTCGATGTGGACTCTTGGGGGAGATCAGCCTGTTATCCCCGAGGTAGCTTTTATCCGTTGAGCGATGGCCCTCCCACGAGGTACCACCGGATCACTAAGCCCGACTTTCGTCCCTGCTCCACTTGTAAGTGTCGCAGTCAGGCTCCCTTCTGCCTTTGCACTCTTCGCGCGATTTCCAACCGCGCTGAGGGAACCTTTGGGCGCCTCCGTTACTTTTTTGGAGGCGACCGCCCCAGTCAAACTGCCCACCTAACAATGTCCTGTGACCAGATTCATGGCCTCCAGTTAGAACCTCAGTACTGTCAGGGTGGTATCCCAAGGATGACTCCACACAGGCTGACGCCCATGTTTCTCAGTCTCCCACCTATCCTGTACAGACAATACCGAAATTCAATGCTAAGCTACAGTAAAGCTCTACGGGGTCTTTCCGTCCAATCGCGGGTAGCAAGCATCTTCACTTGCACTACAATTTCGCCGGATGTGTTGTTGAGACAGTGCCCAAATCATTACGCCATTCGTGCGGGTCGGAACTTACCCGACAAGGAATTTCGCTACCTTAGGACCGTTATAGTTACGGCCGCCGTTTACTGGGGCTTAAGTTCATACCTTCGCTTGCGCTAAGTAATCCCCTTAACCTTCCAGCACCGGGCAGGCGTCAGCCCCTATACATCAGCTTTCGCTTTAGCAGAGACCTGTGTTTTTGCTAAACAGTTGCTTGGGCCTATTCTCTGCGACCTACTTACGTAGGCACCCCTTCTCCCGAAGTTACGGGGTCAATTTGCCGAGTTCCTTAACAACAATTCTTCCGATGGTCTTAGGATTCTCTCCTCACCTACCTGTGTCGGTTTGCGGTACGGGCACCAATATCCTCGATAGAGACTTTTCTTGGCAGCGTGGAATCAGATACTTCGGGAATAAATTCCCTTCCCCATCACATCTCAGCGTTAAGAGCAAACGGATTTGCCTGTCTGCTCCGCCTAAATGCTTAGACACACATCCAATAGTGTGCACATCTTATCCTCCTGCGTCATCCCATTTCTAATAACGTCCATTGGTGGTATCGGAATATCAACCGATTGTCCATCACCTACGCCTTTCGGCCTCGGCTTAGGTCCCGACTAACCCTGAGAGGACGAGCCTTCCTCAGGAAACCTTAGGTTTTCGACCGTTAAGATTCTCACTTAACTCTCGCTACTCATGCCAACATTCTCACTTCTGTACCGTCCACCACTCCTTACGGTATGACTTCAGCCAGTACAGAAAGCTCCTCTACCGCGTACACAATTGTGTACACCCATAGCTTCGGTGGTAAGTTTTAGCCCCGGACATCTTCGGCGCAGGATCTCTTGACTAGTGAGCTATTACGCACTCTTTAAATGAGTGGCTGCTTCTGAGCCAACATCCTAGTTGTCTTAGAAATCCCACATCCTTTTCCACTTAACTTACACTTTGGGACCTTAGCTGATGGTCTGGGCTGTTTCCCTTTTGACTACGGATCTTATCATTCGCAGTCTGACTGCCGAAATAAAAGTATATGGCATTCGGAGTTTGATAGGGTTCAGTAACTGTTGTCAGCCCCTAGCCCATTCAGTGCTCTACCTCCATTACTCAATTAATCGACGCTAGCCCTAAAGCTATTTCGAGGAGAACCAGCTATCTCCGAGTTCGATTGGAATTTCTCCGCTATCCACAGCTCATCCCATGGTTTTTCAACACCAACGTGGTTCGGACCTCCACGGAATTTTACTTCCGCTTCATCCTGGCCATGGATAGGTCACCCGGTTTCGGGTCTACGACATGCAACTATGCGCCCTATTCAGACTTGGTTTCCCTTCGGCTCCGTACCTTAAGTACTTAACCTTGCTACATATCGTAACTCGTTGGCTCGTTCTACAAAAAGCACGCCGTCACACATATAAAGTGCTTCGACCGGTTGTAGGCACACGGTTTCAGGTTCTATTTCACTCCCCTTCCGGGGTTCTTTTCACCTTTCCCTCACGGTACTTCTTCACTATCGGTCACTAGGTAGTATTTAGCCTTGGGAGGTGGTCCTCCCAGCTTCCCACAAGGTTTCACGTGTCTCGTGGTACTCTGGATTAGATCTGACTGTTTTTCCTTTTCATTTACAGGCCTATTACCTTCTGCGGAGCAGCTTTCCAGCTATCTTCAATTAAGGAATTGCAGTATTTATGATCTATCCTCAACCCCCAGATCAAAGACCTGGGTTTGGGCTCTTTCCCTTTCGCTCGCCGCTACTTAGGAAATCGATGTTTCTTTCTCTTCCTCCGGGTACTTAGATGTTTCAGTTCCCCGGGTCTACCTCTGCATACCTATTTATTCAGTATGCAGTACATAGTTGTTACTATGTGGGTTCCCCCATTCGGAAATCTTTGGATCACAGGCTATTTGCGCCTACCCAAAGCTTATCGCAGCTTAACGCGTCCTTCTTCGGCTCCTAGTGCCAAGGCATTCGCCATGCGCCCTTTGTAGCTTGACCTTGATTCTGTCTATTTACATAGACGGTTATATTAATTTTGCGAAATTGTATTAAATTAATTTATAAACTACTTGCGTAGTTTTAATTTTTTTAAAACAACTTTTTTCACTGTGCAATTTTCAAAGAACATTTTAAGAAAAACTATTCATTATCTAACTCCTAAGAGTTAGATAAAATTAGTCTCTCAAAATTAAACAGAGAACTAGGTACGATTAATTACAATAGATATTTTTGAAGAACAAATTAATATTCTTCTATTGCATCGACCGAAGTCAATACATCTACTCCCTAGAAAGGAGGTGATCCAGCCGCAGGTTCTCCTACGGCTACCTTGTTACGACTTCACCCCAATCATCAATCCCACCTTCGGCCGCTGGCTCCTTACGGTTACCTCACGGACTTCGGGTGTTACCAACTCTCATGGTGTGACGGGCGGTGTGTACAAGGCCCGGGAACGTATTCACCGCGACATGCTGATTCGCGATTACTAGCAACTCCGGCTTCATGTAGGCGAGTTGCAGCCTACAATCCGAACTGGGATGAGTTTTTGAGTTTGGCTCCACCTTGCGGTCTTGCATCTCTTTGTACTCACCATTGTAGCACGTGTGTAGCCCTAGACATAAGGGGCATGATGATTTGACGTCATCCCCACCTTCCTCCCGGTTAACCCGGGCAGTCTCACTAGAGTGCTCAACTTAATGGTAGCAACTAATGATAAGGGTTGCGCTCGTTGCGGGACTTAACCCAACATCTCACGACACGAGCTGACGACAACCATGCACCACCTGTCACCCTGTCCCGAAGGACTTCGCCCATCTCTGGGTTATGCAGGGGATGTCAAGTCTAGGTAAGGTTCTTCGCGTTGCTTCGAATTAAACCACATGCTCCGCTGCTTGTGCGGGCCCCCGTCAATTCCTTTGAGTTTTAATCTTGCGATCGTACTCCCCAGGCGGAATACTTAATGTGTTAACGGCGGCACCGAGGTTCGACCCCCGACACCTAGTATTCATCGTTTACGGCGTGGACTACCAGGGTATCTAATCCTGTTTGCTCCCCACGCTTTCATGCCTCAGCGTCAGTTACAGTCCAGTAAGTCGCCTTCGCCACTGGTGTTCTTCCTAATCTCTACGCATTTCACCGCTACACTAGGAATTCCACTTACCTCTCCTGCACTCTAGACACCCAGTTTCAAATGCAGCACCCAAGTTAAGCTCGGGTATTTCACATCTGACTTAAATGTCCGCCTACGCATCCTTTACGCCCAGTAAATCCGGACAACGCTTGCCACCTACGTATTACCGCGGCTGCTGGCACGTAGTTAGCCGTGGCTTCCTCCTCTGGTACCGTCATTATCGTCCCAGAAGACAGAACTTTACAACCCGAAGGCCTTCATCATTCACGCGGCGTTGCTGCGTCAGGGTTTCCCCCATTGCGCAATATTCCCCACTGCTGCCTCCCGTAGGAGTCTGGACCGTGTCTCAGTTCCAATGTGGCCGATCACCCTCTCAGGTCGGCTACGCATCGTCGCCTTGGTGAGCCGTTACCTCACCAACTAGCTAATGCGCCGCGGGTCCATCTCAAAGTGGAATTTTCCGAAGAAAAATCCTTTGATGTTTCGATCATGCGACCAAAACATATTATGCGGTATTAATCTCCCTTTCGGGAGGCTATTCCCCTCTTTGAGGCAGGTTACCCACGTGTTACTCACCCGTCCGCCGCTAATCCACCCCGAAAGGTTTCATCGCTCGACTTGCATGTGTTAGGCACGCCGCCAGCGTTCGTCCTGAGCCAGGATCAAACTCTCAATTTAAAAGTTTACACTTTTTTAGTTGAAATGATTAATCTGCGACAACTGTTAAGTTGTTACGCAAGCTCATTACATACTTTTTAGTCTTACGACTAAATTTTACTTTATACTAAAGTAATTAACTGGTTTAACGAAATATTATTTCGCTATCTTTACCTATTTCTCTGTTTAATTTTCAAAGACCAATTTGCTTTGTCATCATGTGATGACTTCTACTATTATATCTGTTATGTCTTAAGTTGTCAACAGTTTTTTTAATTCTTTTAACTGTTATTCTTCTTAATCTTTCTTGCTTCATCACTATTGAACCGCAGCGACAATTAATATAATATCATCTTTCAAAAACATAATATTTCATTTTTTTCTTTAATACGACAATTATATACAGTATTCTTTATAATGCTATTATATGTTAAGTTTCTTTTGTACTGACACACTAGGAATAGTATACCTTTATACACCAAATAATATACCAGCTTCATCACATTATACTTAGTTATAAATAAAGTGTAAGCCCTCTACATTAAGAAAAAACTCAATAAAGAGGACTTGCAACTATTATATTAAATAATCACCTGCGGTGCAGCAACAGCTTCGCAGAAGATGCATCGACGACTTCAGAAGAAGATTTATACTACCACCGAAGTTTTTTCTTTATTATAATCCGTAACCCCCTCTTATACAAGAGGGTGACGTTCCTTCTAAAATGTCATTAAAAATTCGGAAGATTATCTAAGTTGTCTTCTGTGATACTATTGGGTGATGACCTTATAACATCATTCCCATTTCTATTTTTACCAACAATCACCGATTCTACTGTTCCCCTCTTTGCTAACGCTACGACCTTACTCACATCCAATTCTTCACCTGTACTAGTTAATACATTTGTGATATCTCCGTCTGCATTTTTTCTTACCTTAACTATCTTCATAAAAATACATCTCCTCGTTAATTAATATAAGTAGAATTCAACATCTAAATTTTTTTAATACTATATTGTTTTTTATGTTAGCTTTTACATCACATATTTAGTATTTCCCTTTTTACCATTGTTTTATTACTAAACTATTACAAATCATATAAATTAATATTTACTAACTATCCTTTTAATATAATAAAAGCATGTAACTAATTACATGCTTTCATTATATTAAATCATCTCCTACGGAGCTGCAATATTAACCTATAGGGCTTTTAAATCCATTACCTTCAACCTCAGCTATATCAATTATAGAAATAAAAGCTTCTTGGTCTATAACTTTTATTACTCTCTTAATTTGTGGTAGTTGACCCAATGAAACAACACAATACACTATATTTTTTCTATGTTTAGTATATGCGCCTTCTCCATATAAAATAGTTACTCCTCTATTAAAATTACTCATTATCGCATCACTTACTTCTTTTTCTTTTTCTGATACTATTAAAAGCATTTTTCGTCGGTTTAATCCATTCATAACTTTTTCCATAACAGCCACCGTAATATACATAGAAATCAGAGTATATAATCCAACTTTAAAATTAAATAATACAGATCCAACAGCTACAATTAAGAAATTTATTGTAAAGCTCATTATACCTATTTCTATATCATATTTCTTTTTAGCATATATAGCTAAAATATCCATACCACCTGTAGATCCTTCATTAGAAAAAACAATTCCAGTCCCTATACCTGAAAGTATCCCGCCATATATACAGTAAAGAAGCCTATAAGACTCTTCAACAGGAGCAAGAACATTATTTAAAGATGAGGTAAGCATTAAACAAACCGATAGCGAAATGGTCCCCAATATCGTAAATGCAGTGAATTTCTTATTTATTTTTAATATACTTAATATAAGAAGTGGAATATTAAATATCAATAATGTAATACCCATTGGAAGATTGAAAATATACTGTAACATTAGCCCTATTCCTGAAAGCCCTCCACTAAGAAGCTTATTTGGAATTATAAATAAATTTATTGCAACCGCTAAAATAAAAGTGCCTAAAATAATAAGAACTATTTTCTTAAATAAATCTTTAAAATCAGTGCTAGATACCTTTTTCATAAACTATCTCCTTGTCTTTCTCTGAAATACAAAACAGCTATTAATTGGTTTGTACCATATATTTTTGTATCTTCTTCTATTATTATATACCATTTAACACTTAAAACAAGCAGAAGTACCATCCTATATTTTTATAATTTATACAATGAAAATAACAACTTATTTTATGAAAATAAATGCATTTATGTTACACTTAATTGAGGTGATTTTATGAATAATTTAGTAAATGATTGGAACGAGCTCTTATTTGAAGAATCTAATAAAGACTATTATTTAAAATTAAGATATTTTTTAAAAGAAGAATATGAAAAGGCGCAAATATATCCTGAAGTGCAGGATATATTTAATTCACTTAAATATACAGCATATAATGATGTAAAAATTGTTATACTTGGTCAAGATCCTTACCATGGACCTAGCCAAGCTCACGGTTTAAGTTTTTCTGTAAAAACAAATGTACCCATTCCCCCTTCTTTATTAAATATATATAAGGAATTAACTAATGATGTAGGCTGTTATATTCCTAATCACGGTTATTTAAAGAAATGGGCTGATCAGGGTGTTCTGCTCTTAAATACCGTTCTTACTGTTAGATCCGGAGAGGCTAATTCACATAAAAATAAAGGTTGGGAGCATTTTACGGACAAAATCATTGCTTTATTAAACGAGAAAACAGAGCCTATAGTTTTTATTTTATGGGGGAACAATGCTCAGACAAAACAATCTCTTGTAACAAATCCAATACACTATATAATAAAGTCTGTTCACCCAAGCCCATTATCCGCATATAGAGGTTTTTTTAATAGTAAACCTTTTTCTGATGCTAATAATTTTTTAACTTCGGTAGGCGAAAAAAACATCGATTGGCAAATTGAAAATTTATAAATATATCACTCCAATTAAAAAAAACGTCTTAGAATTATCTAAGACGTTTTTGGTGGCTAGACCAGGAATCGAACCAGGGACACGAGGATTTTCAGTCCTCTGCTCTACCGACTGAGCTATCCAGCCACATTACCTGGCGACAACCTACTCTTCCACAAGGTCACCCCTGCAGTACCATCGGCGCATTGAAGCTTAACCTTCGTGTTCGGTATGGGAACGGGTGTTACCTTCATGCCATAATCACCAGATTGAGAATATAAATATTCTCTGAAAATTGCACAGTGAATTAGTCTTCTTCCTTACGTCCGAAGCTTCGCGTTATTTCTAATTATTTAGGTCAAGCCCTCGACTTATTAGTATTAGTCAGCTGAACATGTTACCATGCTTACACCTCTAACCTATCAACCTGGTGGTCTTCCAGGAGTCTTACTAACACCGCACTTACGTGCGAGTTATGGGAAATCTCATCTCAGGGTGGGCTTCACGCTTAGATGCTTTCAGCGTTTATCCCTTCCAAACATAGCTACCCAGCGATGCCACTGGCGTGACAACTGGTGCACCAGAGGTTTGTCCATCCCGGTCCTCTCGTACTAAGGACAGCTCCCTTCAAATTTCCTACGCCCGCGACGGATAGGGACCGAACTGTCTCACGACGTTCTGAACCCAGCTCGCGTGCCGCTTTAATGGGCGAACAGCCCAACCCTTGGGACCTACTTCAGCCCCAGGATGCGACGAGCCGACATCGAGGTGCCAAACCTCCCCGTCGATGTGGACTCTTGGGGGAGATCAGCCTGTTATCCCCGAGGTAGCTTTTATCCGTTGAGCGATGGCCCTCCCACGAGGTACCACCGGATCACTAAGCCCGACTTTCGTCCCTGCTCCACTTGTAAGTGTCGCAGTCAGGCTCCCTTCTGCCTTTGCACTCTTCGCGCGATTTCCAACCGCGCTGAGGGAACCTTTGGGCGCCTCCGTTACTTTTTTGGAGGCGACCGCCCCAGTCAAACTGCCCACCTAACAATGTCCTGTGACCAGATTCATGGCCTCCAGTTAGAACCTCAGTACTGTCAGGGTGGTATCCCAAGGATGACTCCACACAGGCTGACGCCCATGTTTCTCAGTCTCCCACCTATCCTGTACAGACAATACCGAAATTCAATGCTAAGCTACAGTAAAGCTCTACGGGGTCTTTCCGTCCAATCGCGGGTAGCAAGCATCTTCACTTGCACTACAATTTCGCCGGATGTGTTGTTGAGACAGTGCCCAAATCATTACGCCATTCGTGCGGGTCGGAACTTACCCGACAAGGAATTTCGCTACCTTAGGACCGTTATAGTTACGGCCGCCGTTTACTGGGGCTTAAGTTCATACCTTCGCTTGCGCTAAGTAATCCCCTTAACCTTCCAGCACCGGGCAGGCGTCAGCCCCTATACATCAGCTTTCGCTTTAGCAGAGACCTGTGTTTTTGCTAAACAGTTGCTTGGGCCTATTCTCTGCGACCTACTTACGTAGGCACCCCTTCTCCCGAAGTTACGGGGTCAATTTGCCGAGTTCCTTAACAACAATTCTTCCGATGGTCTTAGGATTCTCTCCTCACCTACCTGTGTCGGTTTGCGGTACGGGCACCAATATCCTCGATAGAGACTTTTCTTGGCAGCGTGGAATCAGATACTTCAGGAATAAATTCCCTTCCCCATCACATCTCAGCGTTAAGAGCAAACGGATTTGCCTGCTTGCTCCGCCTAAATGCTTAGACACACATCCAATAGTGTGCACATCTTATCCTCCTGCGTCATCCCATTTCTAATAACGTCCATTGGTGGTATCGGAATATCAACCGATTGTCCATCACCTACGCCTTTCGGCCTCGGCTTAGGTCCCGACTAACCCTGAGAGGACGAGCCTTCCTCAGGAAACCTTAGGTTTTCGACCGTTAAGATTCTCACTTAACTCTCGCTACTCATGCCAACATTCTCACTTCTGTACCGTCCACCACTCCTTACGGTATGACTTCAGCCAGTACAGAAAGCTCCTCTACCGCGTACACAATTGTGTACACCCATAGCTTCGGTGGTAAGTTTTAGCCCCGGACATCTTCGGCGCAGGATCTCTTGACTAGTGAGCTATTACGCACTCTTTAAATGAGTGGCTGCTTCTGAGCCAACATCCTAGTTGTCTTAGAAATCCCACATCCTTTTCCACTTAACTTACACTTTGGGACCTTAGCTGATGGTCTGGGCTGTTTCCCTTTTGACTACGGATCTTATCATTCGCAGTCTGACTGCCGAAATAAAAGTATATGGCATTCGGAGTTTGATAGGGTTCAGTAACTGTTGTCAGCCCCTAGCCCATTCAGTGCTCTACCTCCATTACTCAATTAATCGACGCTAGCCCTAAAGCTATTTCGAGGAGAACCAGCTATCTCCGAGTTCGATTGGAATTTCTCCGCTATCCACAGCTCATCCCATGGTTTTTCAACACCAACGTGGTTCGGACCTCCACGGAATTTTACTTCCGCTTCATCCTGGCCATGGATAGGTCACCCGGTTTCGGGTCTACGACATGCAACTATGCGCCCTATTCAGACTTGGTTTCCCTTCGGCTCCGTACCTTAAGTACTTAACCTTGCTACATATCGTAACTCGTTGGCTCGTTCTACAAAAAGCACGCCGTCACACATATAAAGTGCTTCGACCGGTTGTAGGCACACGGTTTCAGGTTCTATTTCACTCCCCTTCCGGGGTTCTTTTCACCTTTCCCTCACGGTACTTCTTCACTATCGGTCACTAGGTAGTATTTAGCCTTGGGAGGTGGTCCTCCCAGCTTCCCACAAGGTTTCACGTGTCTCGTGGTACTCTGGATTAGATCTGACTGTTTTTCCTTTTCATTTACAGGCCTATTACCTTCTGCGGAGCAGCTTTCCAGCTATCTTCAATTAAGGAATTGCAGTATTTATGATCTATCCTCAACCCCCAGATCAAAGACCTGGGTTTGGGCTCTTTCCCTTTCGCTCGCCGCTACTTAGGAAATCGATGTTTCTTTCTCTTCCTCCGGGTACTTAGATGTTTCAGTTCCCCGGGTCTACCTCTGCATACCTATTTATTCAGTATGCAGTACATAGTTGTTACTATGTGGGTTCCCCCATTCGGAAATCTTTGGATCACAGGCTATTTGCGCCTACCCAAAGCTTATCGCAGCTTAACGCGTCCTTCTTCGGCTCCTAGTGCCAAGGCATTCGCCATGCGCCCTTTGTAGCTTGACCTTGATTCTGTCTATTTACATAGACGGTTATATTAATTTTGCGAAATTGTATTAAATTAATTTATAAACTACTTGCGTAGTTTTAATTTTTTTAAAACAACTTTTTTCACTGTGCAATTTTCAAAGAACATTTTAAGAAAAACTATTCATTATCTAACTCCTAAGAGTTAGATAAAATTAGTCTCTCAAAATTAAACAGAGAACTAGGTACGATTAATTACAATAGATATTTTTGAAGAACAAATTAATATTCTTCTATTGCATCGACCGAAGTCAATACATCTACTCCCTAGAAAGGAGGTGATCCAGCCGCAGGTTCTCCTACGGCTACCTTGTTACGACTTCACCCCAATCATCAATCCCACCTTCGGCCGCTGGCTCCTTACGGTTACCTCACGGACTTCGGGTGTTACCAACTCTCATGGTGTGACGGGCGGTGTGTACAAGGCCCGGGAACGTATTCACCGCGACATGCTGATTCGCGATTACTAGCAACTCCGGCTTCATGTAGGCGAGTTGCAGCCTACAATCCGAACTGGGATGAGTTTTTGAGTTTGGCTCCACCTTGCGGTCTTGCATCTCTTTGTACTCACCATTGTAGCACGTGTGTAGCCCTAGACATAAGGGGCATGATGATTTGACGTCATCCCCACCTTCCTCCCGGTTAACCCGGGCAGTCTCACTAGAGTGCTCAACTTAATGGTAGCAACTAATGATAAGGGTTGCGCTCGTTGCGGGACTTAACCCAACATCTCACGACACGAGCTGACGACAACCATGCACCACCTGTCACCCTGTCCCGAAGGACTTCGCCCATCTCTGGGTTATGCAGGGGATGTCAAGTCTAGGTAAGGTTCTTCGCGTTGCTTCGAATTAAACCACATGCTCCGCTGCTTGTGCGGGCCCCCGTCAATTCCTTTGAGTTTTAATCTTGCGATCGTACTCCCCAGGCGGAATACTTAATGTGTTAACGGCGGCACCGAGGTTCGACCCCCGACACCTAGTATTCATCGTTTACGGCGTGGACTACCAGGGTATCTAATCCTGTTTGCTCCCCACGCTTTCATGCCTCAGCGTCAGTTACAGTCCAGTAAGTCGCCTTCGCCACTGGTGTTCTTCCTAATCTCTACGCATTTCACCGCTACACTAGGAATTCCACTTACCTCTCCTGCACTCTAGACACCCAGTTTCAAATGCAGCACCCAAGTTAAGCTCGGGTATTTCACATCTGACTTAAATGTCCGCCTACGCATCCTTTACGCCCAGTAAATCCGGACAACGCTTGCCACCTACGTATTACCGCGGCTGCTGGCACGTAGTTAGCCGTGGCTTCCTCCTCTGGTACCGTCATTATCGTCCCAGAAGACAGAACTTTACAACCCGAAGGCCTTCATCATTCACGCGGCGTTGCTGCGTCAGGGTTTCCCCCATTGCGCAATATTCCCCACTGCTGCCTCCCGTAGGAGTCTGGACCGTGTCTCAGTTCCAATGTGGCCGATCACCCTCTCAGGTCGGCTACGCATCGTCGCCTTGGTGAGCCGTTACCTCACCAACTAGCTAATGCGCCGCGGGTCCATCTCAAAGTGGAATTTTCCGAAGAAAAATCCTTTGATGTTTCGATCATGCGACCAAAACATATTATGCGGTATTAATCTCCCTTTCGGGAGGCTATTCCCCTCTTTGAGGCAGGTTACCCACGTGTTACTCACCCGTCCGCCGCTAATCCACCCCGAAGGGTTTCATCGCTCGACTTGCATGTGTTAGGCACGCCGCCAGCGTTCGTCCTGAGCCAGGATCAAACTCTCAATTTAAAAGTTTACACTTTTTTAGTTGAAATGATTAATCTGCGACAACTGTTAAGTTGTTACGCAAGCTCATTACATACTTTTTAGTCTTACGACTAAATTTTACTTTATACTAAAGTAATTAACTGGTTTAACGAAATATTATTTCGCTATCTTTACCTATTTCTCTGTTTAATTTTCAAAGACCAATTTACTTTGTCATCATGTGACGACTTCTACTACTCTACCAGTTATTTAACCATCTGTCAACAGTTTTTTAATCTTTTAATTTAAATTCTCTGTTGTAATGATTACTTTCTCGCAGCTAAACTGTAGCAACATGTAATATCTTATCATAATTATTTTTATCTGTTTTATGATGTGTATTACTTATCTTAATATAAGTGCACAATAATCTTATTTTCTTACTTATTCTACGTTTTTCTCATATTGATACACTAGGATTAGTATACATATCATATACTTGTAAACTCATCCTAAACACTTAAATTCATAAAAATATCTATTCCAATAGCCATTCTAGTTATAAATAAAATTTCAATTATATTAGATTAGTTAACTGCTTTTAACCTTATAAAAAACCATTTGATCTCTCCATTCACCATTTATGTATAAATGTTTTTCACTTATACCAAGTTCTTTAAACCCACAACTACTTAAAACTCTTTGTGACTTTTCATTATCTATTAAAGTAGTTGCTTCTATTCTATGAAGCTCTAATTCTTCAAAAGCATATTTCATTACAAGTTTAACTGATTCTTTCATATATCCCTTACTTTGTTCCTTTTCATCCATAGAATAACCTATAAACGCATTTTTAAAGCTGCCCATCACTATATTCGATATCTTTATTTTCCCAATAAGCTTGTTATTCTTGTATATCCCAAAATTCACAACATTACCATTCAAAAATTGTTTATAGCTCTCTACTAAAGTACGTTTTTGGCTCTCTAAAGTATAAAACCTCTCATCTCTAGACGGTTCAAAAGGCCTTAGAAATTTTCTGTTTCTTAAATGAAACTCTAACACTTCTTCCGCATCACTTGGAATTAATGCATGAATCTTAATATTCATTCCTTCAATTGTAAGTTCTCTTTTTATTGAATTTTTTTTAAGTCCAAACTCATTTATACCAAACATCATTTCTGATTGATATTCAGATTTATTTACTACACTATCTGTGATAATACCTTCTAACTGAAATCCTAAATCAATAAAAGCACTAATATTTATACTTTCATGAACCATAACATTTACTTTGTTTAATCCCATATTTTTAAACAAAATACCCAGCATAAGATTTAACGTATCTTTTAAATACTCATAACCCCCATTATTGTGGTTATGAAATTTCAATCTAAACTGACAAAACTTATTTTTTTTATCTAATTCAACTATAAATATTCTTCCTAGTATAATATAATTACTATCCTTAATTATATACTCTCTATCATTACCTTTTAAAGCTTCTAAATTTACGTACTTACCTTTGTTCATCTTAAGCCCCTTTATCTACACTAAAATCATTAATTAAAGTTTAATAGTTGCTTTTCTTCATACCATTTATTATAACATAACCAATTATAATATTATATTTTTCTTCAATAGCTTTTAATTTTTTGTTATACTTGTAGCATAGTTCAAAAATAATTATAGAAGAAAGGTTTGAGCACAATGAATAAGCAAAATATTAATAAATTAAAACTTTTTCTAATGGGCCTAGAAAATAGATTTTCTGAAAACTGTTCAATATTTAAACAAATTGATACTACCTATATAACAGGTCTAAAAGAGTTTAAAGGAACAGGTATTTATGATAACGGAAATATTAAATACAATTTTAATGGAAAAACAGAAACTTTGAGTATAAATCAATTATTTTCTAACATAACTAAAGAAGCCGAAAGCTATGAATGCTCATCTCTAGTTTATAGTGAAAGAGGTTCTTCAATTTTAATCTCTGCAGATAATAAAAATGTAACTATGAAGAGCTTAAATGTGGATTTCGTAGAGGATCAAGACTTAAATACTATTTCTTCTAAATTACCCTCTACTCATATTAGTAGAACTACCTCCACTCTTTTGAATAGAGATTACTATATAAAGATTGGTAGTGCAGATGCTTTGTTAAAAGAAATAGGCATAATGAGCAAAGATGGTAAAATAAAAAATGATAAAATAAGAAAATATAATCAAATTGATCACTATGTAGAACTCTTAGAAGGAATTTTAGATAAGCTCCCACAACATCAAGTTATAAATATATTAGATTGTGGTTGTGGAAAATCCTATTTATCATTTGTACTAAACTATTATTTAACTGAAGTTAAAAAGAAAAAATGCCATTTTATTGGGCTAGATTACTCTAAACCTATAATAGACTCATCTAAAAACATGGCCAAAAACTTAAATTACAGGAATATGGAGTTCCATGCTATTGATATTAAAGATTATGAATCTGATAAAACTATACATGTAGTATTATCATTACACGCTTGTGACACTGCTACAGATATGGCATTAGCTCTAGGTATCAGAGTAAACTCTAATATAATCATTGCAGTTCCATGCTGCCATCGAGAATTTTTAAAGCAATATTCTTATGAACCCTTTAAAAACATACTAAAGCAGGGTGTATTTAAATCAAGAATGGCCGATATTTTAACAGATGGAATGCGTTCTTTACTGCTAGAAGCTAAAGGATATGATGTTTCTGTAGTAGAATATATATCTCCTCTTGAAACACCTAAAAATCTAATGATAAGAGCCATAAAGACAAGTGAAGAAAATGATACAGCTATGGATGAATATATATCTTTAATGAGTAATTTAAATGTTTATCCAGCGTTATATTCGTTTTTGAATTAATGGTAAATATATTTACACAAATAATTTTTAACAAAAATAAGAGTGCATTAATTTTCACTCTTATTTTTGTTCATCCCAATAACATTAAATATTAATTTTTCCTTTTAACGACATTTCAGAAGGAAAGTCTCCCACTTCTATAAGTTGGAGTATAAATCCCCTTCTGGAGTCGTTAATTCATCTTCTTCGAAGCTGTTCAGCTCCGCAGGAGATGATTTAATTAAATCCTTAATAACTTCTCCACCAAGTATCATTCCTGCTACTGGAGGAACGAAAGATATACTACCTGGGATTTGTCTTTTTATAGCACACTTTTTTGAACCTCCTGTACATACACAACCTTCTTTGCATGTTATAACCTCATCTAACTTTGGCCTCATAGGGGTTTCCTCTGAGTAAACAACCTTTAAGCTATCAATATTTCTCTTTCTTAGCTCCTGTCTTATAACCCTTGCAAGTGGACATACTTTTGTATCATAAATATCTGCGACTCTAAATAGCGTTGGATCTAATTTATTTCCAGTCCCTAAACAGCATATAATATTGATATTACGTTTTCTGCAGTGTTCAACTAATGATATTTTTGAAGCTACTGTATCGATAGCATCTACTACATAATCTGTGTCCTCAGTAATTATATCTCCCATATTATCTGCAGTTACGAATGTTTCATGAGTGATAACTTCACATTTAGGATTTATTTCGAGTATTCTATCCTTCATTACTAAAACCTTACTTTTGCCTATAGTTTTAAATGTAGCATGTATTTGTCTATTTAAGTTTGTTAAACAAATTGTATCATCATCTATTAATACCAATTTCCCAACACCTGCTCTTACTAATGCTTCAACTGTATAACTACCAACTCCACCTATTCCAAAAACTACTACTTTACTTTCTCGTAATTTATTTAAACTGTCCATACCTATGAGTAACTCTGTTCTTGACAATGAATGCTGTGGCATATGTTTCTCTCTCCTTTGAAATATATCTTATTTTAAGTATTATATGTTTTCATATTATAAAATTTATTAATAAAACAAATCAATTTCATAATTTAATTATACCCTATATATTTAAAAAGACCACGCATATGCGTGGTCTTTTTCCTATTTCAATAGTTTTATTCTTATCATGATGTTAGATTATAGTTCGTGGACAAATATTCCACTTTGTAATTTAGGTTCAAACCAAGTTGATTTAGGAGGCATTACTTTCCCCGCATTTGCTATATCCATTAGATCATCCATAGTTGTAGGGCACATAGAAAATGCAACTTTCATTCCTTCTCTGACCCTTCTTTCTAATTCCCCAAGCCCTCTTATTCCACCTATGAAATCGATTCTTGAATTTGTTCTTGGATCATCAATATCTAAAATCGGATCTAGTAAATTCTTTTGAAGTATTGATACATCTAATCTTTCAACTGGATCACTCATATTAAAAGTCCCTTCTTTTGCTAACAGTTTGTACCATTTTCCCTCTAAGAACATTCCGTATGTTCTTTGCACTTCTGGTTTAAATTGGCCTTTACCTTCATATAGAGTTATATCAAATTTGTCAGTAACTTTATTTAAAAAATCTTCTGAAGAATTTCCATTTAAATCTGCAACAACTCTATTATAATCCATTACGTATAAATCATTATCTGGGAATATAACCGATAGGAAGAAATTAAATTCCTCATCACCAGTGTATGCTGGGTTATCTTTTCTTCTCTTTAGTCCAACTTTAACAGCTGAAGCTGATCTATGATGTCCGTCAGCTATATATAAATAATCTGTTTGCGTAAATACAGCTGATAGCTTATTTATAATTGCTTCCTCATCTATAACCCAAATAATTTGTGATACCCCATCTTCTGATTTATAATCATATACTGGTGTTTTTGTTTCTGTCCAATTTTTAACTATACTATCTATTTCATCTTTATGTCTATATGTTAAAAATATTGGTCCAGTATTACAATTTGTATAATCAACATGATTAAATCTATCAAGCTCTTTATCCGATCTTGTTAGCTCATGTTTTTTAATTGTATTATTTATGTAATCATCAATTGAAGCACAAGCAACTATACCAGTTTGAGGTCTTCCATTCATTATTTGTCTATAAATATACATACAAGGTTTTTCATCTTGCATATACACTTTATCGCTAATCATTTTTTGAAGATTTTCTCTAGCTTTCAAATAAACTTGCTCACTGTGGGTATCTATACATTGTGGTAAATCTATTTCTGGTTTATCGACATGTAGAAATGAATAAGGTTTTCCTTTTACCATTTCTCTAGCCTCTTCACTATCCATAACGTCATAAGGGAGAGCTGCTACTTTCTCTACTAAACCTAATTGCGGTCTGTATGCTTTAAATGACTTTACTACTGCCATGATTATCCCTCCTGTGATTAATTAATTTATTTGAAAAATTCTAAAATAATACTTATTATCTCGGTACCTATTCTTGTTTGAGCTTCCTGCGTTGCAGCTCCAATATGTGGTGTTACAGAAACCTTTGGATGGTTAACTAAAGTTTCATTTTTAGTTGGTTCTTCAACAAAAACATCTACTCCAGCTCCTGCTAATTTGCCATTATCTAAAGCTTCTACTAAAGCATCTTCATCAACTACTCCACCTCTAGCACAGTTAATTAAGAATGATCCATCCTTCATCATATCTAATTGGTCTTTTCCTATAGTAGCCCCTTGATCTTTAATGAATGGTATATGTAATGATAAATAATCTGCTCTTTTTAATACATCATTTAACTCACAGAATTCGTACTCATCACAATCCTTAGCTTTACCTATTATATCTGTATATATGACCGTCATGCCAAGTGCAAATGCTTTTTTAGCTAGTTCTCTTGATATTCTTCCAAACCCAACTAAACCTAAAGTTTTTCCCGCAATTTCTACACCTACATATTTTTTCTTATCCCATTTGCCCTGTCTCATAGATACATTAGAAATATTAACAAATCTTGATACTGCAAACATATGAGCAAGCGTAAGTTCCGCTACAGATGCACTGCTTGCATTTGGAGTATTAGATACATTTATCCCTTTTTCCCTAGCATATGCTACGTCAATATTGTCAACGCCAACCCCTCCACGTATTATAAGCTTTAGTCTTCCCGATTCTGCCGCTTTGTCGATTATTGGTTTTCTAACCTTTGTTGCAGATCTAACTACAATTACGTCAAATGATTTTAATGCTTCGCCCAAAACTTCTGGTTCATAAAACTTCTCAACAACTTCAAACCCTTTAGCTTTCAACTCTTTAACAGCATTTTTTTCCATACTATCAGTAACTAATACTCTAATCATGATTATCCTCCTCTTTATATAAAGAAATATTATCCTTTAATTTAGATACTTTAGTGGATTCTTAAACCAATTATATTATTTTCAATAATTACATAAACTCAAATTAAGAATGAAAAATCACATTACAATTTTTCATTCTTAATCTAATTGTTAATTATTTAAGTTCTAAAATTTCGGTTATTATTTTCAATAAATTTTTCACTTCTTCTGGTGTAGTTTCAGCCATATGAGCAATTCTAAATGTCTTATCTTTTAATTTTCCATAACCATTAGAAATAATAAAGCCTCTTTCACCTAATTTCTTATTTAAGTCAGAAATACTGATTCCTCTTGTGTTTTTAACATTAGTTAATGTATTTGACAAAAAGTTTTCATTAGCGAATATTTCAAAATATTTTCTAGCCCACTCTCTAACAAGTTCAGCACCAGCAATATGTCTATCATATCTGTTCTGTAAGCCTTCGTCTAATATCTTATCTAACTGATAATCTAAAGCAAACATATGTGCAAGTGAAGGCGTAGACGGATATTGATAATCCTTCTTTTGGATGCAATTATATAGTCCTAATAAATCAAAATATACTCCTCTGTTTGTAACTTGTTTAGCTCTTTCTACTGCTTTTTTTGAGAATGTGCAAATAGCCATTCCTGCAGGTAATCCTAAACATTTCTGAGTTGAAGTTATACAAATATCTATAGCCCATTCATCTACTTTTACTTCTGTTCCAGCAGCGTTACTTACTGTGTCAACGCATACTACAATTTTAGGGTATTTTTTGTAAACTGACGAAAGAACTTCCATGTTATTCACGAGTCCTGTTGAAGTCTCATTCATAGTAATCGTTATTAAATCATATTTACCAGTTACTAATGCTTCTTCGATCATTTCTGGAGTTGTTGGTTGTCCCCATTCAGATTCAAATTTATCTGCTGGTACTCCATTATCCGTACACATTTCAAACCATCTGTTTCCAAATGCTCCTACTGAAAATATTGCTGCTCTCTTGGCTGTACATGAACGTACAGCACCTTCCATTAGACCACTTCCTGAACTAGTTGAAAGTAGTATTTCTTCTTTAGTATTAAACACTTTTCTTATTTTGTCGCTTATGTTTCTTTGTAGCTCCGATGCTTCCTTACCTCTATGTGATATTTGAGGCGTAGCCATTTTTTGAAGTACGTCCTCTGCTACTTCTACTGGCCCCGGTATAAATAATCTTTTATGCATGATTCACCCTCCAAGTTTTACTTTTCCCATTTTTTTGTTAATCTTATGATTTGTCTTGAAGTCTAACAACTATTTTAACACTTAAATATAAATTTCTCAATATATTTAAAATAAATGTTATGAATATTCTATATTTAATACGCAATTCTATATTAGTATATAATTTGTTTTTAAATTACTTTTTTATCATTATTTTACACTAAAGTTTTCGCTTTGTTATGATGTGTAACTCCCACTTAGAAGTGGGAGACTTTCTTGTGGAATGCCTCTAAAATATTAGTGATTTAATACTTGCATTAACCTTGATCTAATCCTGCTAAAACTTTGTCATATAAATTGACTTCACATTTATTGTTTTTTAAATGCTGGCAATTATCACAGCTTTTACTAAATGATGTTCCTATTGAAGATTGAAATCCTGTTCCTACCGAGTCATATCCCTTACAGCTATTTGCTACATGTGTCATCTGTTCTATATTTGGCATAATATTGTTCCTCCTTATATTTTAAAACTTAATTAATTTCTCCTTATTATTTCCCTACTTTCATCAAATAATTCCTCTATACATTTTTATATTACAGAATTACCACAACTATTATAACTTTCAGCACCATATTTAAAAAAATTTACATTACCAAAACTTCTCTAATCTAAATAATTTTAAATTTTTTTATAATTTCCTGTAAATTAGACAAAGCTACCAAAACATAAACTGTTCTAGTAGCTTGTATATGCTATTTAAAATAGCATCTTTTATTATATTAATAACCTATTGCTTTTATATGCTCTTCAAGTTTTTACAACTTTCATCCTACTACCTTATTCAAGGTTATCCCACCAGTAATCTTTTATGTTAATTATAGATTCAGTTTCTCTACAGTATTTTGTAGTTAAACACTGCCTTAGATTTCTTGGGCATCTTTTGCATAAACAGTCCACGTCTCCGCCATTACACTGTTTTGTAGAAGCTTCAGGACATTTATCACAGTTATCTCCACCTACAGCCATTTTATCACCTACCACTTTAATTAAAATTGTTTTATCAATAGTTACTATATTTTTTGCTATTTTTCTTCATTCTCTGTCTCGTAAATTGTTCTATACTTAATCATTATTTCATTTAAAATATCTGCTACTATTGGGGGGGTATATGTAATTGCATTAGCCCCTGCTTTTATAGTTTCCCTTATAGTTTCATTATTGGGACCACCTGTCGCAATTATAGGAAAATCGGGATGTTTTTCTCTTATTTTTCCAACTATATATGCTGTCTTTTTAGCACCTGAAACATTAATTATAGTTGCTCCGGCATTTATCCTAGCCTCTGTATCTTCAAATTCTGACACAACTGTAACTATTATTGGAATATCTATAGTTCTCCTTACTTGTCTTATAACATCATTTGATATAGGACTATTGACTACTACACCCATAGCGCCTTTAAATTCGGCATCTAGTGCTAAATTTGTCACCCTTCTCCCCGTAGTAATCCCTCCTCCAACGCCACAAAACACTGGTACATCTGCCGCTAATACTAAGGCTTCTGTTATAATGGGCTGAGGTGTAAATGGATATACTGCAATAATTGCATCCGCATTTGTATTTCTTATAACTGCCACATCTGTAGTAAAAACAAAAGATTTCAACCTTTTGCCAAATATTACAATTCCACTAGCATCCCTAATTGCACTTGGTAGCTCTATCATATGGCTCCTCAAACTCCCTGTTATTTGAGGCACTTTTTTACTTAAATTTTTACCTTCAATGTTATTTTCCATTTTTATCCTTCTCTCTTTTTATAATTATTTAATATTAACACTAATATAATATTTAATCTAATTATCACGAAGCTACTAATATTTTATCAACATCCCCAATATAATTATACTTATATTGGGGATTTAATTCTACCCTTAATACTTATATTATTTTATTTGTACTAGTAATTCTTTTGCCTTTACTATAAAATAATTACATAGGGTTTAAGTTTATAAATTAAGGGGGTCTTTTATGCGAATAAAAATTCATTCTACCTATTATATGTTTATTTGCTTATCTTTATTTTTCGTGATTTTAGCATTTGTTATGAACACCCCAACGGAAATCTTCATAGGTTTTAAAAAAATAATTTTTGAATCTAATATACTAATTACAGATTATGTAGAACTTGCAGGCATTGGCGCTACCTTTTTTAATATGTCTTTAGTAGTTTTAGCCTCTATATTCCTACTTGTATATGTAGGAATAAAACCAAATGGTTCCACTGTAGCCGCACTATTTACAATGGCAGGCTTCTCTCTTTTCGGAAAAAGCATTGTAAATATCTGGCCAATAATATTTGGGGTTTGGTTATATTCTAGATATCAAAAGGAAAAGTTTATAAATTATGTTTTAATAGCACTATTTGGAACAACTTTATCACCTACCGTTAATCAATTAGCATTTTTAGGTCATTTACCCTTTCTAGGAAATATAATTATAGGAATATTAATAAGCACTTTTATCGGCTTTATTTTCCCTCCAATGGCAGCTTATTGTCTAAAGCTTCACCAAGGTTATAATCTTTATAATATAGGTTTCGCAGCTGGCCTTCTTGCAACCTTGATCATGTCTTTACTAAGAGCTTTTGGTATAAACTTTGAAAGTCGATTACTTTGGTCTACAGGAAATAATTTATTTTTTTCTATAATATTAATTTCCTTATTCATACTAATAATAATAGTTGGATTCATACATAATGATAAAAGTTTTAAAAACTTATTTAAACTTTATAAACAACCTGGTAGACTAGTAAGTGATTATTACCTTTTATTTGGACGTGGACTTACTATGATAAACATGGGTATTCTAGGCGTATATTCAACTATTTACGTACTCATAATTGGAGGGGATTTAAATGGTCCTACTATAGGTGGAATATTAACCATTGTTGGTTTTGGATCATTTGGAAAGCACCTACGAAATGTATTTCCTGTTATGATAGGCGCAACACTTGCATCTCTATTAAATATTTGGCAATTTAGTTCACCTGGAATGCTATTAGGTATCTTATTTAGTTCAACATTAGCTCCTATTTCAGGTCAATTTGGATGGGTTTATGGTGCTATTGCCGGATTTTTGCACATTTGCTTGTCCATGAATATTAGCTATCTTCATGGTGGCTTAAATCTATACAATAACGGTTTTTCAGGAGGAATAGTATGTATAATCCTTATTCCAATTATTACTGCATTTAGAAAGGAGGTTGATTAATATTGAAACATACAGATCAGCGAAATATAAAAATAGTAACTGAATTAATGGGTTATTGTTATAGACATGGTTCAGATAATGTTCATATTGATATAAGTAAAGAAAATAAAAAAATAATCATATTTATAAGAGCACAACTTTCCTTTATATCCAAAGAAAATCTTGAGCTTTTAGAAGAATCACTAACCGCACCAAGATGTCATGAAATGGAAGAATACTATTGGAATCTTACAGGAGATAGTGATACATGTACAGAACTTACCCTTGTAGGTATGATGATTGATGAATCTCACATAAATTATGTAGATGGCGAGTATCTAGAGATACTTTTAACTAGGATTCCATAAAGAACTTTAAATAGCTAGGTTAAATTACTTTGCATTTAACAATTTCAGAAGATTAAACAATTATTAATTTTGAATCTTCTGAAATATCGTTAAACTTTCACAGTGGATTTTAAATTATTTTATGAAATTCACTCTTTCTATTTGATATAGCAGTAGTTAGCCTATATATCACATCTATACGCCTTTTCTCCCTTATATTCAATTTCCTTCAGCAATTTTCTTACAACCCTTTTCCCTATTTCGTCTTCACTCATTTCACATATGGCATCATCTATTTTTTCCCACTCAGCCCAATCAACTTCAGGGGACTTATTTATTTCACCTCCAACATACTTAGCCATAAAAGTTAACATTATAATTTCTTTAGAAGCTAAATAATCACTCCCCAAATATTTTATCTCTCCAACTATTATTCCAGTCTCCTCTTTAACTTCTCTGTGAACAGTTTCTTCAACAGATTCTCCAGTATTTACATATCCTGATACTAATACCTTTGAATTCTTAAAAGTGTAATTTTGTTTAAGAAGTAAAATTTCTTTACCCTTTACAACTGCAACTACCACACATGGTTTTGGTGTGTCGAAATACATAATATCATCCACAGGGCAATATGGAACTGCCCCTTCATCCCAGCTATCTTTCTTTATTAATTCTTTTCCACAAATTGGGCAATATATAAATTTCAAACTTTTACCTCCTCAATTCCCATGTTCTTAACCCACATGTTATTTAACATCCTAATTCAATTATTGCTTACTTTAAGACAAATGTCATCACGTTTCTTAAATCATTATCTTCGAAGCTACATTAAATTATCGCCTGCGGTGCTGTGATATCAGCGACTTCAGAATAAGATTTGTATTCCCACTGAAGTTTTTTCTTTGTTTAGTCCGCAACCCTCTCTTATAGAAGATGGCGACTTTCCTTCTAAAATTTAGTTAAATTTATAAAACAACTTCAACTGGATTACTTAAAGTTATAAATTTTTCACCAACTTCACATTCGTAAGCAAAAATATCAACACCATTTTTGCATGCCAATCTTAATGCTTCTCCAAACGCTACATCCATATCATCATATGGAGAGAAATTTTTTATATTGCTCATTTGAATAAGAAAAAGTACTCCAGCTCCAAATCCTCTCTTTTTAGCCTCTATAAGCTCTAATAAGTGTTTTCTGCCTCTCTCTGTAGGTGCATCTGGAAACTTAGTTTTACCACCTACTTCAAATGTAACCCCTTTTACCTCGAGGTAATATTCTTCATCCATGTCATTAGATAGTTTAAAATCAAATCTACTATTTCCAAAAGTCTTTTCTCTTTGTATTATATTATATTTAACCAAATTTTGTATTTTTTTTATCTTTTAATGCCTCCTCAACAACTTTATTAGGCATTTGTGAATCTATATTAATGATCTTATTATCTTTATACCCTGAAATTAGATCATATAATGTTTTTCTAGTAGGATTAAGCTCTTCTCTTAATAGAACTGTGGAGCCTGGAATTAGTATTTCCTTACATCTCCCCGTATTAGGAACATGTACTATTATTTCTTCGCCATTAAGATTTACATAAGCTTGAAATCTATTTGGTCTTCTTATAAATTCGGCAACAAAAACCCTTTTATTTATAAACATAATTTCATCTCCATTTTTTAAATATACACTAATAAATAAAAATAATCAACATTATCCACAATCGTAATATTATTTTATGTGAAAATATTGATTATTATATAACGCCATAAAAAAGCCCTTGCTTTTGCAAGGACTTTTTTATGGTGACTCCTAGGGGAATTGAACCCCTGTTACCACCGTGAAAGGGTGGTGTCTTAACCGCTTGACCAAGGAGCCTTATAAAATTTGGTGGCTTACCGGGGAATCGAACCCCGGTAAGCCATGATTAAAAGTCATGTGCTCTACCAACTGAGCTAGTAAACCATATTGGCTGGGATAGCAGGATTTGAACCTACGGATGCCACAGTCAAAGTGTGGTGCCTTACCGCTTGGCGATACCCCAATATTGTATGGTGCGTCTTAAGGGATTCGAACCCCCGGCCCACGCCTTAGAAGGGCGTTGCTCTATCCAACTGAGCTAAAGACGCATATTAAATAAATAAAATGGAGCGGGTAGAGGGAATCGAACCCTCGTAATTAGCTTGGAAGGCTAACACTCTACCATTGAGTTATACCCGCTTATATAAATATGGTGCAGGTGAAGGGACTTGAACCCCCATGCCGTAAAGCGCTAGATCCTAAGTCTAGTGCGTCTGCCATTCCGCCACACCTGCATACATATGGTGACTCCTAGGGGAATTGAACCCCTGTTACCACCGTGAAAGGGTGGTGTCTTAACCGCTTGACCAAGGAGCCTTATAAAATACTTAAATATTCTTATTTTAGTATTGACCTGGCGACAACCTACTCTTCCACAAGGTCACCCCTGCAGTACCATCGGCGCATTGAAGCTTAACCTTCGTGTTCGGTATGGGAACGGGTGTTACCTTCATGCCATAATCACCAGATTTATTTTCAGAAACAATAATTGAGAATCTACCGTCGTTGACTACGGATATTAGATATAAAATATATTCTCATTATTATCTCTATATAGAGAAATTTCACTTTCTTTACAGAAAAGTATTCTCTCAAAATTGCACAGTGAATTAGTCTTTTTGCTCACGCTCAAAGCCTTGCTTCTTTCTTACGAAAGAAGTATATCGCATTACTTTTAATTATATATTTAGGTCAAGCCCTCGACTTATTAGTATTAGTCAGCTGAACATGTTACCATGCTTACACCTCTAACCTATCAACCTGGTGGTCTTCCAGGAGTCTTACTAACACCGCACTTACGTGCGAGTTATGGGAAATCTCATCTCAGGGTGGGCTTCACGCTTAGATGCTTTCAGCGTTTATCCCTTCCAAACATAGCTACCCAGCGATGCCACTGGCGTGACAACTGGTGCACCAGAGGTTTGTCCATCCCGGTCCTCTCGTACTAAGGACAGCTCCCTTCAAATTTCCTACGCCCGCGACGGATAGGGACCGAACTGTCTCACGACGTTCTGAACCCAGCTCGCGTGCCGCTTTAATGGGCGAACAGCCCAACCCTTGGGACCTACTTCAGCCCCAGGATGCGACGAGCCGACATCGAGGTGCCAAACCTCCCCGTCGATGTGGACTCTTGGGGGAGATCAGCCTGTTATCCCCGAGGTAGCTTTTATCCGTTGAGCGATGGCCCTCCCACGAGGTACCACCGGATCACTAAGCCCGACTTTCGTCCCTGCTCCACTTGTAAGTGTCGCAGTCAGGCTCCCTTCTGCCTTTGCACTCTTCGCGCGATTTCCAACCGCGCTGAGGGAACCTTTGGGCGCCTCCGTTACTTTTTTGGAGGCGACCGCCCCAGTCAAACTGCCCACCTAACAATGTCCTGTGACCAGATTCATGGCCTCCAGTTAGAACCTCAGTACTGTCAGGGTGGTATCCCAAGGATGACTCCACACAGGCTGACGCCCATGTTTCTCAGTCTCCCACCTATCCTGTACAGACAATACCGAAATTCAATGCTAAGCTACAGTAAAGCTCTACGGGGTCTTTCCGTCCAATCGCGGGTAGCAAGCATCTTCACTTGCACTACAATTTCGCCGGATGTGTTGTTGAGACAGTGCCCAAATCATTACGCCATTCGTGCGGGTCGGAACTTACCCGACAAGGAATTTCGCTACCTTAGGACCGTTATAGTTACGGCCGCCGTTTACTGGGGCTTAAGTTCATACCTTCGCTTGCGCTAAGTAATCCCCTTAACCTTCCAGCACCGGGCAGGCGTCAGCCCCTATACATCAGCTTTCGCTTTAGCAGAGACCTGTGTTTTTGCTAAACAGTTGCTTGGGCCTATTCTCTGCGACCTACTTACGTAGGCACCCCTTCTCCCGAAGTTACGGGGTCAATTTGCCGAGTTCCTTAACAACAATTCTTCCGATGGTCTTAGGATTCTCTCCTCACCTACCTGTGTCGGTTTGCGGTACGGGCACCAATATCCTCGATAGAGACTTTTCTTGGCAGCGTGGAATCAGATACTTCGGGAATAAATTCCCTTCCCCATCACATCTCAGCGTTAAGAGCAAACGGATTTGCCTGCTTGCTCCGCCTAAATGCTTAGACACACATCCAATAGTGTGCACATCTTATCCTCCTGCGTCATCCCATTTCTAATAACGTCCATTGGTGGTATCGGAATATCAACCGATTGTCCATCACCTACGCCTTTCGGCCTCGGCTTAGGTCCCGACTAACCCTGAGAGGACGAGCCTTCCTCAGGAAACCTTAGGTTTTCGACCGTTAAGATTCTCACTTAACTCTCGCTACTCATGCCAACATTCTCACTTCTGTACCGTCCACCACTCCTTACGGTATGACTTCAGCCAGTACAGAAAGCTCCTCTACCGCGTACACAATTGTGTACACCCATAGCTTCGGTGGTAAGTTTTAGCCCCGGACATCTTCGGCGCAGGATCTCTTGACTAGTGAGCTATTACGCACTCTTTAAATGAGTGGCTGCTTCTGAGCCAACATCCTAGTTGTCTTAGAAATCCCACATCCTTTTCCACTTAACTTACACTTTGGGACCTTAGCTGATGGTCTGGGCTGTTTCCCTTTTGACTACGGATCTTATCATTCGCAGTCTGACTGCCGAAATAAAAGTATATGGCATTCGGAGTTTGATAGGGTTCAGTAACTGTTGTCAGCCCCTAGCCCATTCAGTGCTCTACCTCCATTACTCAATTAATCGACGCTAGCCCTAAAGCTATTTCGAGGAGAACCAGCTATCTCCGAGTTCGATTGGAATTTCTCCGCTATCCACAGCTCATCCCATGGTTTTTCAACACCAACGTGGTTCGGACCTCCACGGAATTTTACTTCCGCTTCATCCTGGCCATGGATAGGTCACCCGGTTTCGGGTCTACGACATGCAACTATGCGCCCTATTCAGACTTGGTTTCCCTTCGGCTCCGTACCTTAAGTACTTAACCTTGCTACATATCGTAACTCGTTGGCTCGTTCTACAAAAAGCACGCCGTCACACATATAAAGTGCTTCGACCGGTTGTAGGCACACGGTTTCAGGTTCTATTTCACTCCCCTTCCGGGGTTCTTTTCACCTTTCCCTCACGGTACTTCTTCACTATCGGTCACTAGGTAGTATTTAGCCTTGGGAGGTGGTCCTCCCAGCTTCCCACAAGGTTTCACGTGTCTCGTGGTACTCTGGATTAGATCTGACTGTTTTTCCTTTTCATTTACAGGCCTATTACCTTCTGCGGAGCAGCTTTCCAGCTATCTTCAATTAAGGAATTGCAGTATTTATGATCTATCCTCAACCCCCAGATCAAAGACCTGGGTTTGGGCTCTTTCCCTTTCGCTCGCCGCTACTTAGGAAATCGATGTTTCTTTCTCTTCCTCCGGGTACTTAGATGTTTCAGTTCCCCGGGTCTACCTCTGCATACCTATTTATTCAGTATGCAGTACATAGTTGTTACTATGTGGGTTCCCCCATTCGGAAATCTTTGGATCACAGGCTATTTGCGCCTACCCAAAGCTTATCGCAGCTTAACGCGTCCTTCTTCGGCTCCTAGTGCCAAGGCATTCGCCATGCGCCCTTTGTAGCTTGACCTTGATTCTGTCTATTTACATAGACGATTATATTAATTTTGCGAAATTGTATTAAATCAATTTATAAACTACTTGCGTAGTTTTAATTTTTTTAAAACAACTTTTTTCACTGTGCAATTTTCAAAGAACATTTTAAGAAAAACTATTCATTATTTAACTCCTAAGAGTTAGATAAAATTAGTCTCTCAAAATTAAACAGAGAACTAGGTACGATTAATTACAATAGATATTTTTGAAGAACAAATAAATATTCTTCTATTGCATCGACCGAAGTCAATACATCTACTCCCTAGAAAGGAGGTGATCCAGCCGCAGGTTCTCCTACGGCTACCTTGTTACGACTTCACCCCAATCATCAATCCCACCTTCGGCCGCTGGCTCCTTACGGTTACCTCACGGACTTCGGGTGTTACCAACTCTCATGGTGTGACGGGCGGTGTGTACAAGGCCCGGGAACGTATTCACCGCGACATGCTGATTCGCGATTACTAGCAACTCCGGCTTCATGTAGGCGAGTTGCAGCCTACAATCCGAACTGGGATGAGTTTTTGAGTTTGGCTCCACCTTGCGGTCTTGCATCTCTTTGTACTCACCATTGTAGCACGTGTGTAGCCCTAGACATAAGGGGCATGATGATTTGACGTCATCCCCACCTTCCTCCCGGTTAACCCGGGCAGTCTCACTAGAGTGCTCAACTTAATGGTAGCAACTAATGATAAGGGTTGCGCTCGTTGCGGGACTTAACCCAACATCTCACGACACGAGCTGACGACAACCATGCACCACCTGTCACCCTGTCCCGAAGGACTTCGCCCATCTCTGGGTTATGCAGGGGATGTCAAGTCTAGGTAAGGTTCTTCGCGTTGCTTCGAATTAAACCACATGCTCCGCTGCTTGTGCGGGCCCCCGTCAATTCCTTTGAGTTTTAATCTTGCGATCGTACTCCCCAGGCGGAATACTTAATGTGTTAACGGCGGCACCGAGGTTCGACCCCCGACACCTAGTATTCATCGTTTACGGCGTGGACTACCAGGGTATCTAATCCTGTTTGCTCCCCACGCTTTCATGCCTCAGCGTCAGTTACAGTCCAGTAAGTCGCCTTCGCCACTGGTGTTCTTCCTAATCTCTACGCATTTCACCGCTACACTAGGAATTCCACTTACCTCTCCTGCACTCTAGACACCCAGTTTCAAATGCAGCACCCAAGTTAAGCTCGGGTATTTCACATCTGACTTAAATGTCCGCCTACGCATCCTTTACGCCCAGTAAATCCGGACAACGCTTGCCACCTACGTATTACCGCGGCTGCTGGCACGTAGTTAGCCGTGGCTTCCTCCTCTGGTACCGTCATTATCGTCCCAGAAGACAGAACTTTACAACCCGAAGGCCTTCATCATTCACGCGGCGTTGCTGCGTCAGGGTTTCCCCCATTGCGCAATATTCCCCACTGCTGCCTCCCGTAGGAGTCTGGACCGTGTCTCAGTTCCAATGTGGCCGATCACCCTCTCAGGTCGGCTACGCATCGTCGCCTTGGTGAGCCGTTACCTCACCAACTAGCTAATGCGCCGCGGGTCCATCTCAAAGTGGAATTTTCCGAAGAAAAATCCTTTGATGTTTCGATCATGCGACCAAAACATATTATGCGGTATTAATCTCCCTTTCGGGAGGCTATTCCCCTCTTTGAGGCAGGTTACCCACGTGTTACTCACCCGTCCGCCGCTAATCCACCCCGAAGGGTTTCATCGCTCGACTTGCATGTGTTAGGCACGCCGCCAGCGTTCGTCCTGAGCCAGGATCAAACTCTCAATTTAAAAGTTTACACTTTTTTAGTTGAAATGATTAATCTGCGACAACTGTTAAGTTGTTACGCAAGCTCATTACATACTTTTAGCCTTACGACTAAATTTTACTTTATACTAAAGTAATTAACTGGTTTAACGAAATATTATTTCGCTATCTTTACCTATTTCTCTGTTTAATTTTCAAAGACCAATTTGTTTCGTCATTATGTGACGACTTCTACTATTGTACTAGGTATTTCTTGTTTTGTCAACATTTTTTTATTATTATAAAAATGTGTTTTTAAAGTAATATTCAAATGTTAACTTATCAATTTTCACCTTAATAGTTACTCACTCATAGCGACAAGGAATATCTTATCATAGAATATTCTCTATAAAATTAAGTTTAAAGCAATTAAAATAAAACATGTTTCGCATTCTTGGATTTTTAAACTTTTTCTCTATATATCTTATATTGATACACCAGGATAGTTATTTTAATAATACTTACTAGTATTTAATAAGTGCCTATCTCATACAATAATTTCAACAATTATCACATATATTAAATGTTCTCCTTAACGAGCTACAAATATACCATTATAAAATCTTTTATTTATAAAAGATTAAATTATCTCCTGCGTATCTACACTATTATAAAATTAACCCTACCCTAATTTTATAATTTATTAACAAATAACAAATAGAGTAATATCCCTTATAAGAGATTTTACTCTATTTGTTATTTGTTATTTATATAAACCACCATTACTACGGTAACATCACATTAACATTCTAAAAATTATTAAAAATATTACTCCCGGTACTCCTAAAACTCCTGCAATTAGTGACGTTACAGCATTTATCGGAATTGTTATCCCTACATACTTGCCTAGAAAATTAGCAAGCAGCAATAGTAAGACACCAAAAACACAATTCAATATTAATTTAACCAGTATTTTTAGTGGCCAAGAAAAGAGCTTGACTACAATTAACATCCCCACTATACCAATTAAAAAATATAATGCTATATCCATATCTCAATCCCCCTATGTAAATCTTTAATTTACCTTTTTTTATTATGTTTTTAACTTACTTTAAATTTTTTTATCTATTGATGCTAGCACCAATCTCCTCGATCATGTAGCTAGCATCAATAGTTACACCTTTTCTTCTAGCTTCTAATAAAAAATATATGTATCTAGCTTTAGATTGATCTTCTCTATAAATTGCATAGTCTACAAGTCTGGGGTCATCTGCCACTTGAAAGTATTTTTTTGCAGTTTCCCACTCAAGTTTGGCTTCTTCTAACTGGATAATAATATCCTTTTGTTCCTGTGTATATTTTAAAGTTGAAAATAATATTTCAATTATTTTTTTTCTATTCATAATAAAAACCTCCCATTTTATATCTTCTCTAAATTCTTGACATAAAACAGGAGTAATATTCTATATTTCTTTTCTTCCTTCTAAAGCTTTAGAAAGGGTTACTTCATCTATATATTCTAAATCTCCACCAACGGGGATACCATGTGCAATCCTTGTGACTTTTGCGCCTAAAGGTTTTAATATTTTAGATATATACATAGCTGTAGCTTCCCCTTCTATGTTGGGATTCGTTGCAACTATTACTTCGCTAACTTCTCCATTAATCCTTCTTATCAGTTCTCTTAATTTTATATCTTCAGGGCCTCTTCCTGACATAGGCGATATTGTCCCATGAAGAACATGATAAACCCCATTAAATTCCCTTACTTTTTCCATAGTCATAATATCTTTTGGATCTTCAACTACACATATGGTGCTCTTATCCCTATTAGGGTTAGAACAAATTGCGCAAGGGTTTGTATCTGTAAAACTTCCGCATATAGAACAGTATTTTACGGTCCCTCTAGCTTCTACCAGTGCATGAGCAAACTCCTCTACTTCTTCCTTTGGAAGATTTAGAACAAATAAAGCCAGCCTCTGAGCTGTTTTTCGCCCTATACCAGGCAGTTTGGCAAATTCTTCTATAAGTTTTTCTATTGCTACTGGATATAAATCCAATCTAGTCACCTCATAACAATGTAGTTTTTAAGCTACTGTTTATTAGAACATTCCTGGCATGTTCATTCCACCTGTTAATTTACCCATTTCATTACTTGATTCATCTTCTGCTTTCTTTAGAGCTTCATTACAAGCACTCATAATTAAATCTTCTAGCATTTCAATATCATCTGGATCTACTACTTCTGGTTTTATCTTCACTTCAACAAGTTGTCTCTTTCCGTTAGCTATTGCGGTTACCGCTCCACCACCAACAGATGATTCAAATTTCTTGTCTCCTAAGTCTTTTTGCATATCTTCCATTTGTTTTTGAAATTTTTGAGCTTGCTTCATTAAACTATTCATATTTCCACCCATACCTGGAAATCCACCTTTTGCCATAATAGTTACCTCCTATATATTAGTTATTCTAGTTAATATTATAATATTTATCTCCTCTAGATTTGCAACTACTAAAATTTAATTTAAAAGTTTATAATCTAAAATGAAACATATTGCTAATCCATTATAACTTTCTATATTATTATATACTAATACCTATAATAATTTCCATTAAATAAATAAATATTTTTTATTAATAATATGCATTTATTCTAGTATCCTAGACTTTATTCATCTAGTACTTCCACAAGATCTTCTCCAAATGTTTCTTTTAGTATATCCTCAGGTGATCTAGCCTGTATTTCATCAGATTCTATAGTATATTTTATTTTTACCGGTTCTTTTAGTGATTCAGAAAATATTTCTTCTATTATATTTCTATTATCCTCTTTCTCTAATCTAATTTTATTAAAGGCATATTGCTTTTCGTAACCTAGTTCTATTACACCTCCATCGCATGACACAATTTCTCCTGTCATTAAAGACGCATATATAACCATATGTCTTCGTGCTTTGAACATATCTAAAATATCCTTAAAAGATTTTTTTACAATGTCCACGGTTAAATTAGAGTTAGCATTATGCTTTTGTACTGGTCTTATTTCTGTTTTTTTATTTGTTTTACCTTTTAAGGGACTACTCTTTTCGGAAACTCTAGGAGTTACACTTTCACATGCTACAGTTATCTTCCCTTGTTTAATTATTTCCTCTAATTTGTTTATTCTAGATAATAGTACTTCTTTTGATGTGTCATACTCTATTTTGCACATTTTAATAACTGCAAGTTCTAAATAAATTCTATTTTGCTTACTCCATTTAGCTTGTTCCTGCGCATCTTGAAGTATCTTTATATTTCTCATAATCTCTTCTACTCTAATTTTAGCTGCTTGCTTCTTTAAAATATATATATTTTCACTGGACATATCTAAAATATCCTCTACATTTTCACTTACTTTAGCCATCAAAAGATTTCTCATATGAGTGGTCATATCTTTTATAAATACATATATATCCTTACCACTAATAACTATTTCATTTATGACCTTTATTGCCACTTCAATATTCCTATCTATTACACTTTCCGAAAGTTTTATAAGACTCTCAGACGTTACAAGTCCTAACATATCTATAACATTATCATATTCTACCCTGCCGTCATTCATTGATATGGCTTGGTCTAGAACGCTTAGGGCGTCTCTCATTGCTCCATCAGAAATTCTTGATATTAATTTTAAACTATTATCGTCGACAAAAACGCCTTGCTGCTCAACAATTTTTCGAAGTCTTTCAAATATATCCGCACTCTTTATTCTTTTAAAGTCAAATCTCTGGCATCTTGATAGTATTGTTATTGGTAATTTTTGAGGATCAGTTGTGGCTAATATAAATATTATGTGGCTCGGCGGTTCCTCTAGTGTTTTTAAGAATGCATTAACTGCCCCTATGGATAACATATGAACCTCATCTATAATATAAACTTTATACCTAGCTTCCTGTGGTGGATACTGAACATCTTCAATTATATCACGAATATTATCTACTCCATTATGTGATGCTGCGTCTAGCTCAGTAACATCTATCGCTGTTCCTGCATTTATCTTCTTACACATTTCACATTCATTGCAAGGCTCTCCATGATCCGAATTTAAGCAATTAACCGCTTTCGCCAGTATCTTAGCTGTTGAAGTTTTTCCCGTTCCTCTTGTGCCACATAAAAGATATGCGTGAGCTATTCGCTCGCTATTTATTTGATTTTTTAAAGTTATAGTCACATGCTCCTGACCTACTACATCTTGAAAAGTTTTTGGTCTCCATTCTCTATATAAAGCTTTATACGCCACAAATTTCACCTCTTTTAAGTATGGTGTGCACTCTCGGAAACTCTTAAGGTACTGCTAACTCTTGATTCATTTTGCTCAAAAATCAACTTCACCTCAAAAATTCGTGGTGCCTCATATTGTACGAATAACCTAGAAAATTTAAGCTATTCGTATTACTTTTAATCTTTTTTACTTAAACATTGTGAAATAAGACTTGACAGCTAGTAAAAATTCGCAAAATTAAATATGTATATTTTTTTACATTATTTCATTTGCGAGGAGTGTTTTTATGTTAACTGTTAAGGTTTCTCATTCTCAATATCAATATTTTCTTGAAACATTTTTAGAAAAATTCTATATTCAAACCAATCAACAAATCACTTTGTTTGAGCGTAGTTCACAAATAACTAAAATCTGGTCTACCGACCTAACCGGAATTGTCCCTCTAATAGAAAGTACTTACTCTAAATCTAATCAAGGGGCTCCGCCCAAAGATGCGGTAGCATTACTCAGGTCACTTATTATCATGGCTTATTGTAAAGAAACTAGTATATCATCTTGGGTAAAAACATTACGTTCAGACCCTTTCTATTCAATTTTATCTGGCTTTATACCCGCTTGCTATTCAGACTCTAAAGCCGAAGGCATACATGTTGACCGAATTCCTGGTGTAGGTACTTTTTATGATTTTATGGATAGGCTGATTCATAAGGATAAGATCCTTAATAAATCCAAACTGCGTAAAATTAAACGTAAACCACGTAAAAAACAAAAGAAAAACCAAAAGATGAATAACTCCAAGTCTGGTGTAGTTGACCGTTTAGTTAAAAGAATCTTAAAATATGATAATTCAAAGCTCCTTGACAGAAGCGAATCCAAAATGAACAACATACTTAAAGAATTATTTGTTATTCCTTCTTTATCAATGGGTATTTTGGGCGATCCTTCTAAACTAAATATTGCTGGCGACGGAACCTGTATGCCAACACAGGCTTCGCCTTACGGTAAAAAAGTTTGTGATTGCAAACTTAAACCAGGAGAACATTGTGACTGTTATCGAAAGTTTACCGACCCCAGTGCTAGCTGGGGTTGGGATAGCTTTAATGAACATTATTACTATGGTCATACCTATCACGGATTTACTGCCTGTGATAGCTTTTACAGCCTACCTATCCATATTAAATTTGTTAGCGCGGCACGCCATGATGCTGTTACTGGCGTTTATGCACTTAAAGAACTTGTGGATTTATATCCTGAAATTAAATTTCATTCTGTAGCCTTAGATTCTGCTTATGATGCTAATGCTTTTTATCTTTTATGCATGCATTATGGAATAAATCCTATTATTGATTTAAATTCACGTTCTTCAAAACCTTCATCAAATAGTGAATTTGTTAAACTTGATAAGAATGCTATTCCACACGGAACTGTTTGTGGACATCAGCTTCGTAATTGGGGAATTATTAGTAAACAATATAGACATAAATGGTTATTCCCAGTTCAATGTGAAAACTGTGAAAAATGTCCTATGAAAAGCAATAAATCTTATTACACTAAAACATTAGACAACCCAAGGTATTTCACTCCAATATTAAGAGGTTCAAAACAATGGAAATCTCTTTATAAAAGACGTTCAACTACTGAAAGATGTTGGGATAGAATAAATAACAATTTTCATGCTGAAGATGCAATTATTTATTCTGTTGGGTGTAGAATAACAAGGGTATTTCTTGGTGCATTTTGCTGTTTCATAGATGCTTGGGCATCAGAAAGATTAATAGCCCTTGCCGATATTTTCCCAACTCTTAAAAATATAGCTGCGTAATTTAAAATAAATTTCAATTCAATAACCAGCCTACGGCTTTTTTAAAATAGTGTATAAAAAAGTCTTTTTGTCATGTCCGTAATTAATTCAAATATAACTTTTCATTCAAATAAGCACTTTTAATACTTAAATATGGAAATTGTTAATTATTGTTTTCCGACTATACTAGTATGGTATTTGTTTTTATCGCAAATCCTTATCGATTTGTAAACTTAACTATTAAAATCCCGTATTCTCTTATTTAAATAATTATATCATTTAAATCAAAATATTAGTTTATATTTATATAAAAAATAAAATCATATTCCACATGACTAATTTATATTTAACAATTAATTTAAATTTTATTTATAATTCTCAAACAAATAAAAAAGATGCTTTTATAAACTGTTACCTATGTCAAGGACACTCTAAAAAAAAGGTGCTATCAAGCTAAGAGATGGTTCCTGTATTGTACAGGAGCCATCTTTTTCAAGTCCCACTGGTATCTATAATTATTATAATATGTGATATACCTATCTATCATTTTCTTAACATTTTCAAGAGTAGTACAGGACTTTAAATCTATCTCATCTTTCATATGTCCAAAAATGATTCCTGAGGGGCATTGTCCCAACAGTTACCTCTACGCGACATTGACTGCGATAATTTGTGCTTTTTTAGTAGCTTTTGAAATGTTGGACTTGTATAATCGACTAAAGAAAAGGGATTGCTCCCTTCCCCTCGTCTAAGAACCGTACGTGAGAGTTTCCCGCTCATACGGCTCAAGCATTTCTTCACCTTTTCAGGCGGCATTCAGTGATTGTAGTTTCATTCTTCTTTTAACAAAATATTCCTTATGTAAAAAAGGATTTTGAGAGATTTTCAAATTTGGGTGTCGGACTATTTTGATTCGCCTTAAATTAATAAGAGAATAGTCTTCTGTCATAAAAACCCATATTTTGTATCCCTTCTGATGCCAATACTTATTAATTCGCCACCGTTTATTTTTATTTGGGTGTCGATGCTTTGCCCAATAATGTAATAAGTAATAAAGTGTGTTGTTAATGTAAGAAAAAACTTGACTGGCTACCGTGTGTTTATGATAGTTAGTCCAACCTCTTATTACAGAATTGAGTCTACGAATTATATCCGATTGAGTGCATGCTTTCCCTTCTTTAAGAATAATAGTGGAACATTTCCTTATCAAGCTTTTTATTGAACCTTTTGAAGGTTTAACAATAAGTTTTTCTTTGAATTTCCGAAATGTCCAACCTAGAAAGTCAAAACCTTCATTTATATGGGTAATTCTAGTCTTTTCTTCAGATAACACTAGTCCTCGAGTTTCAAGAAACTGACTAACAACTTCTTTAAGTTCTATTGCAACTTCTTTAGTATTTGCAGTTATTATAAAGTCATCAGCATATCGTACTAGATTTACTTTGGTTTTTGCACGATAGTGATTTTCGATATTCCCTTTTGTGTTACGATGGTATTTATCTTGAATCACCTTTTCAAGACCATCAAGTGCCATGTTTGCATAAAGACTTGATATGGCACCTCCTTGCGGAGAACATGTGTCCGTCGGAAATAACTTACCCTCGTATATAAACCCTGATTTCAGAAACTGTTTCATGATTCTTTTATCCATTGGAATGTTTTCTTGTAACCAACTATGGTTGATGTTATCAAAGCATCCCTTTATGTCTCCTTCTAATATCCATGTAGGAGAGCATTTTCTTGCTAGTACATTAAATATTTGTTCACATGCATCTTTGGCACTTCTTCCCTGACGAAACCCAAACGAGATGTTATCACCTTTGGTTTCAGCAATCGGTTCGAGTGCTAATGCATATAAAGTCTGCATTGCTCTATCATACATTGTCGGGATTCCTAAAGGTCGCTTCTTATTCTTGCCTTTTTTTGCAATATAAACTCTTTTGAGTGGTTTTGATTTGTAATGTTTACCATTAAGTTTAAGTACCGCTTTCATTTTTGAGGCAGAAGTGGACCATAGTTTTTTATCAACACCTGATGTCTTCTTTCCTTTGTTGGTGGTTACCTTTTTCACTGCATAGGCTTTTGCCGAAAAAGAATGTGTCAGTAAATATTGTAGCTGTTTTGCTTTGTTTTTATCACCTTTCACTGTTGCCTTAGCGATACGGGACTGTAGCCTATTAACATCATTTTGTACTTGTATCCAATCAATGGAATCCCATTTGTCTGCAAGTGTTTTAGTGTCTTTTAGCCTCTCGGTTTTATCCGTCGTTGAGTTATTAAAATTCATAAGTTTACCGTCCTTTCCTGACAAGAAATACCATAGGACAAGTCAGCACCCTTTCAGGTTAGAGCAAAGTTTGAACTCTTATCTGTTTTTATTACAAAAACGGCTTTCGCTTTTTATCCTTTTCTTCTGCCCTCTATATCATTTCTTCACCTTGCGGGTAGATACCTTATGTTTAAGGAATATATAGGGTTTACCAAGTTCCACGTAATATATAATTATGAATGCCTTAAGAGCCACCTTTAAACCGGGAGTGCTTCATCCAATCGCATTGGTTTAACAGTTGGCCTTTGCTTGACTCCGTACCTTTTGGTCAAAGCGTTTCAGCCTATTTCGCTTTCTCCAGCGTAACGATTCCTACAGTGATTCACTTTACGTTCTCCATAGCATTCTTACCCTAGCAGTTGTTCCAGATTAGGCTTCTCGAACTTCCACATCGTCTCATGAGCTTTCTAACCCAGACGTTACCATCCACGCTAGTCATGATAGGGTTACCCCGAATGGATAGGGTAGTCTTTCGACAATATATTACGCGACTTCTTGTCGCACATGACTACCTTGATCTGAATGAATAAAGGCATCTTTTGTTAACGTTACTCGTCTGTTTTTAACTAGCTTCTTTATTGTATCTAAGGCTATATCAAGTGTTATTCTATTTGAAGTTTGATACGCTAATATTTCATTTGTTGAGGAGTCCTTAATTGTGGATAAGTAAGCCATTTTACTATTACCGTATGGTAAATATGTTATATCAGTAAGAAGAACCTTTCCTGGCGTAGTCTGCTTGAATTCACGATTCAAAATATTTTTTACTACGCTATGCTCTTTCGTTGCTTTAGCAATTCTTCTATATGGATTTACCTTTCTGTGAGGACATATTATTTCATATTTGTTCATAATCCTACGGATACGTTTTATACTATATATAATATTAAATTCATTTTTCAAAGTCATTTTAATAGATCTAGAGCCTTTCTTGTAACCCCTTCGATTAAACGCCTTCAATATTAAGTCCCTATCCTCTAAATCACGCTGCTCGCGTTCAATCTGTATATCCTTTGAAGCAATATAATTGTAGTACCCAGATCTAGACACTCCTGATAATTCGCATAAGTATCTGGTTACATTTTTAAAGCTATATTTTTCAATAACTTCTTTTATAGTTTTAAAAACATCGCTTGATTTGATTTTGTTATTTTTTTGTACCACCTGCCTTTCTTTCGCGTCTAATTTTTTTAACAATTCTACCTGTGCCTCAAGCAGTTTTATTTTAGCATCTTGCCTCTCTATTATTTCTTCTTTTGTAATCTCGGTAGAGCGTAGTCTACCACTTGACCCTTTCCTTGTGTCTTCTAACCCAATTATTCCGTCTTTTTTGTAAGCTGCACTCCACCTATATGCTGATTGTTCGATTCTGCCTAATCCAATTACATTTATATCAAACCCATTTTCGGCAAAAATCTGTCTTGGTAGTTTTCCAGCTATATATTAATCTATAAATAATATTTTAAATTCATAATTATATGTGATCGCATATTCACTAACTTTTTTAACATTTTTATTATTTTCAAGGGTTATAATATCTTTTGGGGTAAATAAAATCTTACTCATTTGCAACCATCCTATCTATATATAAATTATACGAAAAAAATACCTATAATCCAAACACTTTTTTTTCAAGTGTCCTTCCTATAGGTACCATTATATTATAGGCATCTTATATTTTTTATGTAAACCGTACACCTCGCTTCGATATATAAACTATGCGCGTTACCTATACAGTTAGCTCAAACCAGGTTGCTCCACGGCACATGGAAGGTTTCACTTACCGCTGCTTCCTTCCGGATCTCACGGGGTTCATGAATTTCCATTGCGTGGGACCAAGTTCTCAACACCACTTATATAGGGCAGACCACACATTTTATAACCTATGCGAGGAATTCACCCCTGCTGTAGCGGATTGCAGGTTACAGGGCACCGCTAACTCCCCGGCTAGTACGGAAATATAAACTGGTGGAAAAAGAGGGATTCGAACCCTCGGTAGAGTCGCCCCTACACACGCTTTCCAGGCATGCTCCTTAAGCCACTCGGACATCTCTCCATAAATCGTTTTAATCTTTGTATACACATAAGTAGTGCAACATAAATAATTATACTATTAATAAATAGTAATTTCAATAGTTAATTGCTAAAATTTTTTTGAAATTTTTCCTAATCATTAATATTGTATTACCTTATATTTCTCTAATCTACTTATATATATACATATTTAAATAATTATTTCTATAATTTATAATAATTATTATAAATTAGTGGCATGAATCCCTTCGCTTCCAGTTTATAGCAAGGAATATAACCCATAAAGCAATTCCTGCTAAGCTTATTAGCTGTGCCACCCTTAAATCTCCAAACATTAAACTATCAGTTCTTAATCCTTCTATAAAGAATCGTGCTAAGGAATATAATCCTATATAGCTAAAAAACACCGTTCCTCTCTTACGTGTTTTTGTTAATAAATAAATCAGCAATAAACATACCATAACATTCCATATTGATTCATAAAGAAAAGTTGGGTGATAATAAACTCCTTCTATTAACATTCCATTTTGTATAAAATCCGGGAACTTGCTTATAAATCCTTGAGTAACCGGCCCACCATGGGCTTCCCTATTAAAGAAATTTCCCCATCTGCCTATAGCCTGAGCAATAATTATAGAAGGTGCTGCTACATCCGCAAATTCTAAGAGACTCTCTTTTTTATACCTCGTATATATTAACGCTGCTATCATCCCAAATATAATTCCACCATGAATAGCAAGCCCACCTTGACGTGTATTGAACACTTCTATTAAATTATCTTTATATTGATTAAATTCAAAAATCACATAATAAGCTCTAGCTCCAATAATCGCTATCGGAAAAGATATTAGTACAATATTTAAAAATTCATCATAATCAAGCTTTTTCAGCTTACAAGTTGAATTTGCCAATACAATTCCGACCATCATTCCTATCGAAATAAGAATACCGTACCATCTAATTGTGAGTCCAAATATATTAAAAGCTATTGGGTCCATAAGTAACTCTCCTTTTATATTAATATTTCGTCATTTTTTCATAAGACCACTAATACAGATAATAAAAAATCAAGTTTTAAATTGAACTTGACTCTCTATATAAGTCTTATAACAATTGTGTATGACTATGATAAAAAAGTAAAGATAAATATTTAAAATATAAATAAATAGAGAACTCTATATTATAGAGTTCTCAGGTTGTTTACAAACCCAGTATAATTTTTTTATTATACTGGGCTTTTTACATGCAATTATGCGATAGCATTTTGAGTTATGGATAAATTTAAAATAACAACTATGTTCTTAGTTAGAAAATCAAAAAACCTTAAAGATAGCAGGCTAGCTATCTTTTTCATATTCTGCACTGCTGCTGTAAGCAGACACTGCTCTTGCACATTTTCTAATCCACGCATATGGCAATAGCGAAGCCCATGCAGTTGTTTTGAATCTGCGAAGCTTCGCTCTATAGTTTCTTTTCTTCTTCTATATATATTTCTGCCTTTATCTGTTCTGGTGAACTTTACAACATCTTCTTTATACGTTTCCCAAACATGTCTTCTAATAGTTTTAAACTTGCTTTTTGCAGAAAAGCATTGAGCTCTGTTTGGACATATGTCGCAATATTTTGCATTACCAACATATTCTTTATATCCTTCTCTTGTTGTTGTTTTATAATGTAAAGCCCTTAAGTCAGGGCATACGTAAATGTCCTGCTCTTTAACATATTGGAATTTATTTTTTGTGTACATTCCTTTTGTATGTGGAGACCTACGGTATCCCATTACAGATTTTAATTCCCTCTCATATAGTTTTTTACATATAAGATTTGTAGCATAACCAGCATCTGCACCAACATATTTTGTATTAAAATTAAACTTTTTTATTTGCACATCTAATCTATCGATATAAGGATCAACATCATTTATGTTTCCAGGAGTAACATACACATCAGTAATTATATTATGTCTGCTATCGACAGTTCTGTGATCTAAATATGAGAAGCCTTCCGGCTTGCCATCTCTCATCATATATCCACTGTCGGGGTCGGTTGTGCTAACTTTAGTTTCTTTTATTTTGGTAACAGGTTCTTTTTCTTTTAAAGGTTTTTTACCATGGTTTATTCTATCTTCTTCCACTGCTTTATTAAGTTCAGCTACATATTCTTTCGGCGTTTTTTCAACTTCAATTTTCACAAGCTTTCGCTTATTAGCATTTGCTTTTAGGTGTGTAGAATCTGTGTAAAGTATTTTACCGGTTACCATCTTAAGATTTATAGCCTTAAATACTACTTCGTCAAATATTTTTTGAAACACATCTGTTCCTTTAAATCGTCTACGTCTATTTTGGCTAATTGTTGAATGATCTGGAATAGTATCAGTAAGACTTAGCCCTAGGAACCATCTATAAGCCACATTTACTTCAATTTCCTTTACAAGTTGTCGTTCAGATTTTATTCCAAATAAGTACCCAATAAACAGCATTTTAAAAAGTAGAATGGGATCTACGCCAGGTCTTCCATTATCTAAGCAGTAATATTTTTTAGTCAGTTCTCTTATAAAAGAGAAATCCATGTATTTATCTATATTTCTCAAAATATGGTCTTTAGGAACTAAATCTTCTAAATACACCATTTCTAGTTTTTGTTGTGTGAAGTTTTTTTCATTAATCATAATAATGCCCTCCGAATTATAAAGTTTGTATACTATATATATTCGACATTGATGTCCTAAAATCCTTTTTGAATATGAAAAAAACACTCCAATTTTAAATTAGAGTGTTTTACATTTTATGTTTGTCAACGGTCTGAGAACTCTATATTATAGAGTTCTCTATTTATTTTAAAAACATCCTAGTAAATTAGAATAAATAACGAATCATTATACTAATCCATTTTTTTATATTCCGTATTTACTATTTTATGTTTATGCTTTTTTCTATAAATTCTTCAACTTCTTCAGCTGTTGGTAAATTAACAACTTGCTCCGCTAAACTTCTCATTTCGCCTTGAGATATATTTCTAATAATTCCTCTTGCTCTTAAAATAGATATAGGACTCATGCTAAATTTATCTAATCCCATTCCAATTAGAATAGGTACTAATTTAGGATTCCCTGCTACTTCGCCACACATACCAACCCATTTATTTTCTTTATGAGCATTATCTATAACCATTTTTACGAGCCTTAGTAGAGCTGGATGAAATGGAGTATATAAATGTGATATTTTTTCATTCATTCTATCTACCGCAGTTGTATATTGAATAAGATCATTAGTTCCTATACTAAAAAAGTCTACCTCTTTGGCTAATAAATCAGAGATAATCGCTGCTGCAGGTATCTCCATCATAATTCCCACTTCTAAATTACCATTAATTTTTATATTTTCCTTTTTTAAATCATTTTTTACTCCTTGCAAAATACCCTTTGCTGTTCTTAATTCTTCAATACTAGAAATCATAGGAAACATTATTTTAATATTTCCAAAGGTACTAGCTCTTAATATAGCTCTTAATTGCGTTTTAAATATATCTACCTTATCTAAGCAAACTCTTATAGCTCTATATCCTAAGAACGGATTCATTTCCTTCGGTAACTTCAAATACTCTAATTCCTTATCTCCACCAACATCTAAAGTTCTAATAACCACAGGTTTATTTTGCATTTTTTCTGCAACTTCTTTGTATACTGCATATTGTTCTTCTTCAGTAGGTGCTGAATCCCTATCCATATATAAAAACTCAGATCTAAATAAGCCTACCCCTTCACAATCATTATTGATAACACTTTCTAAATCTTTTGGAGTTCCTATATTAGCAGCTAATTCTACTCTTACTCCATCTGTAGTTATGCTTTTTTTCCCTATTAGTAGGTTTAACTCTTCTTTATTTTTATTATATTCAGCTTTTTTCTCTTTATAAATATTAACTATTTTTTCTTCTGGATTAACATATATCAATCCCTCTTCGCCATCAAAAACAATTAAATCTCCATTTTTTACTTTCTTAGTTATATCTTTTACCGCTACTATAGCTGGTATTTCTAAAGTCTTAGCCATTATAGCAGAATGTGAAGTTCCTCCACCAATTTCCGTTATAAACCCTAAAACCTTGTTTTTATCTATCTGTGATGTATCTGAAGGAGTTAAATCGTGAGCTACAATTATAACCTCATTAGCTAATTCTTCAAAATTAACCTCTTCAATGTTCATCAATTTTTTCATAAGTCTACTTGTTACATCCTTGATGTCTGCTGCTCTTTCTTTCATATATGCATTATCCATATTTTCAAACATAGAAATGAACATTTCTGAAACCTCTTTTAGTGCCCACTCAGCATTAACTTTATCATCTTCAATTTTTTTCTCAATCTGGTCAAGCATTTCTGGATCTTCTAATATCATTAAATGAGCTTCAAATATGTTAGCTTCCTTTTCACCTAACTTTTTCAATACGTTATTATATATATTCTGAATTTCACTCTTACTATTTTCCATAGCAGTCTTAAATCTTTTAATTTCTTCTTCATAACTCGAAATCTCTTTCTTCTCTATAATCATTTTCTTTTCTTCTTTTAATATTACTTTTCCTATTACTATTCCAGGCGAAACTCCAATGCCTTTCATTAAATAACCTCCTAATAAGTTAAATTCACTCCTTATAGCAATCTTAAATACTTTACTACCTTAGGAGTGAATTTCACTTTATATATGATTTTTTTAAAGGTTTATAATTTCTTTTTCAATTACTATTCTTAATTCCTCTACAGCCTTAACTTCATCGTCTCCATTAGCAACAATTTTGAGTTTATCGCCTTTTGTAGCTGCCATGCTTAATATATTTATTATACTTTTTGCATTATACTTTTCTTCATCCTTAATTAAAGTTATATGTGAAGTAAACTTTGATGCTTTTTTAGCAACAATGCTTGCTGGTCTAGCATGCAACCCTTGCTCGTTCATCAACACAATTTCAACTTCGTACATAAAAACATCCCCTTTTTAATTTTTATTTTACTTATTTTTATAATTTACACGCTACTCTATATCCCATATAAATACAATGATTTAATCCATTAATACTTTGAATTATTTAACAGCATCCTTCTTTAATAAAAGAATCATAAGAGATGTTACCATTGTACCAACTACTATGGATACTATATATCCACCTAGATTAGAAACTGCATTAGGAATAAATAATACGAATATTCCACCATGAGGAACTGCTAACCCTGCTTTAAATAGCATAGATAGTAATCCAGTAGTTGCTGAACCCACCATTAATGACGGTATCATTTTAAATGGGTCTGCTGCAGCAAATGGTATCGCACCCTCTGTTATAAACGCAGCCCCTAGTGCCCAAGCAGCTTTCCCCGCTTCTCTTTCTTGTAATGTGAATTTTCTTTTTGCTATAACTGTTGCAAGCGCTATTCCTAGCGGAGGAGTCATCCCTGACGCCATTACTACTGCCATTACCATAGAAGTTTGGCCCGCAACTATAGTTCCCGCTCCAAAAGCATAAGCAGCCTTATTAATTGGTCCACCCATATCAATAGCCATCATTAAGCCAATAATAATTCCGAGTAAAGCTGAGTTTGCTCCACTTAAATTACTTAACCAACTGGCCATTCCGGTATTTATTATACCTACAGGTTTTCCTATAACATATATCATTACAAGTCCTACTACTAATGAAGATAAAACCGGTAATACTAAAACCGGCATTAAGCCCGCTAATGATTTTGGTAGTTTTATTGTTTTCTTTAAGAAAACAATAGTATAACCCGCTAGGAAACCTGCTATAATTCCCCCTAAAAAGCCTGCACCTGAAGATAGTGCAATCATACCGCCAACCATACCTGGTACAAGACCTGGTCTATCCGCTATTGAGAACGCTATAAACCCTGCCAATATTGGAATCATAAGCGCCATGGCTGAATCTCCACCAATTTGCATTAAAGCTGCTGCTATACTACCTTCTTCTTTAAAAGCTAGTATTCCAAAAGCAAATGAAATTGCAATTAGAATTCCCCCCGCTACTACGAAAGGAATCATATAAGAAACCCCTGTCATAAGATGCTTATAAGGACCTTTTTTCTCAGTAGTTTTTTCTTCTTTAATATCACTGACTTTTTCTGAAACTTTTTTATTTTCTACTTTTATATCTATCGCTCTTTGTATAAGCCCCTTTGGGTCTTTAATTGCATCTTTTACCCCAACTTCAATTATAGTTTTTCCTGAAAAACGTTCCTTTGAAACGTTAGTATCTGCTGCAATTATTACTACTCTAGCTTCCTTTATATCTGACTGCGTCAACTGGTCTTCTGCACCTACCGAGCCTTGAGTTTCCACCTTAATCTCTACACCCATTTCCTCTCCTGCCATTTTTAGAGCTTCAGCCGCCATATAGGTGTGCGCTATTCCCGTTGGACACGAAGTTATAGCTACATATTTCATGAACTCTCCTCCTTTTAAATTGTCGGCTAATGGTTATTTTTCTAGTAAAGTAATTATTTCTTCAGGGCTACTAGCGTTCATCAAACTATCTCTTAATTCTTTATGCATCAATTTTCTAGAAATTTGGCTTAATATCTTTAAATGCTCATTACTTGATTCTTCTGGTACAGCTATTAAAAAGAATACATGAGCTAGCTCATCATCCATAGACTTATAGTCAATGCCGCCTGTGCTTCGTCCAAATACCAATGCTGGCTCTTTAACTCCACTACTTTTACCATGGGGAATTGCTATTCCCATACCTATACCTGTTGAAAATTCTTTTTCTCTATCTATTACAGCTTGTAGATATTTATCTTTATCTAGTAACTTACCATTTTCATCTAAAATTTTTACCATCTCATTTATTACAGCCTCTTTTGTTTTACTAGTAAGCTCAAGTTTAATTAGATTAACACTTAATAATTCAGTTATATTCATTAATAATCATCCTTTCTATAGGTAATTTATAGTTACTTGCTTTTTTAGTTTCTCTATGTCAGCAAATCTTCCTGTTTGTGTTCCCTCAGTCATTACATTAGCTGTGCTTGTTGCACATGCTAACTTTATAGTTTCTTCAAAGCTATAATTATTCTCAATTGCTACAGCCATTGCTGCGACCATAGAATCTCCAGCCCCTACTGTACTTTTAACTTCTACCTTTATACCATTTACTTTTGCAACTTTATCACGACTTATGAATATAGATCCTTCTGATCCTTTCGAGATCACTACATATTTTACTCCATACTCTAATATTTTTTTAGCAGTTTCAATAATTTCATCTTCGCTATTAATGCTGACACCAAAAGCTTTTTCAAGTTCGTCAATATTTGGCTTTACTATATATGGACCAGCTTTAATTCCCTGCATTAACACATCGCCATCTGCGTCCAATATAACCTTGCCACCCTCGCTTTTTATATCTTTAATTATTTCACCGTATATATCACCGCGCATTCCACTTGGAACGCTACCTGAAAGAACTACTAGAAAATTTCCCTGGCAATATCCCATGATTTTCTGTTTTACATTAGTAATATCTTCTTCCACTAAACTAGGACCGCTTTCGTTTATATCTGTATGTGTATTATTAATCTTATCAAAAATCTTTAAATTAGTCCTAGTTTCACCTTTAACAGATAAAAATTCATTATTAATATTTAAATCATCTAAATAATCTTTTATTTGATTTCCACTGTTTCCACCTAAAAAACCTAAAGCTAAACTTTTATGCTGTAATTCTTTAATAACTTTAGATACATTGATACCTTTACCTCCAGCATCAATTCTTGTAGACACAATTCTATTAACACTACCAATTTTAAATTCATCTATTTCAATGGTTTTGTCTATTGCTGGGTTTAGCGTTACTGTTATTATCATTTTTTCACCGCCATTTATTTTGCTGTCATAATTTGTACACCTTTTTCTTCAAACTTTTCTAATAATTCATTATCTAATTGATTATCCGTTATTATTATATCAACCCTATCTAAATCAACGATTTTGGCAAAATAAATTGTACCAAATTTAGTATGGTCACATAATAATATAGTTTGCTTTGCAATTTTTATCATTTCTCGTTTTGTGCTCGCTTCAATAATATTGGGAGTAGTTAGCCCATTAATAATGCATACACCATTAGACCCCATAAATGCTTTATCTACTCTGAAATTTTTAAGTGTATTATCTGCTACTGGTCCTACCATAGCTCTCGTTTCCCATCGCAATGTACCTCCAGTAACAATCACCTCTACATCCTGTTTTTTAGAAAGTTCATAGGCTACATCTACAGAATTTGTTAAAACCGTTATATCTTTAGCTGTTATATACTTAGCAATACTAAGAGTAGTCGTCCCTGCATCTATTGCTATAGTATCTCCATCTACTATCATTGATGCAGCAATCTTTCCAACAGATTCTTTTTCATCATAAAACTTATCTACTTTTTCTGAAAAAGTTGGTTCAAATTTAGTATTGCGGTTTAGTATAGCCCCCCCATGTACTCTTTTTATAAGTTCATCTTCTTCCAATTCTTGAAGATCACGTCTAATTGTAACTTCTGATACTTCATATAGCTGCGACAAATCGCATACTTTTACTTTTCCATACTTATTTAAACTATCTAATATTTTTGATTTTCTTTCTTCAGCAAACATAATTTCAATCTTCCTTTTATCATATTTGGGATAACAATGTACGTTTGTATTCGTATTTGTTTCATTTGCTTTCGCTTGTGTTCATTTTAATATATTATGATAACGTTGTCAAGCTATATAAACTATTTTAAATTTTATAATTCTAGACATATGAATAAAAATATCCTTCAAAAACAAAAACGAAACCCTTTGGCTTCGCTTTCATTATATCGAGCTATATAGTTTTTCGCCTATTATGCGTTATTTTGTTCTTTCTCTAATTCTTGTTTTAGTATTTCCTCAATTTTAGGAGTACATCTATTACCATTGCATCCGCCTGTTCCCGCCCCTGTAGCTTTTTGAACTTCCTCTACAGTTCTTGCACCATTTTGTATAGCTTTTTTTATTGTAGACCTCGGTATTGCCTTACATAAACATGTTTTTGTAATTTTATCCATTATTTCATTGTTTATATTCTGTTCCATGATGTTTTCCTCCTTTTACACTATCTTTTATCTTTAAAAAAATCAGTCAATAAATTACCACATTCCTCCGTGTATAACCAATTTATTTCTGTCCAGTGATTTAAATCATCATTTTGAAGAACATTTATAACTGACCCACAAGCCCCTACGCTAGGATCAAAGATGCCTATATATAATTTACTTATCCTAGACTGTAATATAGCACCTGCACACATAGGACAGGGTTCTAACGTTACGTACATGTCACATCCAGTTAATCTCCAACTTCCTATTACTTCACAGGCTTTTTTTATAGCTAAAACTTCTGCATGGGCCGTAGCATCTTGAAGCGTTTCTCTGAGGTTGTGCGCCCTAGCAATTATTACATTGTCTTTAACTATAATTGCACCTACAGGTACTTCCCCTAGTAATAGTGATCTTTTAGCTTCTTTTAATGATTCATTAATAAAATGTTTTTTCATTTAAACCCCTTTGTTATATAAATAATTACTTTTAATAATTTTTATTTCCCGGTAATCGAGTAGGAGCTAAATAATTAGTTTATTTAGCGACCTCTCACACCACCGTGCATACCGTTCGGTACACGGCGGTTCAATAAGAATTAATGTTTTAATAAATATGTCTCAGATATAGAAACTAATCCTATATTTTTAAGGTATTTATTGGTCAATGTTTTGTTTAATATAGGGCTATTGGATGTTCTCCAATAGCTCTTCCTTGTGTTTGTATATTGCCAGGCTTTATTCTTGTTCAAGCCTAATTTAACAAGGTTTTTATATTTGGTTTTAATCTTTTTCCATTGTTTCCAAAAACACATTCTAATCCTTCGCCTTAACCATTCATCAAGTGTTTTGAGAATGCTTTTAATATCTGCGATAGCAAAATAATTTACCCATCCAACTATCACTTGCTTAAGTTTCATAAATCTATATTCCATGCTCATCGCATTACTTCTTGAAGTTAATTCCTTTAGCTTTGCTTTGAATTTACTTATAGGTTTTTGAGGAACTCTCATTCTGTATTCACCTTTTGCTCGGTAAAACGAAAATCCTAAAAATTTAAGTTTCCAAGATCTATCTACTGTACTCTTTTCTTTATTCACTTTAAGCTTTAATTTTTCCTCAATAAATCTTGTAATACTCTTCATTACTCTATTTGCTGATTTCTCACTTTTAACATATATATTAGCATCATCAGCATACCTACAAAAGTTTAGTCCTCGCTTTGTTAGTTCTACATCAAGTTCATGTAACATTACGTTACTCAATAATGGGGACAAGGGTCCACCTTGAGGTGCTCCTTCTTCAGTATTCATAAATACCCCATTTATCATCACTCCACTTTGTAGATACTTTCGTATCAGAGAGATTACTCTACTATCTTTAATATCTTCCGATAGTATCCTTATTAATTTATCGTGATTTATCGTATCAAAGTATTTAGAAAGGTCTATATTTACTGTCCATGTATGTCCAGCATTAATATATCCCCTACATTTTTCAACAGCTTGCTTTGCACTTCTTAAAGGTCTAAAACCATAGCTATTATCTGAAAATTTGTTTTCATATATTGGTATTAGAACTTGTGAGATTGCTTGTTGAACAACTCTATCTACTACAGTAGGTATTCCAAGTAGTCTTATTCCCCCATCAGGTTTGGGTATTTCCACCCTTCTTACTGCTTGAGGTCTATATCTGTTTTCCAGTAATGATTGCCTTAATTCTTGTCCATGCTCTTTTAGGTGTTGTAGAAGTTCATCTACCGTCAACCCATCAATACCATGACTTCCTTTATTTGCTTTTACTCTTTTATATGCTTTATTCATATTATCTCTCGACGATACTTGTTCGAGTAAATCATTACCGTATCTATTCACATCGTTTCTTCCTTCTTCTGACATAGGAGAAATACTATGCACTTCTACGTTACCTTTAAGTTCCACTTTATTCTCTCGTAGAGAGCCTTCTTTATGAAGTTGTCTGCTTTCATCATATTTCTTCGTATCTTTCAAAATTTCAAAACCTCCTATTGTTCAGTCCTTCCCACGCTAACGCGTTTAGCATGGTACTATGACGTCTGCTGACTTCTGATAGTTCAGCCATACATCACTGTATAGTTTGTTATTTCTAAATTCATATCCACAACTTACCTATCAGATCTCCCCGGGTAAGAACGCAATCTTTCACTCCATCTATCTGCTACATTTACATCGCCTGTTTCGAATAGTTTTGGGCTTCATTTTGTATTGCAAACTTACCCACAAGCATATGCCTTATATGTAGTTTCTGTTCGTCAGACCAGAGTTTCGCCGCCGACTTCCTTCAGATTCCACCTCGCGGTGGACACCCTTGTCTTAAGCTATGCACTTGGCACTATTAACCCGTGCTAGGGACTTTCACCCATTAGATTGCGCCCATGCCGGGCGCACAATAAAAAAACTAGTAAAGTATTACTTTACTAGTTTTTGGTGCACACGAGAGGAGTCGAACCTCCGACCTTCCCCTTAGGAGGGGGACGCTCTATCCAGCTGAGCTACGGGTGCATATTTTATTTCTACCTAACCATAATATTACACTTTTATAAGTATGTCAACCTATAGATAAATTAAAACACAAATTTTATATTAATTATTAAAAATCTTATAGTGTTTATTTATTATTAGAATTTTAATACAGTTAATAGTATATACTGTATACTATATACTATTAACTGGAGGTGTTCTAATTGAATAATGATATAAAAATTTTTTTCCTCGCTGGACTAGGATCTGCAGCATATACTTATGAAAAAGCTACGAATCTAATAGATGATTTTGTACAAAAGGGTAAATTAACCTTAGAAGAGGGTAAGAATTTATCTGAAGAACTAAAAAGAACTGTAAAAGGAAAAAAAGAAGAATCTAAAGTTTTTACAAAAGAAGAAAAGCCTTTGACAAAAGAAGATATGTTATTACTTCTTTCAGAAATGAGCTTTGCAACTAAAGAAGATATTGAAACTTTGAATAAAAGATTATCAAATTTAGAAACCCTTCAGCCATAAATTCACAAATGAAAGTCAAATGAAAGTCCTGCTATTATTTCAGGAATTCTATTTTCAAGTGACATCTCAGATGGAAACTTAACTGCTTTTATAAGTAGGTTTCCATACTATAATAAAGCTAAAATTTCAGCGGGTGTATAAATCCCCTTCTGGAATCATTAATATTTCATCACCGCAGGTGATGAACAACTGCGAAGTTGGTGATTTAAGTGAGGTATAAAATGCGACGTAATTCTGTTAATCGATTTAGAACAATTATCAAAGTTCTTGGCTCTTATGGCTTTGGATATATTATAGACTCTAAATTTAACAAACAAAATAAACTCCCTGAAAATTTAAGGAAAGCCTTTGAAGAGCTTGGCCCTACTTTTATAAAGATTGGCCAAATATTGAGTACTAGACCAGATTTATTACCCTCAGCTTATATAGTAGAACTATCAAAGCTCCAAGATAGCGTACTTCCAGAAAACATTGAAACCATAAAAAAAGTATTCTTTGATCAATTTGGAAAATCAACAACTGAGTGTTTTCAAAAGTTTTACGAAGAACCTTTAGCCTCTGCATCTATATCTCAAGTGCATAAGGCTACCTTAAAGGATGGTAGGGATGTAGTAGTTAAAATACAAAGACCAGATATTGCAAAAAAGATGAAATTAGATATTTCTATACTCGTTCGTATAATAAAATTCACAAAAACAAAATTCTCTGATTCACCAATTGACCCTGAAGAAGCCTTACATGAAATACTTTTAGCAACTGAACTTGAGCTTGATTTTAACAATGAAGTTAAAAATATAAATAACTTTAAAAATCTCAACAAAGATGTTGCATTTTTATATGTACCTTACGTGGTTCAAGATTTATCTAGTACTAGGGTTTTAACCATGGAAAGAATTTATGGCTTTAAAGTAGATGATATGAAAAAGCTCCTAACTTTTCATTATGATCTTGATGATTTAGGTAAGAAATTAGCTTTATCTTACTTAAAACAAGTTCTACAAGATGGCTTTTTTCACGGAGATCCACACCCCGGAAATATATTTATATGCGAAGGTAAAATTTGTTTTATTGACTTTGGAATTATGGGGAGTCTCTCAAATTCATTGAAATCAACACTAAATGATATGATATCAGCTGTTGTTCTTAATGACATAAATAAAATGATTTCATCTCTTTTATCTATAGGAATAAAAAAGGGCTATGTAGATAGAAATAAACTATATGAAGACTTAGATTATCTAATTGTAAATTATCTTTCAGTTTCTTTAAACAACATTCAGATTTCCGTTATGCTCTCTGAAATCTTTAATATAGCTAAACAAAACAATATTCGTCTGCCTCGTGATTTTACACTTCTAATAAGAGCTCTTGTAATTTTAGAAGGTGTAATAGCAAGTATCGCTCCTGATATAAAAATAATAGATATAGCTATCCCTTATGTAAAGGATAATAATAAATTTTCTTTATTAAAAAATCTAGATTCTAATACTTTACTTATTTATACATATTCATTTATAAAAGATTCATTTAAACTTCCATCAAAAATTATAGAATTATCTGAAAGTCTAATAACGGGAAGAGCTAAACTTCAATTAGAACATAAAAATTTAAACGCTCCTATAAATGAATTAAATAAAGGTATAAACCGATTAGTTTTTGGCCTTATTATTTCTTCAATGATTATAGGATCTTGTACAATTTTAAATTCTAATATAGGGCCTAAAATATATAATATATCACTTATTGGTATAACTGGTTTTTTGGCTGCGGCATTTATGGGCTTTTGGTTATTAATCTCTATAATAAAATCCGGCAAATTATAATATAAACTATAAAAACGAGGTATTTTTATGATTAAGTATTACAATAGAAAACAAAATAAATATGAAATTGAAAAGGTCGCTGGTGAAAAGTATTTAAATTGGTCTTATTCCTCTCCTTCTGGAAAAGGACTAGTTGAGTTATTACTTAAGAAAAAGCTATTTTCAAAATTATATGGTTATTACTGCGACACAAAAATAAGTTCTAGAAAAATCAAAGATTTTATTAAAGATTTTGATATTGATATGTCTTTATACACTAAGACTTATAATGAGTATTCGTCTTTTAATGATTTTTTTATAAGACCTTTAAATACAAGTGCCCGAATAATTGATAAAAATAATAATGCTTTAATCTCGCCTTGTGACGGCAAAATTTTGGCTTACAATAATATTAACTTGAATGATTTAGTCCAAGTAAAAGGCTTTACTTATTCCCTTAAAGAACTACTCCAAGATAATGAAGTATACAATTTGTACGATGGAGGTACCTGCTTAATCTTTAGATTATGCCCAACTGATTATCATCGCTTTCATTTTATTGATGATGGGGTCTGTGGCGATACAACTAAAATCAAAGGTCATTATTATTCTGTAAACCCCATAGCCTTAAAAAATGTAAAAAAATTGTTTTGTCAAAATAAAAGAGAATGGAGTATTTTTCACTCAGATAACTTTGGTGATGTTATTTGTATGGAGGTTGGTGCTACTTGCGTAGGTTCAATTCTTCAAAGTTATAGTACAAATTCCAAAATTACAAAAGGAGAGGAAAAAGGATACTTCAAATTCGGTGGTTCCACTGTAATCCTATTTTTAAAAAAAGATGCTGTAAAAATTAATAAGGATTTACTAAACCAAACACAATTAGGTTTTGAAACTTCTGTATTAATGGGAGAAAAAATAGGACTGAAATAACTTTTCAGCCCTATTTTTTATTATATATTAAATATCGCATGTTATTATGTGTAATCTTAATAGTTTCATACTCATTAAAATCCAAGAATCCATCTAACTTTTCAATCCAATCTTTCATTTTCATTGACATCTGTTATTGGCAAGTACTTTTGGAGAGATTTCGGCAAACAATTTTACTGAATTATTTCCAGTTAATTCTAAAATATAGATTTTCTATGTTCAAGTCTATAGCTCTTCCCAATCATGTTAAACAGTTCACATCTATAAGAAATTCTATCCAATACAGCTGTTGTTAAAGCCGGGTCTCCTAAGAGTTCTACCCATTCCTCAAATCCTTTATTAAAAGTTATAATTAGTGAAGCCTGTTCACGAAGTGATGATATTAATTGAAAAAACAGATTGGCTTCATCTCTAGTTATTGGAAGATACCCGACCTCATCGATTATAACGAGTCTTGAAGAAAGAATTCTATTGAGTTTACCTTTGCTTTTTCTTGATATTTGTTGAGTTTTTAAAATATGCATGAGATTATCCATAGTTACAAAACTTACCTTGTAACCTGCCTCAACAGCTTTGTAACCTAATGCTATAGCCGTGTGCGACTTCCCATTATGGAAAGCCTTGCATATGCCATTGAAACTAAATCACGTCTTCCTCTTAGAGAATTTTACCTTCAACACCAGATAACTTGCAGCAACAGCTACAAGTTTTTTTTCTTATATCTATAATATTATTAGGATTATCAATTTTTAAAAGGGTATTTCCAATATGGCCAGCCTGCCCTCCTGAGGACCTACCGGTCTTTGTTCGACTATTTGAAGACTTTTTATTATTATTTGTTGACGGTGGCTTGCTGCTATTATTGCTATTTTTATTATACATGGTTTCTAATTCAATATTCCTTGCAAGAAGCATTGTATTATCGTGCCTAAGTGAGTTTATTAAATGATTTAAGTTAATCACTTCAACATTGAGATTACTATTTTTGTTTACTAACTAGCTATTCATTTCTTTCAGTAAAGTAATAATTTCAGTTATACCATTATTATAATTATTAACTGTTGTACCATCCATCTAATATTCACCACCAATCAAATCGTATTATTAATCTCTCTGGTAGCATATTCGACATAGGATACCCAAAATCCTTTTTGACAATATAAGGATTTTATTGATTTGCAATGGCTGAGTAGTAACCAAAAAAGAATGAACTAGATTTTTTTACACAAATCCAGCTTCATTCCCATTATTCCTTAATAATCGCGTATATACTTGATGTAAAACCCACTAAAACAATTACGAGTCCTAATAAATTTAATGCAAATGCCTCATTTCCGCCCCCACCAATTCCAATGACTGCCACTCCAACAATAGTAACTTCTATACCTATTAATATTAGCTGGATTGAAGTCTTGTTTTTTGTATATTTATCTAAAATGACTATAGTTAAAAGTATTGGAATAAGCAAAATAACAATAAAAATTAAAGCTGCCATAAAAATATCCTCCTCTTCGAATAAAAAACATAATACTATACAACTGAGCAATACCAATTGCAATAACAAATTGAACTAATTTCTATTTATGACCTAAATCGTTGAATTTACTTAGACTTCATAGATTAGATCTAATTGTGCTTCAAATAGATCTTCAGGAGCTTTGTACTGGAGTATCCGCCTAGGAAGCGTATTCATCCATTCCTCTATGAATGAAATATCAGCAGCACTATAATCTTACATACGTTTCCCTTTAGGAATGAAGCGGCGAATTAATCCATTGTGACGTTTGTTAGTTCCTTTTTCAAAAGAAGAATATGGATGGGTGAAATATACCTTTGTATCACTGCCAATCTCAAGTGTGGATAAATCAGCAAATTCAGAACCATTACCCCCAGTTATTGTCTTGAATACTTGGCTAAACTGCTCACCATATAAGTTGCTGATGTTTGTAAGTTCATCCATAACTGCACTAGTTTCATCGTTAGATTGCATATATCGAGTAATTTTGTTTAAAACACTCTTATAGCACGCTAATGTTGATTGACTATAATTATGAGATTGTAACTGCATGAGCAATTTACTTATTAACTCTGATAGATTGGCTTCTGAATTTTGATTTTTCATTATAGTTCCTTTCGTAAAATAAGATTGATCCCTCATAAAAGCATCATCCTTATATAGTTTCACCTGGGATAATAGTATTATACGATAGAATTATTATAGAAAGATTATCCGAGCAGTTTTTTTAAATGCGTTTGATTAGATCACACTTTGAGTTTTATTAGGATAATCGTTTAACTCGGATAATTCAGATTCCACCTCCCGGTGGACACCCTTGTCTTAAGCTATGCGCTTGGCACTATTAACCCGTGCTAGGGACTTTCACCCATTAGATTGCGCCCATGCCGGGCGCACAATAAAAGCCTTACAAACTTAGTGTTTGTAAGGCTTGAGTGGTGCGTCGGACAGGAGTCGAACCTGCGACCAACTGGTTCGTAGCCAGCTACTCTATCCAACTGAGCTACCAACGCATATATATCATTACTATATTACCATATTATATGTTAATAGTAAAGGTTTATTTACAAACTTTTATCTACAAAATCTTCTCTAAGAATTCCCATAATAATTACATCCCTGTAATTTCCATAGGAAAAGCAAGTCTTTCTCTTCTTTCCTTCTTCTATAAAACCACATTTTTTATAACATTGAATTGCTCTTAAATTAAAATCTAGTACTTCGAGCTCCACTCTATGCGCAGCAATATCCATGAATAAATATTTTAACAAAACTTTTATAGAATCTTGCCCATATCCTCTATTCCAAAAGTTTTGACCTACGGTTATACCTAATACATATACATTCTTACTTTCACTAATTTCTCTAAACGTTATATATCCTACAACTACGCCTTTTTCATTTATAATGCTAAGATATTTCTTATCAAGATTAATAAATTTATTAAAATTATTTAATATATCCTCTTTAGATGGAGGCAATCTAAAATTACCATCAAGTCTTCTAACCTCTTCATCAGCCCAAATATCATAAAATATATTCAAATCTCTTCTCTCTACACATCTCAATAATATTTTATTACCTTTTAACATTTTTTAGCCTTCTTTATTATTTTAATACTATAATTATACCTTTTATTTATCTTAAATTCAATAAATAAATAACTTATTTTGTAATTTAAAAATCTAGTTATTTATATAATAAATCGAGTAGGAGCTAAATAATTAGTTTATTTAGCGACCTCTCACACCACCGTGCATACCGTTCGGTACACGGCGGTTCAATAAGAATTAATGTTTTAATAAATATGTCTCAGATATAGAAACTAATCCTATATTTTTAAGGTATTTATTGGTCAATGTTTTGTTTAATATAGGGCTATTGGATGTTCTCCAATAGCTCTTCCTTGTGTTTGTATATTGCCAGGCTTTATTCTTGTTCAAGCCTAATTTAACAAGGTTTTTATATTTGGTTTTAATCTTTTTCCATTGTTTCCAAAAACACATTCTAATCCTTCGCCTTAACCATTCATCAAGTGTTTTGAGAATGCTTTTAATATCTGCGATAGCAAAATAATTTACCCATCCAACTATCACTTGCTTAAGTTTCATAAATCTATATTCCATGCTCATCGCATTACTTCTTGAAGTTAATTCCTTTAGCTTTGCTTTGAATTTACTTATAGGTTTTTGAGGAACTCTCATTCTGTATTCACCTTTTGCTCGGTAAAACGAAAATCCTAAAAATTTAAGTTTCCAAGATCTATCTACTGTACTCTTTTCTTTATTCACTTTAAGCTTTAATTTTTCCTCAATAAATCTTGTAATACTCTTCATTACTCTATTTGCTGATTTCTCACTTTTAACATATATATTAGCATCATCAGCATACCTACAAAAGTTTAGTCCTCGCTTTGTTAGTTCTACATCAAGTTCATGTAACATTACGTTACTCAATAATGGGGACAAGGGTCCACCTTGAGGTGCTCCTTCTTCAGTATTCATAAATACCCCATTTATCATCACTCCACTTTGTAGATACTTTCGTATCAGAGAGATTACTCTACTATCTTTAATATCTTCCGATAGTATCCTTATTAATTTATCGTGATTTATCGTATCAAAGTATTTAGAAAGGTCTATATTTACTGTCCATGTATGTCCAGCATTAATATATCCCCTACATTTTTCAACAGCTTGCTTTGCACTTCTTAAAGGTCTAAAACCATAGCTATTATCTGAAAATTTGTTTTCATATATTGGTATTAGAACTTGTGAGATTGCTTGTTGAACAACTCTATCTACTACAGTAGGTATTCCAAGTAGTCTTATTCCCCCATCAGGTTTGGGTATTTCCACCCTTCTTACTGCTTGAGGTCTATATCTGTTTTCCAGTAATGATTGCCTTAATTCTTGTCCATGCTCTTTTAGGTGTTGTAGAAGTTCATCTACCGTCAACCCATCAATACCATGACTTCCTTTATTTGCTTTTACTCTTTTATATGCTTTATTCATATTATCTCTCGACGATACTTGTTCGAGTAAATCATTACCGTATCTATTCACATCGTTTCTTCCTTCTTCTGACATAGGAGAAATACTATGCACTTCTACGTTACCTTTAAGTTCCACTTTATTCTCTCGTAGAGAGCCTTCTTTATGAAGTTGTCTGCTTTCATCATATTTCTTCGTATCTTTCAAAATTTCAAAACCTCCTATTGTTCAGTCCTTCCCACGCTAACGCGTTTAGCATGGTACTATGACGTCTGCTGACTTCTGATAGTTCAGCCATACATCACTGTATAGTTTGTTATTTCTAAATTCATATCCACAACTTACCTATCAGATCTCCCCGGGTAAGAACGCAATCTTTCACTCCATCTATCTGCTACATTTACATCGCCTGTTTCGAATAGTTTTGGGCTTCATTTTGTATTGCAAACTTACCCACAAGCATATGCCTTATATGTAGTTTCTGTTCGTCAGACCAGAGTTTCGCCGCCGACTTCCTTCAGATTCCACCTCGCGGTGGACACCCTTGTCTTAAGCTATGCACTTGGCACTATTAACCCGTGCTAGGGACTTTCACCCATTAGATTGCGCCCATGCCGGGCGCAATCTAAAAAAACATCTAACAATAGTTAGATGTTTTTGGTGGAGAAGGAGGGATTTGAACCCTCGCACCAGTTTCCCAGTCTATACCCTTAGCAGGGGCACCTCTTTAGCCACTTGAGTACTTCTCCATGGCTTAATTATTATGTCGTTAAAAAATGGTGGAGGAAGTGGGATTCGAACCCACGGTACGCTTTCACGTACGTCGGTTTTCAAGACCGGTGCCTTAAACCAACTCGACCATCCCTCCATATCTTAACGACAAGGTTTATTATATCAGCATGTTGATATAGTGTCAATATTATTTTGAAAACATTTATCAAAATAATATATTATGTGAAAATAAAAAACATCTAACAAATGTTAGATGTTGCTGGTGGAGAAAGAGGGATTTGAACCCTCGCACCAGTTTCCCAGTCTATACCCTTAGCAGGGGCACCTCTTTAGCCACTTGAGTATTTCTCCATAGCTTAATTTTATGTCGTTAAAAAATGGTGGAGGAAGTGGGATTCGAACCCACGGTACGCTTTCACGTACGTCGGTTTTCAAGACCGGTGCCTTAAACCAACTCGACCATCCCTCCATATCTTAACGACAAGATTTATTATATCAGCATAAACATCACCTGTCAACACATTTATATTTCATGTCATAAACTTTATGATTGATTTATGATAATGTCTTACTATACCGCATTTGATTATGTCCCAAATATGAAAACATTGTATAATAAACCTCATGACTAGAAATGAGGTGCCGATAATGAGAAAGGTGAATTTAACTATGGAAGAAATAGATAAGTACTCTACTATAAAAAAATTAGTAGAAACAGATGGAAATAAAAAGCGAGCAGCTATAGCTCTCAATTGTTCAGTTAGGCATATTAACAGAATGGTTAAGGGATATAAAGAAAGTGGAAAGGAATTCTTTATTCATGGTAATCGAGGGCGGAAGCCCTCACATGCCCTCACTGTTAATACAAAGCAGTTAATCCTGGATTTATACCGTACCAAATACTCTGAAGCCAATTTTACTCACTTTTCTGAATTACTAAAAAAACATCACAATATAACGGTTTCTACTAGCACTATTCACTCTATCCTTATACAGGATTTCATCCTGTCCCCTAAGGCGAAGCGTGCTACAAGAAAAAGGATCAAGGCAGAATTAAAAGAACTACAAAAAACAACTAATTCTATTAAAGAAATTGCTGAAATTCAAAGTTCCATAATTGCTGCCGAGGATGCACATCCTAGACGTCCAAGATGTGCTTATACAGGTGAAATGCTTCAAATGGATGCTTCGGTACATCTTTGGTTCGGTAATGAAAAAAGTCAGTTGCATATCGCTGTAGATGATGCCACTGGCGCTATTATGGGGGCTTATTTCGATCCACAGGAAACTTTAAACGGATACTATCATGTACTACACCAAGTGCTTACTGACTATGGTATTCCCTACATGTTATTCACTGATAGACGTACTGTATTTGAATATAAACAAAAAAAATCCCCTTCAGTTGAAGAGGACACATTTACACAGTTTAGCTATGCGTGTAAACAATTGGGTATAGAAATTAGAACCAGTAGTGTTGCACAAGCCAAGGGACGCGTAGAAAGAATGTTTCAGACGTTACAATCACGCCTCCCCTTGGAAATGCGACTAGCTGGTATAAACACAATTGAGCAAGCAAACGAATTCTTAAACTCCTACATAAAAGAATTCAATGCTCAGTTTGCATTACCTGTTGATGATATCAAATCTGTCTTTGAAATGCAACCAGATAATGAAAAAATCAACTTAACTCTTGCCGTATTGACTAGTAGGAAGGTAGATAACGGAAGCTGTATCAAATTTAAAAAGAATTACTATTTACCTATAGATTCCAATGGTCATCCTGTACATTATCGCAAAGGAACATCTGGAATGGTAATTCAGGCATTTAGTGACGAGATTTTCTTGTGTGTAGATGAAAAGGTTTATGCGCTAGATTTATTACCAGGGCATAAACTTTCCTCTAAGAACTTTGATTTAGTTGTTCCAAATGACCAACCTAGAAAACGCTACATACCACCAATGAGTCATCCTTGGAAACAAGATTCTTTTGAGCGGTATCTAAATAAACAGGCTCACCGCAGCGATAATGTAGCATAGGAACACTAAAAATCTGTTCATTTTAGATCTTTGAAAAAGACAATCTTCTAAGGTTTATTAAGTGAACCCAAAACATATCTCAATAATAGATTAAGAAACTGGCCAATGGAAGCAAAAGCTAATAAAATCAAATTGACAAAAATAACTGGATTCCCATTCACTAGCTACGCTAATATAAATGGAAGGATTCTTGCATACCCTCAAAAACAATTTTTCAGTTTTAATGACATTTCAGAAGGAGATGCTTTAATGCATCAAAAATTATAAGCCTACGGCTAAAAGATATTTAGGAAAGATTTTAGGAGAAATTTCAAAGTAACTAAATAATCTTATATCCAGTTTGCACAACATGCATTAGGTAATCAAAATCAATGTAAAAGCACCAGAAAAACTGGTGCTAATGTTTTAAATATTTTGGGACATTTTCAAAAATGCTTGACACACATTTATATTTCATGTCATAAACTTCAATTTCATATACTATAATAAATAAACAACTTAATATTAACTCATCTCCTGGGTCGCTGAAATATTAACGACTTCAGAAGGAGATTTATACTCCCACTTATAGAATGGCGAGACTTTCCTTCTGAAATGTCGTTAAATACTTAAGTTGCTCATTTATTATTATGATATAAATTAATAATTTAAATACTTATTTTGAAATTAACGTTTTTTCTCCCATATACTTCACTAAAACATTTGGAATAGTTACTGATCCGTCTTCATTCTGGTAGTTTTCAAGTACTGCAGCTAATGCTCTTCCAATAGCTACCCCTGATCCATTTAGTGTATGAATATAATTAGCTTTATCCTTTTTATCATCTTTATACTTAATGTTGGCACGCCTTGCTTGGAAATCCTCGAAATTACTACAGCTTGATATTTCAACATACTTGTTGTAGCTTGGCATCCAAACCTCAATATCATATTTAAATGATGCTGTAAATCCTAAATCGCCTTTACATATCTTAACTATTCTATAAGGTAATTCAAGTCCTTGTAATACTGACTCTGCATCCATAAGTAACTTTTCAAGCTCTGCATATGAATCCTCAGGCTTTGTGAATTTAAGAAGTTCTACTTTATTAAATTGATGTTGCCTTATAAGTCCTCTACTATCCCTTCCTGCTGAACCTGCTTCTTGTCTAAAACAAGCACTATACGCAACATGCTTTATAGGAAGATCTTGACCACTTAATATTTCATCTCTATAAATATTTGTAACAGGTACCTCTGCTGTCGGTATTAAGAAATAGTCTGTATTAGCTACTTTAAAAGCATCTTCTTCAAACTTAGGTAATTGACCCGTACCGATCATACTTTGTCTATTAACCATATATGGAGGCAGTATTTCTGTATACCCATTGTTATCCACATGAAGATCTAAAAAATAACTTATTAGTGCTCTTTCAAGCCTTGCTCCGAGGCCTTTATACACTGTAAATCTTGAACCCGTAATCTTTGCGCCTCTTTCAAAATCTAAAATATCATTGTCTGTTCCCAAATCCCAATGCGCTTTAGCTGCATAGCTGAAATGTTTAGGCTCTCCCCATTTTTTTACTTCAACATTATCTTCCTCGGTATCCCCTTCTGGCACATTTACACTCGGTATGTTTGGAATACTTAACATAATATTTTTAATTTTTTCATTTACTTCATATAGTTCAATATCAAAATTTTTAATTTCATCTGAAAGTTTTTTCATTTGGGACATAATTTCTTCTACATTTTCTCCATTTTTCTTAAGCTTTGGTATAAGCGCAGATTGAGTGTTTCTATTATTTTTTAATTCTTCAACCTCAACTAATATATCCCTTCTTGTTTTATCAAGAGATACCACTTCATCAATTACTGATAAATCAAAATTTTCCCCTCTATTTTTCATTAATTTTTTTATTTCTTCTGGATTATTTCTTATTCTTTTCAAATCTAACATGACTATTCCTCCTTAAATATTATTAATTATTTATTCTTCTAAAATTTTAATTAAGTATTTCTTTCAATATTTTTTGTGCAAATAATATCAACTCCGGTATTAAGTACGTTTTTACATACTATATCCCCTATTTTTATAGGAGGACCTACATGTATTCTGCTTAATGCTTTTGAGCATTCGATCCATAACCTCTTACTAATAGGTTTACTACTTTTTACTGGAACTACATTTCGTAATTTAGATCCTTTTATTCTAACTAAAGTTGTTAATATTGCTTTAGTTTCATTAAATTTGCAATCAGTTTCTTCGCTCAAATAAAATCATCTCCTACATACTATCAAATTCTTTTATTCTATATAACACAATATTAGAATTTTTTGAGTCCTTAACTATCTCTGTCATTTTCTTATTGGTTTCTCTTGCTAAAATAGAAACAATCTTGTTTAAACAATGTGATCCTTGGCAATTTCCAAATGCAGCACCGGTTCTTCTTTTAACTCCTTCTACCGTCCGTGCACCTAAAGGTCTCCTTATAGCATCCACTATTTCACCTTCAGTTACTTTTTCACATCCGCATATTATATTACCATATTTTTTATCTATCTTAATAATACTTTTTCTTTCCTCGTCACACAATTCTCTAAACTTATAGTACTCTCGCCTTTTATCATTGAAATCTTTTTTGAGCTTGCATTCCATCTTGCTCACTACACTCTCACATACAATGCTTGCTATAGCAGGTGTCATAGTAACTTGACCATAGTGCTTTCCTTTGATCTGGATAAGTCCATCATCTATACCGCTATCATCAATTATCATAGGCTCTTCGAAAAAGGGCCATTCTAAAAACATTTTAACATCCATATCGTCTAGACCATTTGTTATCTTGGATACCCTATTTACTATTTCATCATAACTAACATTCTTTTTTGTATCAAAAGCAGCTACAGTATCTCCCTCCATAGTTGGAATTGTATACATACTTTCCCCTTTAACATTAATCATAAATAAGGCATGCGAAAATCTTGCTTTTTTATCATTGTCTAAAAGTATATACTTTGATATTCCTTCATTGTTATTTACATGAAGTTTTTTTTCATTTGCTATACTGTAATTTTCTGAAGGTGTTGTATTTATTACCATTTTGCAAGTGAATTTATTTTTATTAGTAACAACTCTAAATCCTTTTGATATTTCTTGAATATCTATTACTTCTTCTTCTAATTTAAATTTTACACCATTATCAAATGCCACTTCGCCATAAGATAATGCTAAATCAAACGGACAAATTACACCCGTATTTTTAGAATATAATGCTTTTTTAACATCTATATTTAAGTTTTGTTCCATTTCATATATGTATTCTGGGTCTAAAATAAATACGTCCTTCGTGCCTCGCTCTATTGCTCTATTATATATTTTTTTGATTATTTCAACGTCTTCATCAGTTTGAGCAATTATTAAGGAACCGCACCTTTTAAATGGAACATTAAATTTGGCACTTATAGTATCCATCATTTTATTACCCATACGTTCAAGCTTTGCAGTTAAAACATCTTCACTTTCAATACCATTATATATCATAGCAGTGTTTATTAATGCTACATCATCAGCTATATCATAGTCTTTTTCAATAACAGCTATATTAAGATTATATTTTGAGATCTCATAAGCAACTGCACATCCAATTATTCCTCCACCCAAAATAAGTACATCATAGTCCATCGTAGCCCTCCAGCATAAAACAAAACTGTTTTAATTTACATTATTATTATATCCTTTTTTTAAACATGTGACTCAATATGTTAAATTTTTTTCTAATTTCACTAAAAAAGAAGAACAGTCATCCATTCTTCTTTTCGCCCGTATTTTAGACGTAATTGTCATTTGATGGATATTTAATCTCTTATACTATAACAAGAAAGCATTTTTTTTAAACTTTCTTTATTTATAGGTTTATTTAAAATGAAATCAACATTATTCATATCTTGACCTTCAAAAGGTCCCACCCACCCTGTCATTAAGCAAAAATATGTCTGATTGTTTATTTTTTTAACTTTTTCAGCAACTTGAAATCCATTAATACTCGGCATGGTAAAATCACATACAATTATATCATATTTTCTCCTTTGTAACTCTGAGTCTAAATTTTCACACCCACAAGCCTTTGTTTTACATTTAACAATTGATTTTATCATACTAGCAACAACATTTCTTATTTGCTCCTGATCATCGATAACAAGGATGTTGCCTTCAAAATCAATTACATCCCTTAATCCTACGTTATCACTTTTAGTTATTTTTTCACATAGGGGTAATTTAATAATAAAAGAAGTTCCTACATTTTGTTTGCTTTCAATTTCCATGCTCCCTTTATGTGAAAGTATTATATTATAAGAGATACTTAATCCAAGCCCTGAACCATCATTACCTTTTGTTGTAAAAAACGGTTCAAATATTCTTTTTTGAATCTCTTTTTTCATTCCCATTCCACTATCTCTTATTTCTATAATAGCCATATTAGCTTTATTTTTAGTAATGAATTCTATTTTACCACCTTTTGGCATAGCATCTATAGCATTTACTATTATATTTATAAATACCTCTCTTATTTCTGTTATATTTCCTTGCATCTCCTCATTAGATTTTAATGATTTAATTACGCTTATTTTTATTCCTTTAAAACTACTTCCTGTTAGCCATTTACTTTTAGTTAAATCTATTGCATCTGAAATTACATTATCTACACTAAAGATTTCAAAATCATTATCTTTTCCATTACATTTTTGGGTTAATTTTTTAACCTTATTAGTAATATTGATTCCATCATACGCACATATTTCTATAATGCTAAGCAACTTCAAGTTTTCTTTTTCCTTAGTTGTATCCTTTAAAAGTTGAACAGAGCCTACAATTGGTGTAAGTATATTATTTATATCATGAGTTATTCCCGCAGCCATTTCTCCCATAGCCCTTAGTTTTTCGTTTTGTATTAGTCTATTTCGCATATCAGAAAATCTTTTTTGATCCTGTATTAAATAAAATGCAGTTTTACATATTGATTTTAAATGTTCTATGTTATTTTTAGATAGCTCTCTATTATTTTTATATCTTCCTATACTTATTACACCCTTAGAACTATCATAATATTCTACATTAATAGCCATATAGCTTACTATGCCTAATAACTTGAATTTTTCTACTAATTCTGAATCCTCTATTTCACTTGAATTTAATAATGAATTTCCATTACTATTTAATACCATTTCATTGAAGTTATTAATATAATGGATTGTTTTTATATCCTTAATCAAATAGTATTTATGTTTTTTAGTTATCCCATAATAATTACCCATTTCTATCGTATTTTCTTGCTCTTTAACTGAACTATGTAAAATACAAAAATCTACATCACATACATCCTTAATTTTATTCATTACGATTTCTCTGAATTCATTTTCATCTGTATTTTGGGGTATATCTGAAAAAATATCATTAAATAAAACTAAATTTTTATTCTGATATTTTAGTTGTGAATTAGACTGAAGCATCCAAATTGCTTTTTCTATTTCATTCTTATTTTTAAATTCCATTTCTTTATTTCTATCTATAATAATTAATGTTTGAAATAAATTGCTAAATCTATGTAGTTCATTGAAGTTATATACATTATTATTAATGTATACCATATTAGAAATATTATCTTTTGAACATTCTATTATTTTTTGAACATATTTAATTAAAACATCTACTTTTCCAACCCTTCTAATTACATTTTTAAAATCCCATATTATTCTCAATTTTTGTCTAACAACAAAAATAATATCTAAAAACTCTTTATAGTCATAATCAAAAGTATCAATATTATACGTTTTTATTTTAAAGATACCTGTATTTATATTATACCTTATGAAATCTTCATCACCATCAAAGTTTTTTTCAATATTTTTATAGAATATATCATCTGTAAAAAATATAATTTTTTCTCCGTTTATAAGAGCATCCGAAATATTTTTTATTATTACTTTAGGTAAATTATTAATATTTAAAGCATCTGTACCTATACACAATGAATTTTTACCAGCCTTATACAAATTATTATTTGTATATTTCATAACATAACCCCCATACCCCTTATACTCTTATATATATAAACTTATTCGACATTTTATTTCAAATTCCTTTGTTTTATACAATATTTATCTCACTCTATATATTTTTACATAACGCAAAACAAATTATACTATAAAAGTAAGGACATATAACAATATATGTCCTAAGATTACATTTCATGATAATACAATGTAACATAATCCTATTTAAAACTAAGGCGTTTTTAATATGTCTTGATTATGTTAACTATATTATAATATATTTTACTCACTTATTTTATTCAATGTATCACCTAATTGTTTTATAAATATCCCATATTCAGCCCACTTACCATTTTTTTGAGCTTCCAACGCCTTGTTATAAATTTCTTTAGCAATTTTTATATTTTCCAATGATTTTTCATCTAAATTTAATTTTTCTTTAGTTTGGGATATATTATTTTTGTCTGTATAATCAAATATTTGTTCAAGCGCTAACTCTATATTATCAGCTAAAACTATTTTATCACCATAAGACACTATAACCTTTTTCATCTCTGGTATGCTTTTCTCGCCTTTAGCTCTCAAATACATAGGCTCTACATAAATCAAAGAATTTTTAATTGGTATAATTAATGTTTCTCCAAATTGGACTTGTGAACCTTGTGTATTCCAAAGTGATAATTCTTTTGATATTATAGTGTCCTGATTCATCTTTTGTTTAAATAGTACAGGGCTATATACTGTTTGCTTCGGTGGGAATTTATATAAAACCATTTTCCCATAATTGTCCCCATCCATCCTTGCTGCCAATAACGATACCATGTTATCTCGCCCTTTAGTGTTGAAGTATTCAAGTAAGATCATTTCTTCTGTGCTTTCATTTGGTAGTTTCATTATTACATAAGAAGCTTTGTTTTTTTCATTTTTACCCTCAACCTTCTCTTTGTTAGTTGCTATAGACCACACATCATCTCCGTTATAAAATACTCCAGGATCAGTTATGTGGTATTTACCAAGTACATTACATTGTAAATTAAATAAGACTTCTGGATATCTAAAATGTTCTTTTATACCACTAGGAACTGTCTCTGAATCCTTAAATAGTTTTGTAAATATCTTTGAATAATTATTTGCTATAGGATCCTTTTTATCAACTATATAAAATTCAGGTATTCCATCTACTGCGTCAATGGCAACTTTAATTGAATTCCTCATATAATTCACACCATTTTGTGGCTGTGAAAACGGATATCTATTGGAGGTTGTATATGCATCTATAATCCAGTATAATCTTCCTTCGTTAATTATAATGTATGGATCACTATCATATGTTAAAAATGGAGCAATTTTTTTTACTCTTTGAACTATATTCCTATCAATTAATATTTTACTATTAGAAGTTATATCGTTGGATAATAAAAACTGAGTACTTTTTTTATTTATTGCAAATAAAATTCTATTTGCGACGCTCATCTTCATTCCAGCTTTTCCATCATAGTTATTAGTTTGGTTTTCTCCACCCTTAGGATAATCTAACTCTCCAATTTTTGTATTGACTATACTATAATCATTGGTACTTTCACCAAAATATATTCTAGGATTATCTGTTTTTATACTTGTTTTATTTTCTAAAGGTATATTATTAATCACAAAATCCGGCTGACCTTCACTTGTTACAGAGTTTACCTTACTCATAGCCACGCCGTATCCATGAGTATAAACTAGATGTCTATTTTGCCAAGTATTTGAATTGTCTTTTAATGACTCTAACTCAATTTCTCTTGGTGCAATAAATACTTGATTGTATTTCCCATTTATATTATATCTATCAATATCTAAATCATTAAATCCATAATAAAACCTCATATATTGAAATTGATTATAAAATTCTAATGCTGGTTTAAAAGAGTTTATTTTTATATTATCAATAGTATCTTTATTAAAATTAATATCCTCTTTCGTTAAATCATTTTTTATTTCAAATGGAACTTCTCCTATGGTATGTAAATTAAAAGCTTTTCTCGTATTGTCTATATTATATTGAATATATGGTTTTTCTAAAGTTTTTTCATTCGATTGAACTTGAAACTTTTGAACTAGATTTGCTGTTATATGTTCCCCAAAAATTAATGCAACAACCACAATAACAGATATAATCACAGGCTTTGCTTTATATTTTAGTATACTTATAAATGTAATTATGGCTGCAATTAAAGATACCACCGCTATTGTTTGGTAAAACCTTAAGGTTACATGTATATCTGTATATCCTGCTCCAAATACTATTCCTCTTGGCGAGTATACTAGATTCCAAGCTTTTACTAAGTATCCAAGAGATACTAGCATCAATATTAGTGAAGACACTATGGAAAGCTGCCTTCCTGCAAATTTAGTTATTCCTCTCTTAAAGTTTTTAAGTTTAGAAAATATATTTCCTTTATTGGAATGTAATATATGATCCTTTGCAGTTAATGTGATGTATATTACTATAGTAATAATTACTAATACTACTAGCAAAGTTATGAACATTCGATATAGTGATTCAATTAATGGAAGTTTGAATATAAAAAATGAAATATCTTTTTTAAATAATGGGTCTACAGTATTAAAACTTGTAGCATTCGCGAACTGCAGTATTGTATACCAATAGTTAGAAGCAAAGGTAATCGAAACTATAAAAGAGATTATAATATTTATAAATATAATAATTTTGCGTTTTAATCTTTCTTTATTTTTATTCACTTCAACAACCTTTTTCCATCTTAGAATACTACTTTTAAATGTTTTATAATACATCCATATTGCAATATAACTCACCATAAACACTGGTATCATTAACTTTAAAATTGATGTTAATTTAGTAAAATATACTGATAAATATCCTACTTCCTTAAACCACTGTATGTTTATAGCAAAATTAATTATGTTACCTAAGAAAGCTAAAATTATTACTATTATTGCTATAATGATAGCTATGGTCTTTTTTCTTTTCGTAAAAAATCACCTCTTATCTAATTTTAGTAATTTAGCTAACTTTGAATATTTTGTTTCAATTGCACCAACTGGGCATAATTCCTGACAGCAAAAACATCTAATACATTCATGCATATTCCATTTAGGATTTAATATGTCTCCTTTTAGTACCATCTCAATCGCCGCGGGCTTCTCTGGACATACCTCAGCACACCTTCCACAACCTATGCATTTTTCTTTGATTAGGGTTGGGTTTGGTGCTATCATTTCTCTTAGAAAATTAGTTACCCCTGGGTTTATAAAATAAAAGTTACCTCCCTTCCTACATAGTTTAAAATCTTTTGCTTTCATAGATTCTAAGTCTTCACCAAGTATGTTTATATCCTTTGAAAGTACTACTCCCCATTTGCTATCATATGCTTCTTTTAAAACAGGTGTATCCAAAGGATCATCGTAACCTATAAGTCTAACGGCAGTGGAATCCACAGCTGTTAAGCTCTGTCCCATAATTAAAGTATTCATTTTATATGGCTGTCCACTTTTAGGTCCATTACCTTCCATAGCAATTATACCGTCTAAAATAGCAAAATTAGTCCCAACGGCCGTATTTAAATCCAAAAGCATCTTGCAAAAATTATTAGCATCAGGCATTCTTGTATGCCAAGTTGCTTTTTGCGTTCCTGGTATACAACCAAATTGATTTTTTACAGCTCCTGTATAATAGGCCATAGCATGTGTTTTAAGTTTTGGCAGTGATATAACAACGTCTGCCTCATAAGCAGCTTTAGATATATTCCAAGATTTACATAAAATAGAATTATCTAATTTAATATGTACTGACTCTTTAAAATCCTCAAAAGTAACTCCGTATTTATCAGCAACCTCCATAAGACCAGATTTTTCTGCTGCTTTTCTTGAATCTCCGAAGCCGGGCGAATCACCAAAGCTAATGTAACTAGAATATTCCCTAATAACTCTAATTACTGCTTCAAAAACAGCATAATGAGTTACTACTGGCGATCCTTTACTCTCAACACTTAACATATTAGGCTTTAAAAGTACTTTACTGTTTTTTGGTATTAATTGTTTCAAAAATTGATGTCCACCCAATAATTCAAATCCCTCTCGCAACTTTTTTTCTACTAAATCAACATCATATTCCGTACATTTTAAAAGTGCAACATTTTCCATAATACTTTCTCCTTTAATAATTAAATTACTCACAAATTAAGTAATTCTTATTTTTTAATTCTTTTATAATACACTCTATAATCTCTTCATTATCCGCTTTTATAGTATGTAAGTGTATTCCTTTAGTTAACGAGGATAATGGCTTGGCACTAAATTCTTTAAACTTTCTTGTGAATTTCTCAATATCCATAATTGTCTTTATCATGAGCATTGCTCTTATTTCACCGTATAAAGAGTGTTCTACTGTTACATCCTCTACTATACCACCAAATTTTACAATGCATTCAAGCTCATTATATATATCGTCTCTTGTGTGTGAAACTGCAATTACCCGCCTTACATAATTACTTTCTTCTTTGGGTATTAAATAACCTTCTGAAGTCGCAATTATATTTACACCTTCTGCTCTTATAATTGCAATATCTTTTACTATAACTTGTCTTGTAACCCCTAGTTTCTCTGCTAAAAAGTTACCTTTACATGTAGTATTGTCTTTAAATAATTTGTTTTTAATATATCCTCTTCTTTCCTTTGAATCCATTTTCCCCTCCCAATATTTGTATTTAATTATATTCTATCACTCTTTATGTATTATTAGAAACACTTTATAACATATAAATGCTTTTAAATTAAAAGCATCCTTTTTTATAACTATATTTACCTAATATATACTTTTACTGTGATAAATCAAAAAAAAGAAACTATATATTAGTTTCTTAATTTCTATCATCACATTCTTTTAATAAATCTAATTCTATATCTCCTGTTATATTATTATTATGATGATTTTTCACTAAAAATAAAATTCTATCGTTGTAACCATACTTTCTTAATAAACTATATCCTATATCTCCATGATTATAATAAATATTAACATTTTTATTTTTTTTATACGATCTAATTTTTCCATTTGTTACCATATGAATTATAACCATTATAGCTTTATCTATTGGATTCATACTATTATATATTTTACCTATATCATGAAGCAATGCAACCTTTATCAAATCATTTGATTTTAACTTTCTTTGATTACAAGTTAATTTTACATCCCTAGCTACATTTATACAGTGTTTTTGCTCATAAGTAGGTAATTGGTTTAATAATTGTAATTCATAAGTTTCTAAATACATCTTAAGAAACTCTAAATCTTCATCATTAACCTTCGAAACCATTGACCTGTAAAACTGCTTTACTCTATATAGTGACATCGTAAAGTTCCTTTCATATTTCATATTATCGCTTTTATATTGTAATACATTTTACCTAATAAATCTATAAAATCTATAATTAAATCATTTCCTTCTGAAATGTCGTTAAGGACTAATTTTTAACGAAATAAAAAACAGCCCATATTTGGACTGTTTTTTGGTGGAGATAAAGGGAATCGAACCCTTGACCCCCTGCGTGCAAGGCAGGTGCTCTCCCAGCTGAGCTATATCCCCACATATGGTGGACCTTCAGGGACTCGAACCCCGGACCGACCGGTTATGAGCCGGTAGCTCTAACCAGCTGAGCTAAAGATCCATGTATTGACCTGGCGACAACCTACTCTTCCACAAGGTCACCCCTGCAGTACCATCGGCGCATTGAAGCTTAACCTTCGTGTTCGGTATGGGAACGGGTGTTACCTTCATGCCATAATCACCAGATTTATAAAGTATTAACCTTATAATTAAAGTATACCAAGCTATTGTTAACTTGTCAATATACTTTATGAGATATTCTCTCAAAATTGCACAGTGAATTAATCTTCTTCCTTTGTCAGAATCTTAGTTTCTTTCCTACGAAAGAAACAGCTTCTGCGAAAGAAATATATCGCGTTACTTTAATTATATATTTAGGTCAAGCCCTCGACTTATTAGTATTAGTCAGCTGAACATGTTACCATGCTTACACCTCTAACCTATCAACCTGGTGGTCTTCCAGGAGTCTTACTAACATCGCACTTACGTGCGAGTTATGGGAAATCTCATCTCAGGGTGGGCTTCACGCTTAGATGCTTTCAGCGTTTATCCCTTCCAAACATAGCTACCCAGCGATGCCACTGGCGTGACAACTGGTGCACCAGAGGTTTGTCCATCCCGGTCCTCTCGTACTAAGGACAGCTCCCTTCAAATTTCCTACGCCCGCGACGGATAGGGACCGAACTGTCTCACGACGTTCTGAACCCAGCTCGCGTGCCGCTTTAATGGGCGAACAGCCCAACCCTTGGGACCTACTTCAGCCCCAGGATGCGACGAGCCGACATCGAGGTGCCAAACCTCCCCGTCGATGTGGACTCTTGGGGGAGATCAGCCTGTTATCCCCGAGGTAGCTTTTATCCGTTGAGCGATGGCCCTCCCACGAGGTACCACCGGATCACTAAGCCCGACTTTCGTCCCTGCTCCACTTGTAAGTGTCGCAGTCAGGCTCCCTTCTGCCTTTGCACTCTTCGCGCGATTTCCAACCGCGCTGAGGGAACCTTTGGGCGCCTCCGTTACTTTTTTGGAGGCGACCGCCCCAGTCAAACTGCCCACCTAACAATGTCCTGTGACCAGATTCATGGCCTCCAGTTAGAACCTCAGTACTGTCAGGGTGGTATCCCAAGGATGACTCCACACAGGCTGACGCCCATGTTTCTCAGTCTCCCACCTATCCTGTACAGACAATACCGAAATTCAATGCTAAGCTACAGTAAAGCTCTACGGGGTCTTTCCGTCCAATCGCGGGTAGCAAGCATCTTCACTTGCACTACAATTTCGCCGGATGTGTTGTTGAGACAGTGCCCAAATCATTACGCCATTCGTGCGGGTCGGAACTTACCCGACAAGGAATTTCGCTACCTTAGGACCGTTATAGTTACGGCCGCCGTTTACTGGGGCTTAAGTTCATACCTTCGCTTGCGCTAAGTAATCCCCTTAACCTTCCAGCACCGGGCAGGCGTCAGCCCCTATACATCAGCTTTCGCTTTAGCAGAGACCTGTGTTTTTGCTAAACAGTTGCTTGGGCCTATTCTCTGCGACCTACTTACGTAGGCACCCCTTCTCCCGAAGTTACGGGGTCAATTTGCCGAGTTCCTTAACAACAATTCTTCCGATGGTCTTAGGATTCTCTCCTCACCTACCTGTGTCGGTTTGCGGTACGGGCACCAATATCCTCGATAGAGACTTTTCTTGGCAGCGTGGAATCAGATACTTCAGGAATAAATTCCCTTCCCCATCACATCTCAGCGTTAAGAGCAAACGGATTTGCCTGCTTGCTCCGCCTAAATGCTTAGACACACATCCAATAGTGTGCACATCTTATCCTCCTGCGTCATCCCATTTCTAATAACGTCCATTGGTGGTATCGGAATATCAACCGATTGTCCATCACCTACGCCTTTCGGCCTCGGCTTAGGTCCCGACTAACCCTGAGAGGACGAGCCTTCCTCAGGAAACCTTAGGTTTTCGACCGTTAAGATTCTCACTTAACTCTCGCTACTCATGCCAACATTCTCACTTCTGTACCGTCCACCACTCCTTACGGTATGACTTCAGCCAGTACAGAAAGCTCCTCTACCGCGTACACAATTGTGTACACCCATAGCTTCGGTGGTAAGTTTTAGCCCCGGACATCTTCGGCGCAGGATCTCTTGACTAGTGAGCTATTACGCACTCTTTAAATGAGTGGCTGCTTCTGAGCCAACATCCTAGTTGTCTTAGAAATCCCACATCCTTTTCCACTTAACTTACACTTTGGGACCTTAGCTGATGGTCTGGGCTGTTTCCCTTTTGACTACGGATCTTATCATTCGCAGTCTGACTGCCGAAATAAAAGTATATGGCATTCGGAGTTTGATAGGGTTCAGTAACTGTTGTCAGCCCCTAGCCCATTCAGTGCTCTACCTCCATTACTCAATTAATCGACGCTAGCCCTAAAGCTATTTCGAGGAGAACCAGCTATCTCCGAGTTCGATTGGAATTTCTCCGCTATCCACAGCTCATCCCATGGTTTTTCAACACCAACGTGGTTCGGACCTCCACGGAATTTTACTTCCGCTTCATCCTGGCCATGGATAGGTCACCCGGTTTCGGGTCTACGACATGCAACTTCGTGAACTTGCGTTCACAACGCCCTATTCAGACTTGGTTTCCCTTCGGCTCCGTACCTTAAGTACTTAACCTTGCTACATATCGTAACTCGTTGGCTCGTTCTACAAAAAGCACGCCGTCACACATATAAAGTGCTTCGACCGGTTGTAGGCACACGGTTTCAGGTTCTATTTCACTCCCCTTCCGGGGTTCTTTTCACCTTTCCCTCACGGTACTTCTTCACTATCGGTCACTAGGTAGTATTTAGCCTTGGGAGGTGGTCCTCCCAGCTTCCCACAAGGTTTCACGTGTCTCGTGGTACTCTGGATTAGATCTGACTGTTTTTCCTTTTCATTTACAGGCCTATTACCTTCTGCGGAGCAGCTTTCCAGCTATCTTCAATTAAGGAATTGCAGTATTTATGATCTATCCTCAACCCCCAGATCAAAGACCTGGGTTTGGGCTCTTTCCCTTTCGCTCGCCGCTACTTAGGAAATCGATGTTTCTTTCTCTTCCTCCGGGTACTTAGATGTTTCAGTTCCCCGGGTCTACCTCTGCATACCTATTTATTCAGTATGCAGTACATAGTTGTTACTATGTGGGTTCCCCCATTCGGAAATCTTTGGATCACAGGCTATTTGCGCCTACCCAAAGCTTATCGCAGCTTAACGCGTCCTTCTTCGGCTCCTAGTGCCAAGGCATTCGCCATGCGCCCTTTGTAGCTTGACCTTGATTCTGTCTATTTACATAGACGGTTATATTAATTTTGCGAAATTGTATTAAATTAATTTATAAACTACTTGCGTAGTTTTAATTTTTTTAAAACAACTTTTTTCACTGTGCAATTTTCAAAGAACATTTTAAGAAAAACTATTCATTATCTAACTCCTAAGAGTTAGATAAAATTAGTCTCTCAAAATTAAACAGAGAACTAGGTACGATTAATTACAATAGATATTTTTGAAGAACAAATTAATATTCTTCTATTGCATCGACCGAAGTCAATACATCTACTCCCTAGAAAGGAGGTGATCCAGCCGCAGGTTCTCCTACGGCTACCTTGTTACGACTTCACCCCAATCATCAATCCCACCTTCGGCCGCTGGCTCCTTACGGTTACCTCACGGACTTCGGGTGTTACCAACTCTCATGGTGTGACGGGCGGTGTGTACAAGGCCCGGGAACGTATTCACCGCGACATGCTGATTCGCGATTACTAGCAACTCCGGCTTCATGTAGGCGAGTTGCAGCCTACAATCCGAACTGGGATGAGTTTTTGAGTTTGGCTCCACCTTGCGGTCTTGCATCTCTTTGTACTCACCATTGTAGCACGTGTGTAGCCCTAGACATAAGGGGCATGATGATTTGACGTCATCCCCACCTTCCTCCCGGTTAACCCGGGCAGTCTCACTAGAGTGCTCAACTTAATGGTAGCAACTAATGATAAGGGTTGCGCTCGTTGCGGGACTTAACCCAACATCTCACGACACGAGCTGACGACAACCATGCACCACCTGTCACCCTGTCCCGAAGGACTTCGCCCATCTCTGGGTTATGCAGGGGATGTCAAGTCTAGGTAAGGTTCTTCGCGTTGCTTCGAATTAAACCACATGCTCCGCTGCTTGTGCGGGCCCCCGTCAATTCCTTTGAGTTTTAATCTTGCGATCGTACTCCCCAGGCGGAATACTTAATGTGTTAACGGCGGCACCGAGGTTCGACCCCCGACACCTAGTATTCATCGTTTACGGCGTGGACTACCAGGGTATCTAATCCTGTTTGCTCCCCACGCTTTCATGCCTCAGCGTCAGTTACAGTCCAGTAAGTCGCCTTCGCCACTGGTGTTCTTCCTAATCTCTACGCATTTCACCGCTACACTAGGAATTCCACTTACCTCTCCTGCACTCTAGACACCCAGTTTCAAATGCAGCACCCAAGTTAAGCTCGGGTATTTCACATCTGACTTAAATGTCCGCCTACGCATCCTTTACGCCCAGTAAATCCGGACAACGCTTGCCACCTACGTATTACCGCGGCTGCTGGCACGTAGTTAGCCGTGGCTTCCTCCTCTGGTACCGTCATTATCGTCCCAGAAGACAGAACTTTACAACCCGAAGGCCTTCATCATTCACGCGGCGTTGCTGCGTCAGGGTTTCCCCCATTGCGCAATATTCCCCACTGCTGCCTCCCGTAGGAGTCTGGACCGTGTCTCAGTTCCAATGTGGCCGATCACCCTCTCAGGTCGGCTACGCATCGTCGCCTTGGTGAGCCGTTACCTCACCAACTAGCTAATGCGCCGCGGGTCCATCTCAAAGTGGAATTTTCCGAAGAAAAATCCTTTGATGTTTCGATCATGCGACCAAAACATATTATGCGGTATTAATCTCCCTTTCGGGAGGCTATTCCCCTCTTTGAGGCAGGTTACCCACGTGTTACTCACCCGTCCGCCGCTAATCCACCCCGAAGGGTTTCATCGCTCGACTTGCATGTGTTAGGCACGCCGCCAGCGTTCGTCCTGAGCCAGGATCAAACTCTCAATTTAAAAGTTTACACTTTTTTAGTTGAAATGATTAATCTGCGACAACTGTTAAGTTGTTACGCAAGCTCATTACATACTTTTAGTCTTACGACTAAATTTTACTTTATACTAAAGTAATTAACTGGTTTAACGAAATATTATTTCGCTATCTTTACCTATTTCTCTGTTTAATTTTCAAAGACCAATTTATTTTGTCATCATGTGACGACTCCTACTATTTTACTATTTAACTTTAAAATTGTCAATATATTTTTCTATTTTTAAAATATTATTTTAAGTTTAGAAAATTATTTGATCTTTAAAATTAAACTGCTATTGTTACTAATTCGTAACGACAAGGAATATTGTATCAAATCTATTTATTACTGTATTTACAATAGTCCTATTCCTACATAGATTATACTAATCTTTATATATATATCTTTGTTTTTCTCTGATTTACTGCTTGAGATACACTAGGTTAGTTATAATGTATATATACCTATAAATATTAAAATACTTATTTGAAGTAATTCCAAATAAGTATTTTAATATTTTAATCTTCTATTTTATCATTTACTTCACTAGTTGTTTCTAAGTCATGTTCCTCATTATCAGAAGTTTCTTTAATGTTCTCTTGAACAGAGTCAGCTTTTTCTTGCACAGAATTTGTTTCTTCTTGCAAAGGATTCTCATCTGTATTAATTTCATCACTACAATTTATTTTAGCTATAGCAACTATATTATCTCCTTCTCCATTCCTCATTAAAGTAACTCCCATGGTATTCCTACTTGTAGTTGATATTCCATCTACATTTAATCTTATAACAACACCATTACTGTTTATAAGTATCATTTCGTCTCCGTCTTTTACTATTCTAGCACCTACAAGTTTTCCTGTTTTATCTGATACCTTATAAGTTATTACTCCCTTACCACCTCTACGTTGGAGTGAGTATTCTGAAACCAAGGTTCTCTTTCCAAATCCATTTTCACTTATAACTAAAAGTTCTTCTACAGGCTTAACAATATTCATAGACACTACAATGTCGCCTTGTCTTAAAGTTAAAGACTTAACTCCAGTTGCAGTTCTTCCCATACCTCTTACATCTTTTTCACTAAATCTTATAGAATAACCATTTCTTGTAACAAACAGCATTTCGCTATCTCCAGTAGTTATTGCAGCTCCAATTAGTTCATCATCTTCTCTTAAATTTATTGCATTTAAACCATTCTTTCTTATAGCAGCATATTTATCAAGTGATGTTTTCTTAATTAAGCCATGTTTTGTTCCCATTACAAGATAATTATCCTCAGGGAATTCTTTAAGACATATAACTGCTTGAATCTTTTCATCGCTAGCTAAAGGTATAATATTTATCAAGTTTGTTCCCTTAGCTGTTCTTCCACCTTCTGGAATCTCATATGCTTTTAATTTAAATGATTTTCCTTTGTTTGTGAAGAATAAAATATTATTATGAGTGGTAGTTGTAAAAATATGTTCCACAAAATCATCTTCTTTTGTAGTAACACCTTGTATCCCTCTACCCCCTCTTTTTTGAGCACTATAAGTATCAGCTGGAAGCCTCTTTATATATCCTGCATGAGTTAGAGTTATTACAATATCTTGCTCTTGAATCAAATCTTCCTCATCTAAGCTATATGGATTTTTTTCTATTGATGATCTTCTAGTATCACCATATTTATTTCTAACTTCTATTAACTCATCCTTAATTATGTTTAATAATACTAATTCATCTTCTAAAATTCCTTTTAAATAATTAACTGTTTTCATTAATTCATTGTACTCATCTTCAATCTTACCTCTTTCAAGACCTGTAAGTCTTCCAAGTCTCATCTCAACAATAGCGGTAGATTGTTTTTCAGATAAATTAAATGCATTTATTAAACTTTCTTTAGCTTCACTAATTGTCTTTGACGCTCTTATTAAACGAATTACTTCATCAATATGGTCTAGCGCAATCTTAAGCCCTTCTAAAATATGAGCTCTTGCTAGTGCTTTATCAAGATCAAATTGAGTTCTTCTTCTTGTTACATCTTTCTGATGTTCTAAATAATAAGTTAGAACTTGTTTTAAATTTAAAGTTTGAGGTTCGTTATTTACAAGAGCTATCATTATAACTCCAAAAGTATCTTGCATCCTAGTATGTTTAAATAACCTATTTAATACTATATTAGGGTTTGCATCTCTTTTTAGTTCTATAACAACCCTCATACCTTCTCTATCTGATTCATCTCTTAAATCTGATATTCCATCTATTTTCTTATCTTTTACTAAATCTGCAATACCTTCTATAAGTTTTGCTTTATTAACTTGATAAGGTAATTCCGTTACTATTATTGTATTTCTACCTTTATTCTCTTCAATGTCTGTTTTAGCCCTTACAAGTATTCTTCCTCTTCCTGTTTCATAAGCACTTTTTATTCCCGCTCTTCCTAAAATAATTCCACCTGTAGGAAAATCTGGGCCTTTTATTTTTGTCATTAAATCACTTATAGTGACCTCTGGGTCTTCAATAACCATGAGCACTCCGTCTATAACTTCTATCAAATTATGTGGAGGTATATTGGTTGCCATGCCTACTGCAATTCCTGTCGATCCATTAACTAAAAGATTAGGGAATCTTGAAGGCAGCACTGATGGTTCTTTTTCTTCTCCATCAAAGTTAGGAATGAAATCTACTGTATCTTTATTAATATCTCGAAGCATCTGAGTTGTAATTTTGCTCATTTTAGCTTCTGTATATCTCATTGCAGCTGCCCCGTCACCATCTACAGAACCAAAATTTCCATGACCATCGACCAAAATACATCTTTGTGAAAAGTCTTGAGCCATTCTAACGAGCGCTCCATATACTGCAGTATCACCATGTGGATGATACTTACCTAAAACATCTCCTACAATTCTTGCGCACTTTCTATATCCCTTCTCTGGTGTTAACCCTAGTTCATGCATAGAGAATAATATCCTTCTATGAACAGGTTTAAGTCCATCGCGTACATCTGGAAGAGCACGGCTTACAATAACACTCATAGCGTAATCTATATAAGACTTTTTCATTTCGTATCTTATATCAATAGGTAAAATTTTTCCCTGATTATTAATCATGTTACACCTCTTTAAACAAAATATTTTAATGTATAACTATATATCTAAGTTGAGCACACCTTTAGCATTTTCTTGTATAAACTCCCTACGAGGTTCTACTTTATCGCCCATAAGAATAGTGAATATTTCATCTGCCGCCATTGCATCCTCTACATGGACCTGAAGCAGAGTTCTCTCCTCAGGGTTCATTGTTGTATCCCAAAGCTGGTTTGGATTCATTTCCCCAAGACCTTTGTATCTTTGTATATCGGTGTTACTATCTTTTCCACCCAATTCCAAAAGTGTCTCTTCAAGTTCTTTTTCGGTATATACATAATGCTCTTTTTTGCCTTTAGAAACCTTGAATAGTGGAGGTTGAGCTACATATACGTGTCCTTCTTCTACTAATTCTTTCATGTATCTATAGAAGAATGTTAGTAATAAAGTTCTAATATGTGCTCCATCTACGTCCGCATCTGTCATAATAATAATACGATCGTACCTTATTTTTTTTACATCAAAATCCTTTCCTATACCAGCACCAAAAGCAGTTATCATAGCCCTAATTTCTAGAGATGCGAGCATTTTATCAATTCTTTGCTTTTCAACATTCATTATTTTTCCTTTAAGAGGAAGTATAGCTTGGAATCTTCTATCTCTACCCTGTTTCGCTGAACCACCCGCTGAATCACCTTCCACCAGATATATTTCGCATTCCATAGGATCTTTTGAAGCACAATCTGATAATTTACCTGGAAGTGTAGTGCTTTCTAATACAGACTTTCGTCTTGTAAATTCTCTTGCTTTTTTTGCTGCTTCGCGAGCTCTTGCTGCATTTAATGCTTTATCAATTATGTTTTTACCGAGTTGTGGGTCTTCCTCTAGAACATTACTGATAGCCTCACCAACTATACTATCAACTATGCCCCTTACTTCACTATTACCAAGTTTAGTTTTTGTTTGCCCTTCAAATTGAGGATCAGTAAGCTTTATAGATATTACTGCTGTAAGACCTTCCCTTACATCTTCACCTGATAGATTTTTATCATTTTCTTTTAAGAAACCAAATTTTTTAGCATAATCATTTACTACTCTTGTTAATGCGGACTTAAACCCAACTAGGTGTGTTCCACCCTCTACAGTATCTATATTGTTAGCAAATGAAAATATATTTTCTGTATATGTATCGTTGTATTGTAAGGCTATTTCAACAACATAATCATCCTTATTGCCTTCCATGTATATGGTCTCATGAATTGTTCCTTTATTTCTATTCAAATAATCTACAAAAGATTTTATTCCTCCCTCATACAGGAAATCTTGCTTTTTCTCTTCTCGTTCATCTTCAATGGTTATTCTTAAACCTTTATTTAAAAAGGCTAACTCTCTAAGTCTTTGAGACAAAGTTTCAAAATCAAAATCAATTTCTTCAAAAATTTCCGGATCAGGGGTAAAGAATACTTTTGTTCCATGTTCCTGCGTTGTTCCTATATTTACAAGTGTACTAGTAGTTTTGCCCTTTGAAAAAGTTTGTTTCCATACTTTCCCATCAACTTTAACTTCTACTTCACAAATCACAGACAATGCATTAACTACAGATGAACCAACACCATGAAGACCACCTGATACTTTGTATGCTCCACCACCAAATTTACCGCCTGCATGTAGTACAGTCATTATAACTTCTACAGTAGGTATTTTCATTTTATGATGCATTCCTACGGGCATACCACGACCGTCATCTATAACAGTTATAGAATTGTCTTTGTGTATAATTACATTAATATTCTTACAAAAACCTGCTAAGGCCTCGTCAATACTATTATCTACAATTTCATAAACTAAATGATGAAGACCCCTAATGCTAGTGCTACCTATATACATACCAGGTCTTTTTCTTACTGCCTCTAATCCTTCAAGTACTTGTATTTGACTTTCGTCGTAAATATTATTATTTTCCATGTATATCCTCCTAACTTACTCTAAAGCGCATAATATACAGTTTCTGTTCTTTTGCATAAAGTTGAAGATGATATTGGTGATATATATATTTTACTTTTTTTATCTACCTCTGCAATTACAAAAGATTTAGCAATATTTTTTGTTATCCGCTCTACAAAACCATCTTCTTCGGCCATTCTTAAAAATTGGATAGTGTCCGAGCTATACATAGTAGTTTCCATGTCAAATATACCTATAATGTCTTTTATAGGCACTACTACATTTTCCCCTAAATGTAAAAACATATAATATCCTCCTTGATAATACATTCTACTTTATTTGAGTCTATGTCATCTCTTTTACTTCACCTGACATAACTTCAAATATCTTGCTTTCTGAGTTTAAATATTTTCTTATATCATTAATCCCGTTGCATGTAATTAATGTTTGAACTTCTTTTATAGATTTTAATATATATTCTTGCCTTTTTGTATCCAATTCAGACAAAACATCATCAAGTAATAATACTGGATATTCTCCAGTTAGTTCTTTTATTATTGCTAGAGCTCCAAACTTAATTGTTAAAACTGAAGTTCTCTGTTGACCTTGGGATCCAAATATTCTAGCATTGATACCATTAATATCTATGGAAAAATCATCCCTATGTGGACCTATTGATGTAGTTTTAGTTTCTATATCTCTTTTCCTATTTTTACATAAAAGCAAGTAAAAATTTTCTCGTATATTATCTAACTCCTTAATAGGTGTTAGATATTTAATATCTATTACTTCACTTTTGGATGTTATATTGCTATGTATTGTTTTTGATATTTTGTTTAATTTCTCTATATAAGTTATTCTATCTTTTATTATAATTGCACCAAATTCACTAAGTTGCTTATCATATACATCTATAATATCACTATTTGTATTCCATTTTTTTATAGTCAAGTTTCTCTCATTTAAAACTTTTTTATATTGCGATAAACTATAGTAGTAACGACGGCTTAACTTACAAAGCTCTATATCTAAGAATTTTCTCCTGTATGATGCAGATTCTTTAACAATATTTAAATCTTCGGGTGAAAACATAATCACATTGAAACTTCCTACTAACTCGGAGAGTTTTTGAACTTTTATAGAATTTATATTAACTCCTTTTCTACCTTCTTTAAAAATCTTTATTTCTATTTTTTTATCTAATCTAGTTTTACACACATAAAGCTTTATATATGCTTCTGTGCCGTTCCAATTTATCAATTCCTTATCTCTATTGGTTCTGTGAGACTTAGCTAAACTACAATAATAAATAGCTTCCAAAATATTTGTTTTTCCTTGTGCATTATCCCCTACAAATACGTTAGTACCTTTATTTAATTCTATAAATAATTTATTATAATTCCTGAAATTTTCAAGTTGTAAATATTTTATATGCATCCAATCACCTATTATGATTATAACATATATATATAAGTTTATTATTTTATATATATAAATAACTTCTTATAAATTTTATTATTATAGACATAAATTGTGCACCGGAGATTATTTTAAAATTTTCCGGTGCATTCATATAATTTAAATTATTTTATAAGTTTCGCTGTTAAACTCAATTATATCACCTTTAGATAATTTCTTACCTCTTTGAGTTTCTATTTCTCCATTGACTTTAATATCCTCGTTTTTGATGTAAAATTTTGCTTCTGAACCTAAACAAGCTATCCCAGCCCATTTTAGAAAAGAATCTAATTTTATTATATCTGTTTCTATTTTTATTTCATTCATTTCAAAACCTTCTTTTTCAAATATTATTAGAACTATATTTTAATTATTATTGGCTCTTATTCTTACCGGCAATACCATATAAGTACAATTATTTTTTTCTTTGTTTTTTACAACACAAGGATTAACTCCACTAGAAAACTCCATAATTATCTCTTCTTCCTCCATTATTTTTAGAAGTTCTATTAGGTATTTTGAGTTAAATGCAATTTGAAGAGACTCACCTTGCAAAATTATATTTATTTCTTCTCTGGCCTTTCCCAATTGAGAATTAGAAGTGATTATCATGTTATCTTCTTCTATGTTGAATTTAACTAAATTGGTATTTCCCTCTTTTGCCATAAGAGAAGCCCTTTCTATACAGCTTAATAATTCATGTCTTTTAGCTGTAATTTTTAGATTATATTCCTCAGGTATTATTGAGCTATATTTTATGAATTCACCTTCGAGTAACCTTGATATAACCTTCGTTTTTCCAATATTAAATAAAATATGATTTGGTGTGAATGTTATATTAACGTTCTCATCTGTTTCTTCTAGTATTTTTGATACTTCACTTAATGTCTTACCTGGAATTACAGCATTTATATTAAAATCGTTATCTACTGGTTCACTTCTAAATGCAACCCTATAACCATCTAAAGCTACAAGATTAAGGTTTTTATCTTTTATTTCAAATAAGACTCCTGTAAGAATTGGTCTAGTCTCATCTTGCGCAACTGCAAAAATAGTACCTTTCATCATGTTTTTTAATACTTTTTGAGAAATTGAAAAGATCATGTTCTCTATTATATTTGGTAAATTGGGATAATCATCACTATTCATATGTATTATAGTTGCATATGATTTTTGGCAAACGATTTTAATAGAGTTATTTTCATCTGTTGCTATCTCTATTGCACTATTGGGTAATTTTCTTATGATTTCACCAAAAAGTTTAGAATCTAAAACTACACTTCCATCTTCCATAACCTCTGCATTAATTTTAGCCTCAATGCTTAAATCAACATCAGATCCTATAAGAGTTACTTCTCCGTTCTTAGCAGTTATTAGTATACCTTGTAATACGGGTAAAGTTGATTTTCCTGTAATAGCTTTTTGAACGTTTGAAATTGCTTCTTGTAATATACTTTTTTCACATATAAATTTCATATAATAAAGACCTCCTTATCCACATGGGAAATTTATTAAAGATAGGTAAGATAATAATAAATTATTAGTAGTAATAGTAGTAGGGGCTGTTGATATGTTAAGAACCTATCTTAGACTACAAGCTGCAACAATGCTAGGTAGAAATGTTTGTGGATAAGTATGCAAAAAAAATCACAGTTATCCACAATATCAACAGCTAAGTTTTATGTATTATTTTATACACAGGATTATATATATATAGTATCAACACCTGTTAATATCGGGATTATACTATTTTTGACTTATTTTTTTAGTTAGTTCTGCTATGTTATCTTGTAAATTTTCATCTTCTTTAAGACCATTAGATATTTTCTCACATGCGTGTATTACAGTTGTATGATCCCTACCTCCAAATTCTTCACCTATTTTAGGGAGAGACATATCAGTAAGCTTTCTGCACAAATACATTGCGATTTGTCTAGGAAATGTTATGTTCCTAGTTCGCCTTGAAGATTTAAAATCCTCAATTTTTAAATTGAAATAGCTAGAAACTATATCTTGTATTAGCTCAATAGTTACTTGTTTTGAATTTCTACTAGAAATAATATCTTTGAGTGCTTCTGATGCCAAATCTATACCAATTTCTTTATTAGTTAGTGAAGAAAAAGCTACAATTCGAATAAGAGCGCCTTCTAGCTCTCTTATGTTAGATTTTATTTTAGTAGCAATATACACCAATACTTCGTTTGGAATATTTAAATTCTCTATATCTGCTTTTTTCTTCAAAATAGCTATTCTAGTTTCAAAATCCGGTGGTTGTATATCAGCTATAAGACCCCATTCAAATCTAGACCTCAATCTATCCTCTAGAGTAGGTATTTCTTTAGGTGGTCTATCACTAGATAAAATAATTTGCTTATTTGCTTCATGAAGATCATTAAATGTATGGAAGAACTCTTCTTGCGTACGTTCTTTACCTGCAATAAATTGAATATCATCAATTAGAAGTACGTCCACATTTCTGTACTTGTTTCTAAATTCTACGTTTTTGTCGTCTTTAATAGAATTGATAAGTTCGTTTGTAAACTTTTCAGAAGAAACGTAAACAACCTTAGACTTTGGGTTGTTTGCTAATATATAATGACCAATAGCATGCATTAAATGCGTTTTTCCAAGACCAACCCCTCCATAAATAAATAGTGGGTTATAAGCTTTTGCAGGGGATTCGGCTACAGCAAGTGATGCAGCGTGAGCAAATCGGTTACTATTGCCAATTACATAAGAATCAAAGGTATATTTTGGGTTTAGTGTTGCAGACATTTCATCATTAAATATTATATTATTTCTATTAGCTTCTCGTTTCGCTTTAGGTGTTTCAATTTCGGCTACGTCCTCAGATAATATAAAGAATTCTATTTTATATGTTTTAGAAGTAATCAATTTAACAGCATTCATTATTAAATCCTTATATCTATTTTCAAGAATGTCTTTGGTAAAATTATTAGGAACACCTAATTTAAAAGTATTATTATCTAAGGCCATAGGTTCTATACTTTTAATCCAAGTATTAAAACTAACCTCTGTAAGTTCACCTTTTATTATACTTAAAGTTTTTTCCCAGATATCTTTAATTTGGGTGCTCATTTCCTACCCTCCAGTTCAAATAAAAAAATTTTATGTAAAAACAAACAATATATAAACAACATTATAAACAAAGTTATAAGCAATAAATTAATACATTGTAGGTTGTTGATAAATAGCATTAAAAATATACACATGTTAATAACTATGCTTATATTTTTAATAGGACTTAAATTGTTAACAAGACAAAAAAAAACTATTAACATATTAAATTAAGAAATAAATCTGCTTATATAAGTAAAAATAGATAAGCAAAAGAAGTTTAATACAATATTGTAGTAGTTATTAACAATTTTGTCCACAAGTTGTGAATAACTTTATCAATAAACAGGTTATTCACAGTTCTTTCTTATATAATATCAAAAAATAACAAGGTGTTCAAGAAGTTATCCACAAAAAAACATATAAATATAAAAAATATTAACAATAGTAATAAAAATGCTTATCTTGACATTAAGATGATGTGACTATATAATCTAATAGTAAAACTGTAAAAATACGATTGTAAGATGATTGCTATAATGTATGGTTTAAAGAAGGAGGTGTAGTAGATATGTTCATGACTTACCAACCTAAGAAAAGACAAAGAAAAAAAGAACACGGATTTAGAAAGAGAATGAAAACCGCTTCTGGCAGAAACATTCTTCAAAAAAGAAGACAAAAAGGTAGAAAAAAATTGACAGCATAAAGGCCGCTAATGTGGCCTTTTTCTGCAATTTGCGGAAAAGAGGGCGGCTAATATTAATATTAATGTTAAGAAATATAGAATTAGAAAGAATACTGAATTTAGAACAGTATATAGAAGAGGAAAATCTTTTTCTAACCAATTATTAGTATTATATATTTATAGAAATGGTAAAGATATTAATAGATGTGGAATATCCGTTAGTAAAAAGGTAGGAAATAGTGTAATTCGCGGTAGAGTTAAAAGATTAATAAGCGAAAACTATAGGCTTAATAATGTAGGATTAAAAACAGGATATGATTTAGTGTTTATTGCAAGGAACCCTTCTAATTCTAAAAATTATAAAGAAATAGAGAGTGCTTTGACTAAACTACTTAAGAAAGCTGGTTTAATTAATAATGAAAAAAATACTTATACTGGGAATTAAGTGTTATAGAAAATATATATCACCGTTTAAGAGGCCTTGTTGTATATTTTACCCTACATGTTCTCAGTATACTTTAGAAGCTATTGAAAAACACGGAGCAATAAAAGGATTTATTATGGGAATAAAGAGAATACTTAGATGTCATCCTTATAATAAGGGCGGCTTTGATCCAGTTAAATAACCACTTGGGAGGTTTTGTATTTGAAATTACAGTTTTTAAGTGATCCACTTTCAAAGTTCTTTTTCTTGATACATAATGGAGTGAATACGCTTATACCAAATAATGATATATCATTTGGATTAACAATAATTATATTTACAGTTATAATAAGAGTAATATTATTGCCATTAAGTATTAAACAAACTAAATCAACGGCTAAAATGGGTGCAATTCAGCCAGAAATGAAGAAAGTTCAAGAAAAATATAAAAAAGATCCACAAAAATCTCAGCAAGAAGTAATGAAGCTATATAAAGAAAATGGAGTAAATCCAATGGGTGGATGTTTACCAATGCTTGTTCAAATGCCTATTTTATTTGCTTTGTTTTATGTGTTTAATAACTTAGATATGCAGGGTGCTGGGTTCTTATGGATGAATGATTTAACAAAACCTGACCCTCTATATATATTACCAATATTGTCTACCGTTACAACATACTTTTCATCAAAACTTATGCAACCACCAGGAGACGCTGCTAAATCTAAACAGACTTCAACAATGAATACAGCAATGGCTATTTTTATGGGATTTATGAGTCTTAAATTTAAAGGTGCATTAGTATTATATTGGGTAATAAATAACTTATTACAAGTTGTTCAAACTTTAGTTATAAATAAAATCGAACTTCCAAAAAAAGAAATTTAACGATTTTTAAAATGATAGCCTCCCAATTTTATATGTGGGAGTCTAAATTTCCTTCTGAAGTCGTTAATGTTACAGCATCGAAGATGATGATTTAACACAAGTGCCTAATTTTGATATTTAGAAAGGCGGGTGAAGTGTGGTATGAATAATATAGAAATTATGGGTAAAAATGTAGAAGATGCAATTAATAATGCATTGATGCAGTTAAAAGTTACAAGAGATAAAGTAAAAGTGGAAACACTTGATGAAGGTAGCAAAGGGTTTTTAAATATCATAGGGGTAAAACCAGCTAAAATAAGAGTTACAGTTAAAAGAGATAGTTTAAATGAAGCTAAAACTTTTTTAATGGAAGTATTGCAATCTATGAGTATGAAAGCTGAAGTAAACCTTAAATATGAAAACAATGAAATAAAGATTGAATTAATCGGACCTAATATGGGACTATTAATAGGATATAGAGGCGAGACTTTAGATTCACTTCAATATCTTATAAGTTTAGTTGTAAACAAAAATCATGATGAAGAGTATAAAAGAGTAACATTAGATACTGAAAATTATAGAGCAAAAAGAGAAGAAACTTTGAAAAGACTTGCATCAAAAATTGCCTATAAGGTAAGGATTAGTGGTAGAATATTAAAACTTGAGCCTATGAATCCTTATGAGAGAAGAATAATACACTCTACACTTCAAAATGATTCATATATTTATACTTATAGTGAAGGTGAAGAGCCCTATAGAAGAGTTGTAGTTGATTTGAAGAAAGCCTAAGGGCTTTTTTTTTAAATTTATGAAACTAAGCTCAATATTAATTATAAAATTAGGAGGTCATATTTAATGAAAGAATTTGATACTATAGCTGCAATAGCAACTAGTATAGGAGAAGGTGGTATATCTATAATTAGAGTATCTGGTGATATGTCGATAGATATAGTCGATAGTATATTTATAGGCAAAAATAATAGAAAACTTCATGATTTAAAATCTTATACTATGAGATATGGACATATTATTGATAAAAATGGTAGTAGACTTGATGAAGTTATTATTTCCTATATGAAAGGCCCTAAAAGCTTTACTGCAGAAGACACTATTGAGATAAATTGTCATGGTGGAGTAGTTGGAACTAATAGAATTTTACAAGAGGTTATTCTTGCTGGAGCAAGAATGGCAGAACCTGGTGAATTTACTAAAAGAGCATTTCTGAATGGTAGAATTGACTTAAGCCAGGCAGAGGCTGTTATAGATATAATAAGAGCAAAGACAGATCTAAGTATGAAGTCAGCTCTTATGCAATCAGAAGGTTCAATTTCCAGGGAAATAAAAAATATAAGAAATAAATTACTTAGTGTAATTGCAAGTATAGAGGTTACAGTTGACTACCCTGAAGAGGATATCGAAGAAGTAACTGCAGAAAAAGTTAATGAAGATGTTATTGATATAATTAGTGAGATAGATACACTTTTAAGTACGGCTGATGAAGGGAAAATTCTAAGAGAAGGCCTAAGCACTGTTATAGTTGGGAAGCCAAATGTAGGAAAATCATCACTTCTTAATGCTCTTGTTAAAGAAAAAAGAGCTATTGTTACAGATGTACCCGGTACTACAAGGGATGCAATAGAAGAGTATATAAATATTGAAGGTATACCAGTTAAAATAGTAGATACTGCAGGAATTCGCGAAACTGAAGATATAGTTGAGAAAATTGGAGTAGAAAAATCAAAGGAAAAAATTAATGAGGCCGATTTAGTTATCTTAATATTAGATTCAAGTAAGAAATTAAGTCATGAAGATAGAGAAATTATTAAATATATTAAAAACAAAAAGTATATTGTACTCTTAAACAAAAGCGATTTAGATGGTAAAATAGAGATAGAAGAATTACAAAGTCTAAAATCAAAGTATATAACTAATGTTTCAGTAAAAACAGGTGAAGGATTAAATCATGTTAAAGAATATATAAAAGATTTATTCTTTAAGGGTGAGATTAAAACTGAAGGAATATTTGTTACAAATAATAGACATAAGGAATCTTTAATAAGAGCAAAGGAAAACTTAGAATCTTCATTAAATGCACTAGAATATACATTAGCTATAGATTTAGCATCAATTGATATACGAAATGCATGGATAAGTTTAGGTGAGATTACAGGAGAGGTTTTAGAAGAAGATATTATACATAAGATATTCTCAGAATTTTGTTTAGGAAAGTAGGGATAAATATGAAATATGATGCAGGAAATTATGATGTTATAGTTATTGGAGCTGGTCATGCAGGTTGCGAAGCAGCACTTGCAGCTGCAAGAATAGGGTGCAAGACTTTAATTTGTGCTATAAATTTAGATAGTGTGGCTTTGATGCCATGTAACCCCAATATCGGTGGAACGGCTAAAGGGCATTTAGTAAGGGAAATAGATGCTCTTGGCGGTGAAATGGGAATAAATATTGATAATACATATATACAATCAAGAATGCTAAACAAATCAAAAGGACCAGCTGTATTCTCGTTAAGAGCTCAAGCGGATAAAAGAGCATATGGACAAAGGATGAAACATGTAATAGAAAATCAAGAAAATTTGCAATTAAAACAATTAGAAGTAGTATCTATAGATGCACCAAAAGGAAAAATAAAGGGTGTATGCACGAAAAATGGCGCATATTTTACTACGAAGGCTGTTATTATAGCTTCTGGAACGTATTTAAAATCAAAGGTTATTATTGGAGATTGTTCTTATAATGAGGGACCTAGTGGATTACTTCCAGCTAATGAACTTTCTAAATCTTTAGATGATATGGGTATAACTTTAAGAAGATTTAAAACAGGAACTCCAGCTAGAATAAACAAACGGTCAGTAGACTTTTCTAAAATGGATGAGCAAGTTGGTGATGAAGAGGTAGTTCCATTTTCATTTATTAGCGAAGATATTAGTAGAAATCAGCTATGCTGCTATTTAACTTATACAAATGAAAATACTCATAATGTAATTAGAAAAAACATTCATAGATCACCGCTATATAATGGATCAATTAAGAGTACTGGGCCTAGATATTGTCCGTCTATCGAAGATAAAGTAATGAGATTTACAGATAAAGAAAGGCACCAAATATTCATAGAACCTGAAGGTGAGAATACGCAAGAAATGTATGTTCAAGGTATGTCTAGCTCACTTCCTGAGGAAATTCAGGTGGAAATGCTAAAAACAGTACCTGGACTTGAAAATGTAGAAATTATGAGAACGGCTTATGCCATAGAATATGACTGTATAGATTCAACCGAGTTAAAACTTTCACTAGAATTTAAAAATATTCAAGGTTTATTCTCAGCGGGTCAAATAAATGGTAGTTCAGGATATGAAGAAGCTGCTTCGCAGGGGATTATTGCAGGGATTAATGCTGCACTTACTATTCAAAATAAGGATCCATTAATATTAAAAAGATCTGATGGATATATAGGGGTTTTAATTGATGATTTAGTTACTAAAGGCACTAATGAACCATATAGGATGATGACCTCAAGAGCAGAGTATAGATTGTTGCTAAGGCAAGACAATGCTGATTTAAGGTTAACTGAAATAGGGTATGGAGTAGGCCTTGTTAAAGAAGATAGATATGAAATATTTAAGAAAAAGAAGATGCAAATTGAAGAGGAAATTGAGAGAATAAAACATTTGCAGATCACAAATAAAAAAGAAATTGAGGAATTTTTAATTTCTTGTAATTCTACTCCACTGAAAAAGCCTATTAGTTTATACGAACTTATAAAAAGACCTGAACTTGATTACTATATAGTTGAAAGACTGGATGCAGATAGACCTAAATTAAATAAATATATACAGCAGCAAGTTAATATTGTTTCAAAATATGAAGGGTATATCCAGAAACAATTAGATCAAATTAAGCAATTTAAAAAGTTTGAAAACAAAATCATATCAAAAGATATAAATTATGACGATATAAAGGGACTAAGGATAGAAGCTATGCAAAAACTAGGTAAAATAAAACCAGAAAGTATAGGTCAAGCTTCTAGAATATCAGGTGTTTCTCCTGCGGATATGTCTGTTCTAATGATATATCTTGAGCAACAGAAAAGACTTAACATTAACCAACAATAAAAATACATGGAGTTGAAATATGAAATACTTTGATATATTAAATAAAGCTAGCAGTAACGAAGGACTTGAATTTAGCAAAAAAAAATACGAGCAATTTATGAAATATAAAGACCTTATAAAGGAATGGAATGAAAAAGTAAATTTGACTGCTATAAAAGAAGATGAAGAAATAGTAAAGAAGCACTTTATTGATTCTATGAAGGTTTTTAAGTTTGATCAGTTAAAGAATGCAAAGAATGTTATAGATATAGGTACTGGAGGAGGGTTTCCAGGTATTCCTATGAAAATAATAAAGCCTGAAGTAAATATAGTTTTATTAGATTCACTGAATAAGAGAGTTAAATTTTTAAATGAAGTAATTAATTCTCTTCAACTAGAAAATATTAAAGCTATTCACGGTAGAGCAGAAGATTTTGCACAAGAAATACAATATAGAGAAAAGTTTGATGTTGCAGTATCAAGAGCGGTTGCTAATTTAACAGTCTTGAGTGAATATTGTATACCTTATGTAAAGGTTGGAGGATATTTTGTTGCAATGAAGGGGCCTGCAGTTGAAGAGGAAATTAAGCAATCTAAAAATGCAATTAGGATGCTGGGTGGACGAATCGAACATATAGAAAAGGTACAAATTGAAGATAGTGATTTAAATCATAACCTGGTAATAATAAGTAAGATTTCGCAGACACATAGGAAATATCCTAGAAAAGCAGGGATGGTTACTAAAGAGCCTTTATTTTAACGACAGCACCACAAGTGATGATTGCACCAAACAGGGGATAAGTAATGTTATAATTTGTCGTACGAAAGAATAAAAAAGAAGAAGGAAATAAGATAAAAATGGAGAATTGTTAATGAAAGGTAAAAAAAAGGAAAAATTGAGGGATGGTATATTATGAAAAATAATGTAAATCACATATCTATAGAATTAATTTCTCCAAATGTTTATCAGCCTAGAAAGCATTTTAATGAAGAAACTATTGAAGAACTATCACAGTCAATAAAGGCTTATGGGATAATCCAACCGCTAACAGTTAGAAAAATTGGGGAAAACAGGTATGAACTAGTGGCGGGAGAGAGAAGACTAAGAGCAGCAAAAAAAATAGGGCTTGAACAAGTCCCAGTAATTATTATAGATATTACGGATAAAGATTCCGCAGCAATTGCACTATTAGAAAATTTGCAAAGAGAAGATCTAAATTTTTTAGAAGAAGCTATAGCTTATTATAATCTTATTCAAGATCATTCTTACACACAAGAACAGTTAGCACAAATGATAGGAAAAAAACAATCAACTATTGCAAACAAATTAAGATTACTAAAATTGGATAATCAAATAACAAGTATCTTAGTAAAAAATAAGCTTACTGAAAGACATGCTAGAGCTTTGTTAAGATTAACTGATATAAACATTCAAAAGAAAGTACTTAAAATAATTGTTGATAAATCGCTTAATGTTAAAAATACAGAAGAACTTATTGAAAAAGAACTATTGAAGTTATGTAGAGATGGAGTGCCTGTTAGTGGTAAGAAGAGAATCAAAGGAATTTTTGCGCCTAGAGTATATATAAATACTATAAAACAAGTTTTTGATAAGTATGGAATAAATGCAGAATACAAGTCTAAAGAATTAGAAGATAGTATAGAAGTGACAATAAGAATACCTAAAAAATAGACATTGAAAACAGAATGTTTCACGTGAAACATTCTGTTTTTTTAATGTTATTTTGGAAAATTCAAAAAAGTACTATTAAAATATTTAACATAAATATATAATGAACTATATAGAAAAATCAAAGTATAAATTAAAACTTATAAAGTATAGTTTATATTACATGCAACCTATATAAATTGTAAGTTATTGGGGATACAATTTATAAACTATAGAAACACAAATAATATTATGAAGGGTAAGTGTAGCCATGAAAACCATATGTATCTTTAATCAAAAGGGAGGAGTAGGCAAAACTACTACAAATATAAACCTATGTTCTTATTTAGCTATGCAAGGGAAAAAAATATTAACAATAGATATTGATCCTCAAGGAAACACTACAAGTGGATTAGGATTTGATAAGAAGCAAATAAATTTATCAATATATGATTTATTAACATCAGATATTTCAATTAGGGATACTATAAAAGAATGCGAGTTAGTTAATAATTTGTATTTAGTACCTTCTACAATGGAACTTGCAGGGGCAGAAGTAGAATTAATTAGTATAGATAATCGTGAAAATAAGCTAAAAGAAAAGCTTAAAGAAATTGAAGGTGAATTTGACTATGTTTTTATAGATTGTCCACCTTCTTTGGGTATTTTAACCATAAATGCGCTTACAGCCGCAAGTAGCGTGCTTACACCTATTCAATGTGAATTTTATGCTTTAGAGGGTGTGGGGCAATTAGTAAATACAATCCAATTAGTTAAAAAATCTTTGAATAAAGAATTAGAAATTGAGGGTATAATTCTTAGTATGTATGATAATAGAACAAAACTTTGTAATGAGGTTGTATCAGAAGTGAAAAAATATTTCAATGATAAAGTGTATAAAACAACAATACCTAGAAATGTTCGGCTGGCTGAATCTCCAAGTTTTGGATTGCCAATTATGTTGTATGATGATAATTGCAAGGGAGCAGAAGCGTACGAAAAATTAGCAAATGAATTTTTAAATAGACAAAGGGGATGTTAAATATTGAATAAAAAATTTGGATTAGGTAAAGGGTTAGGAGCTTTAATACCTGAAGAAGAAAGTACAGAAGATAGTTCCAATGTTTTTAAAATATCTATGAATTTGATTAAAGCTAATAAAGATCAGCCAAGGAAAAACTTTGATCCTGAAAAAATATCCGAATTAGCACAATCAATAAAAGAACATGGAGTTATTCAACCTATTATTTTGAATAAAGAAGATGATGTATATATAGTAGTAGCGGGTGAAAGAAGATTCAGAGCAGCGAAAAGCATTGGGCTCGCAGAAATACCTGCAATCATTATGAATATAAACAACAAAGAAGTACTAGAAATATCATTAATAGAAAACATTCAAAGAGAAGATTTAAACCCAATTGAGGAAGCTATAGCTTACAAAAAACTACTAATAGAGTTTAATCTTACTCAGGAAGAAATAAGTAAAAAGGTTTCCAAATCAAGAACAGCTATAACAAATTGCATGAGATTATTAAACTTAGATGAAAGAGTTCAAGATTACATAATAGATGGAGTAATTTCGGAGGGACATGGAAGGGCAATACTCGGTATAAGTGATAGACAGCTTCAGTATCAAATTGCTCAAATAGTTATAGATGATAATCTCAATGTGAGAGAAACAGAAAGATTAGTAAAAAACTTAGGAAATGAAAAGCCACAAAAAGTAGTTAAAAATGAAAATGATATATATTATAAAGATATAATGAATAAATTAGAAAATCGTTTTGGTACTAAAGTTCTTATAAATTCTAAGAATAAGAATAAGGGTAAAATAGAAATTGAGTATTATTCAGAAGAAGATTTTGAAAGAATTTTAGAGGTTTTTAATATATAATGTTTCACGTGAAACTAATAGAGGGGATGTAATTTAGAATGAAAAGTATCATTAATTTTATAAATAATGAACAGATTTATATAATAATAGCTCTTATGATTATTGTATTTATGCTAATAGCAATAATTATTATAACCTATGCATTTTTAAATAAATTAGAGAGAAGATACAGAAAATTAATGAGAGGTGTAAATAATAAAAATTTAGAAGAAGTGGTTATATCTTATTTAGACAAAATTGACGAAGTTAAAGATGAAAATGAAGTTATAAAACAAAGGTATGAACAAATAAATGCGGAACTGAAAACTTGTGTGCAAAAAACTTCAATGATAAGATATAAAGCATTTGATGATATGGGAAGTGATTTAAGTTTCTCTATAACATTGATTGATGGAAATGGTAATGGTGCTATATTAACAAGTATTTATGGTAGAAATGAGAGTACTACTTATGCTAAACCAATAGATAAAGGAATATCTAGGTATGAATTATCTCAGGAAGAAAGTAAAGTTTTAGAGCAAGCTATAAATTTAAAAAAATAAAAAGTATATATTGCGATTATGCATTTAATTCGTTAAGAACTACTAATTTTATTTTTCATTAATCTGGTGAAAAGCATAAACTCGCTGTAGCTCAACCATATGTTTTTCCTAACCCATCTTAATTAAAAATAACTAAGAAGTTCTAAATCTCGCTTCAATGTATTATACGCAATATATATTTTTTTTGCATAAAAATCAACCTTCAACGTCCTTTATGTTGAAATCATCATAAATGGGATTTAATTTTTTTTCGCCTGCGATTTTGAGTATTGAATGGTATAAACCAGTGGATATAGTATCGGCAAGCATCATTACTGTATATAATCTTGTATTTTGAAGAACCATAAATTCAAAGGCTCCAGATATATTTACAATGCCCGTTATGCTTAAATCACCCACCTTAGGTAAATCTTTATTCATAGCAGCACCAGGACTTAATGGTTTTTCCTCAATAATGATTTTTCCTACATTTTGTAAACTTCCGAGGCAAGCATCTATTGCAATAATGTAAGGATTAGTATAGGAATAGTTAATTTCATCAATTGTTTCACATAAATTTTTTGCATGGACTGGACATTCAAGACTACCGTAAATATGAAGTCTATTTCTAACTAAAAATTTAAGCTTGTTTCCAACCAGGGGTCCTAAACTATCACCAGTAGATCTGTCGGTGCCAATACATAAAATAACAATAGGGCGTGAGCATTTTGCTATGGGAAAAATATATTGACTTATAATATCTCTTAACTTAAAAGTGCAATCTCTGGACATAGAATCTAAAATAACTTTATCTACCATAAAAAAACCTCCTATTGGGATATTAGCCATTTAGGAGGTTTTCTATTCTATAAAACTTCAACTTTTTTCAATATATTATAAAAAACTAAAAAAAACATACAGAATAGCATCCCAACAATACCATTTGCTCTTAATCCTATAAATATAGAAGCGAGAACTGCTACGGGGTGAATGCCTAGTGATGAAGACACAATCTTGGGTTCTATAATTTGTCTTACTATAGTGATAATTATATAAGATATTAAGAGGCCTAAAGCAGCTACATAATTATTAGATATAAAAAATATTATTATTACGGGAAGGTATATAGTTCCTATACCGAAAATAGGGAGTAAATCAAATAATCCACATAATACACTCAGAGTTACAGCATACTTAACTTTGAAAACTAAAAAAACAATTAATGTTTCTAAAAATGTTATAGTGATTATCAGTAAGTAAGAAAGTAAATAATTCTTAAGCATCTTTTTTGATTCATCAAATATGGAATGTAATCTATCTTCATTTTTGCGGGGAATTAAATCAAACTTTTTTTTGCTTGAAGATGACAAATCTTTTGTGAAGAAATAAGTAGTAAGTAAAGTAAATAATAAAACCATTAAAATATAAGGTATAGTAGATACAAAATCTAGAGTTTGAGAAAAAATTTTTGTGGATGCATTCATGCTAATATTTATAGTCTTGGTTATATAATTAGTAATATTTGACTCAATATTACTTACCACGTTTGGATCTAAAGTTTTATAATAATTTTGTAAGTTACTAAAAATATTAATTACAATGTCTTTGTTTAAAGTTATATATGATTGGATGTTTTTTCCGAGTAGTATCGATTCTGAAGTTAAAGTAGTGATGATTAAAGATAATAATACAACAATTACAGTGAAAAATATGGTGGTAGTAAGTAATGAAGCTATAGTGTTTTTAAGTTTGAATTTTTTCATCAAAAATTTTGTTGGTATCTTAAGTAGTGAAGCTAAAATAAAAGCAAATACAAAAGGAAGGGTGAACCCAATAGTTCCAAAAAAGATTACAAAAACAAAGGTATACAAAACAAAAAATATAGCTAGTTTATCAATTTTTTTTAGAATATTTTCCATGTAAATAAAATCACACCTTTCTAATAATAGTATTGAGGGCGTTAAGGGTATAATTGATGTCTTTAATATCATTAAAAGGGCCAATGCCAAATCTTAAAGTACCAGATGGATATGTTCCAATGCTTTTATGAGCAAGCGGTGCACAGTGAAGGCCAGTTCTTGTTGTAATTCCATATTCACTATCTAGAATAAACCCTAACTCGGAATTGTCGATTTTTGTTGAATTAACAGAGATAGTAGCGGTTCTTTTAGAACTATCGGTGAGACCATAGACATTAACAGAGGATATATTTAGAAGACCCTCTATAAAGTTTTTGCACAAATATTCTTCGCTTTCGCGAATAGAGTCTAAACCCTGGTCATTAATAAAATTAATACCTTCTAAAAGGCCAGCTATACCTGGAGCATTTAGAGTCCCGCTTTCAAATTTATCAGGCAAAAAATCTGGTTGAACAATACTAGATGAAAGACTACCAGTCCCACCCTCTATAAATGCAGTGCATCTTTCATTTAAATTATCATCAATTAAAAATCCACCTGTACCTTGAGGTCCTAGTAAACTTTTATGACCTGTAAAAGCTAGGGCATTACAATTTAATTTATAGAAATCTATTGGTAATATTCCGGCAGTTGGCGCAGTATCTATAACAAAATAAATGCCCTTTTCTTTACATATACTACCAATGGATTCTAAAGGCTGAATACTTCCAATGATGTTAGAAGCATGTGAGAGAACTACCAATTTTGTATTGGGTTTAAGTGTATTTACAAAATCGTCTACATTAATTAAGCCTTCTTTTGAGCAAGGGATAATGTCTAATTCTATAACGCCTTTTTCGCAAAGGGAGTTTAATGGTCTTAAAGTAGCGTTATGGTCCATTGAAGAAGTTATTACATGCCAGTCTTTTTGGCATGTAGATTTTATAAGTATATTTAAAGAAGTGGTAATATTTGGTGTAAAAACTACATTCTCAACTTTATCAAAGTGAAAAAAATCCATTAAAGCATATCTACAATTTAAAATAACTCTATTTCCGGCAAGTGAAGTTGTAGATACACCTCTTCCTGGGTTTGAACCTATATTCATCATATAATTCATCATTGAATTATACACTGCGGGTGGTTTAGGAAAGGTGGTGGCTGCATTATCTAAATATATTTTCATGATTTCCTCCAATATTACACAATGATTTATTAGTATATTCTATAAAAAATATAGAGGCTATTAATATTATGTATAACAAGTTAAATTTTGTTTTCATACAATTAAGACTATAAATAGTTTATAATAGAATTAGATAAATAATAAAATACACTTTTTATAAGAATATATTAGAAGTTAGAATTTTAAATGCAATATTATGAAATAATATACAATTATGCATTATAAATACATAATTTTGAATTAATATATTATACAATATTATAATCTAAAGTTATGTAAATGTATATGAAGTGATTAATATTATGATATGGAAGTAGGGTGGAAAATATTGAATAAATATTATATAGTAACATTTCAAAATACACATGAAGCCATGAAAGCGGAAAGAGAAGCACTGCGACAACAGGTTAAGGTAGTAGTTGTTCCTACGCCTACATATATAACTAAAAGTTGTGGGATTAGTTTAAAAATAGAGGATGACAATATTCGAAGTATAATTGAGCTAATTAAGTTAGAAAAGATAAAGGTAAAAGAAATTTTTGTACGGGATAAAGAAAGTGTAAAAGTTATGACAATATAGTAATAATAAATTAAAGGTGGGATATTTAATGAAGGTATTCAATTTAGGAGATATTGTTGAAATGAAAAAAACTCACCCTTGTGGCAGCAAGAATTGGGAAATCATTAGGTTAGGTGCGGATATAAAAATAAAATGTTTAGGTTGCGCTCGGATAGTAATGCTTCCAAGGATAAAATTTGATTCGGGGGTAAAGAAAATTATAAAAGAAAATGTACTAAATAAAGAAAAAGGGATTACTAAAGAAAAAGTACCTATAAAAAAATAATTACTTGATTAATGAATGATTAAATGATATAATCTATTATTGTAATCCCTGCCGTGCAATGCATGGCCGTTAGTCCGAGGGGAGGAGGTGAAATTAATGAGAAAATATGAAACTATATTCATATTACATCCTTCATTAGACGAAGAAGCTGTTAAAGCTAACGTTGAAAAGTTTAAAGGTGTAATAGAAAATAATGGTGGAGAAATTGAAAATGTTGATGCGTGGGGCAAAAGAAAACTAGCTTATGAAATACAAAAAGTTGGTGAAGGTCACTATACATTAATCAATTTCAATGCAAAACCTGAATTACCGAAAGAATTAGATAGAGTATTCAGAATTACTGACAGTGTTATAAGACATATCATAATAAATCCAGAAAAATAGGTGGTGCATTTATGAATAAAGTTGTTTTAGTTGGTAGATTAACAAAAGACCCTGAGTTAAAGTTTGCTCAAGGTACAGGAACAGCTGTAGCCACTTTCACTGTAGCCGTCAATAGAAGATTTAAAAGAGAAGGTCAACCAGAAGCAGACTTTATACCGGTAGTGGTATTTGGAAAGCAAGCGGAAGCTACTGCAAATTACATGAGTAAAGGCAAGCTATTAAGCGTATCTGGAAACATTCAAACTAGAAATTATGAGGCTAAAGATGGTACTAGGAGATATGTTACTGAAGTAATTGCTGATGAAGTTGACTTCCTTGAATGGGGAGGAAATAAAACATCAGGTACGAATACTAATCAAGGTGGAAATAATAGCGAATCAAATGCTGGATCTCATGGTTTTAGCAGTGATAGTGATATAACACCAATTGATGATGGAGATATTCCATTCTAATATTAGGTAAGGAGGAAAAACAACAATGGCTATGAACGAACATAAAAGAAGCGGCGGCGGTGCTGGCGGAAACAGAAAGAGAATGAAAAGAAAAGTTTGTGCTTTCTGTATGGATAAAGCAACTGCAATCGACTATAAAGATATAAATAAATTGAGAAAATATGTTACAGAAAGAGGAAAGATTCTTCCAAGAAGAATTTCTGGAAACTGTGCAAAACACCAAAGGATGCTTACTGTATCTATAAAAAGAGCAAGAAACATAGCATTATTACCATTTACTACTGAATAGTAAATGACTGAAAGCAGCGCCTTAAGGTAGCTGCTTTTATTTTTTTACAAATAAAAATAAATATTATACCCAATAATCAAAATATAAATATAAAAGTATATATTATGCAGTACGATTTGTAGTATACTTGTAGTTGTAACCCATAAAATGTAAACGTAGAAAATATAAGATATTAAACTACGAATTGTCTATATAGAAATAAACTTTAGTTGCATAAATTTAGAAAAATAACTAAAATGGAGTTATAAGCATAAGCCTACAAGGGGAGATGATATACTATGAAGAGACAAGATTTTAATATAATGTCTAATGTTAAGATAGTTGAAAGTTTGAAGGCTGAGCTATTATGTATAATAGGTGATTTCTTCAAGTTGCTAAGTAAAGGAAGCAATGTTGCTCAAGACGCCATACTGGATTGCATTTCGGGGGCAATAATACTTTTATATATATTAGGCGAAAGGCTCGGATATTCCAATGTAGCCGTGGATGAGAGTATGAAAAAGAAACTAAAGGTGGGAATAGTTGAAGGAGATAATATAGAAAAAGATGGAAAAGATCTAAGTAAACTATATTCGCATATAAAGGAAAGATAAGTAATGGAGGAAAAAATGGAGAATAAAAAGTATAGTACAAAGGCAATTGTAGAGGCTTCGCTTATAGCTGTTATAATTTCAGTAATAATGATTATAACGGGATACTTGCCAATTATGTCATTTATAGGGATATTGATATTGCCAATTCCGGTTGCAATACTCTATATAAGGCATAACAGCAAAATAACAATCACTGCTATATTTTTGAGTATAATTCTAACATCCTTAGTGTATAATCCAATAATGGCGATATATTCAGCTATAGCTTATAGTATTATTGGAATCGCGCTTGGCTATTGTGTTAAGGAAAATAAAAGGTCATCTATAACTTTATTATTTTTGGGTATTAGCTCTGCAATATCCAATATACTAACAATAGCTTTTTCTATGATATTTATAGAAAAAGTAAGTTTTATGAATTTTATTTCCAAAAATTTAGAATTTTTTAAGCAAACAATGAAAGTTTCTTTTGATGGAGCAAAAAACTTTTATTCGCAAGCAGGAATCACCCCAGAACAGTTGAAACTTTTAAATGAAAACTTTGAAATGATAAACAAAATGGATGTTACGATAGTTTTGGTAGTAATACCTGCAAGTATTTTAATAATTTCATTTATATCAGCTTATTTGAATTATATAGTGTCTAGATCCATATTAGAGAAGCTAAACTACAAAATGGATAAAGTATTACCTTTCAGCAGAGTTTACGTTACTAACATACTAGGAGCTGTATTAATAGGTATAGTATGTATAGGCATAATACTTTCAGCAAAAAAAATAGCAGGTGGGGATTATATACTAAATTCGTCCCAATTACTTGTGCAACTTGTATTTATGATAAATGGACTTGCGGCAGCTACATATTTTCTAAGAGTTAAAAAAAATTTATCTAAACCAGTAGTAGCACTAATTTTAGTGTTAACATCATTTTCGCGTCTAGGTAGTATTTACTTTTCAATAGGACTCATGGAGATGGCTTTTGATTTTAGAAAGCTCGATCCATATAGAATTAAAAGAAAATAATTGGGGGCTGATTATGGAGAATAAATACAATTATTTTAGTGTTAATAATAAAATATATATGGTGACCATGGCCCTACTCATATGTATAATATTTTATTACGGACACCTTGAAGTGGGAATTTTAACACTGGGACTATACGCGATACTAGTAGTGTATAATATCTACAACTCTAAGGTTAAAAAAAATGAGTGGAAAAAATTCATTGAAAATTTTTCATCTAAACTGGATATAGCAACCACAAGCACCTTAGTAAAACTTCCTTTTCCACTAATAATAATAGGGTATATGGGAAATATATTATGGTATAATCAAAGTGTAACTACAATGCTTGAAGGGGAAGATCTTTTAAATAAAAATATTAGAGATATAATTAAGGAACTAAATCTAAAACAAGTTTTAGAGGGTAAAAAGAATATATTCCCAAATATTAAAATAAAAGATAAGTGCTATGAAATCTACACAAATATTGTTGATACAAACGAGAATAAAAATGTTAAAGATAAGATTATGCTTTTATATTTTTATGATATAACGGAAAAAACCAGTTTAATAAAAGGCATTAACGGTAACAGGGAAAGCGTTATGCTAGTGGAAGTTGATAACCTTGATGATGTTGTTAAAACTACAGAAGAAGATAAGGCGCCTTTACTTGTAGCAGAGATTGAGAGAACAATAAACAGCTATGGACAGAGTGTAAATGCGGTGGTAAAAAAGTATACATCGAATAAATATGTTATTATAGTTCAAGACAAGTATATTGAAAAAGAAATAGAAAAGAAATTTGATATACTAGATAGTGTTCGCGAAATAAGTAATGGTAATAAACTCGCAGTTACTTTAAGTGTGGGAGTTGGTAGGGGAGAAGATACACCACTTAAAAACTATGAATTTGCTACCTCAGCTAAGGAACTTGCCTTAGGTAGGGGTGGTGATCAAGCAGTTGTTAAAAAAGGTGAAAAATTATCTTTCTTTGGAGGCAAAACAAAAGAAGTTGAGAAAAGAACTAAGGTTCGTGCAAGGGTTATAGCTCATGCATTAATGGATTTAGTAAATGAGAGTAACACAATTTTCCTTATGGGACACAAAAATGCTGATCCTGATTGTTTAGGCTCGGCCATAGGTCTATTTAGTATTATTAAAAAATCAAACAAAGAATGCTATATTATTCTCGAAGGAATAAATAGTGGTATAAAAAGCATGATGGATATAATACTCGCAGATGAAGAATACAAAAATACTTTTATAACAAGTGAAAAATTTAAAAGTGTTAAAAATTCAAATAGCCTAATTATATTAGTGGATGTGCACAATGAAAGTCATGTTCAAAATTTAGAAATAGTTAAAGAGGTAGAAAAAGTAGTTATAATTGACCATCATAGAAAGTCACAAGATTTTATACAAGGGGCAGTACTGAGTTATATGGAAACCTACGCATCATCTACTTCTGAATTAGTTACTGAGATGATTCAATATATGGTTGATAAGCCAAAACTTAAACATATAGAAGCGGTAAGTCTTTTAGCGGGGATATGTGTGGATACAAAAAATTTCTCTTTTAAAACAGGAGTTAGGACATTTGAAGCAGCAGCTTTTTTAAGGCGGCATGGTGCAGATACTATGGATGTTAAAAAAATGTTTTCTGATGATTTGAGTATTTATTTGAGAAGAGCTGATATTATAAGGTCAGCGAAAGTTAAAAATGAAATTGCTGTAGCCGTTTGTCCAGAGGAAGTAGAGGATACGGTATTAGCTGCCCAAGCTGCGGATGAACTTCTAAATATTACTGGTATCGAAGCGTCGTTTGTTATTGTAAAAACAGGAGATGAAGTATTTATTAGTGGAAGGTCGCTTGGGAAAATAAATGTACAGTTAATACTAGAGACATTAGGTGGAGGTGGACATATGACTATGGCTGGTACGAAATTTACTTCACTGAAACTTGAAGAAGTAGTGGTGAAATTAAATGAAGCTATAGATGAATATTTAAAGGAGGGGGAAAAATAATGAAAGTTATATTATTAAAAGATATTAAAGGGACAGGTAAAAAGGGCGACGTGATAAACGCTGCAGATGGATATGCGAGGAATTTTTTATTTCCTAGGCAATTAGCTAAAGAAGCTACAGACTCAAATATGCACATATTAAATAAAAAAAATGATATTGAAAGAAAAAAGAAAACATCTGAAATTGAAGATGCACAAAAATCAGCTAATGAACTTAAAGATAAAGTTGTAAAAATAATTGGTAAAGCTGGAGAAAACGGAAAACTTTTTGGTGCAATTACAACTAAAGATATAGCAATAGCGTTAAATAAACAATGTAATTTAGATATTGATAAAAAGAAAATAGTAACAGATACAATAAAATTATTAGGAACTTACGATGTAGAAATTAAAATATACCCAGAAATATCTACTAAGATAAAAGTTCTTGTTTGTGAGGAATAATCATATAAACCGAAGGGAGGAAACGCTTTATTAAATAAATGATAATTATATTTATTAAAGCGGATTACGTTTGAAGACATTATTAGTTAATCAAATTGGAGAACAGGTTGAAAGAGATGCATTACCTCTGGATACACAAATAGACGTTTTATATGAAATAATGAGGAATGTACTAGATGAAGGCACTATAAAGTCTAAAACTATAAAATTTAAACTTCAGAAGCACATTAAAAGCGAAAGCATATATAGAAGGTTATTCGCTTTGAATAAAATTATCAGCAATGGTAAGGGGATAGAGATAGTGCCTAATGAAAAAAATATACAAGAAGCACTAGATAATACTAATGAATGGTTGACTGATGAAATAGCTAAAAGATATGTGCAAAATAAAATTGAAGCTGAAGTAGAAAAAAATCTAATGGAAAAGCAAGATAAGTATATTGATGAAGTAAGACTTGGAATAATCAAGAAACAAAAGGGACCTGAAAATGCTAAAACACTTAAAAAATATGCAGATTTAGAAGAACTTGATAGTAGAAAACTTACTAAAAATATACAAGCTATGTTAAGGCCAGAGAGTTTTAGTGAAATAGTTGGTCAGGAAAGAGCTATAAAATCTCTGTTATCTAAAATGGCATCACCATATCCTCAACACATTATTCTTTATGGTCCACCAGGAATTGGGAAGACTACTGCGGCTAGGCTTGCTCTTGAGGAAGCTAAAAAGCTAAGTTATACTATTTACCATAAAGATGCTAAATTTGTAGAAGTGGATGGTACAACACTACGGTGGGATCCAAGAGAAATAACAAATCCACTTTTAGGATCTGTACATGACCCGATATATCAGGGAAGTAAAAGAGAACTAGCTGAGGGTGGGATCCCAGAACCAAAAACAGGTCTTGTAACAGAGGCTCATGGAGGAGTACTATTTATTGATGAAATAGGTGAACTTGATAGTATACTTCAAAACAAATTACTTAAAGTATTAGAAGATAAAAGAGTTGAGTTTTCATCATCTTATTATGATCCTGAAGACGAAAACACACCTAAATATATAAAATATTTATTTGATAAAGGTGCTCCAGCAGATTTTGTTTTAATAGGGGCTACTACCAAGGAACCATCAGAAATAAATCCGGCATTAAGATCAAGATGTACTGAAGTTTATTTTGAACCATTAACTGCGAAGGACATAGAAAATATAGTGGTGAATGCTGCGAATAAATTAGAAGTTAAAATAGGAGATGGGGTTGCACAAACTATTGGTAGATATACTATTGAAGGAAGAAAAGCTATAAACATTTTAGCAGATGCTTATGGATTTGTACTGCATAATAGAAAATCAGTAGATGCGTCTCAAGTTAAAATTGAGGTTAAGGACTTGTTAGATATTATATCTATAAGTAGACTATCTCCCTATGAGGAATTAGATAAAGAGGTTAAAGCTGAAGTTGGCCATATATATGGACTTGGAGTATCAGGATATATAGGATCAACTATAGAAATAGAAACATCAGTATTTGAGTGCAAGGAAAAAGGTAAGGGTCAAGTAAGATTTAATGATACTGCTGGAAGCATGGCTAAGGACTCAGTGTTTAATGCTGCATCCGTAATAAGAAAAACAACAAATAAAGATATTAAGGACTATGACATACATGTAAATATAGTAGGTGGAGGTAAGATTGATGGACCATCGGCTGGAGCCGCTATAACTGTATGTATAATTAGTTCTCTTTTAGACAAACCTTTAAGACAGGATGTTGCAGTAACTGGAGAGATATCCCTTCGGGGTATTATAAAACCAGTAGGTGGCATATTTGAAAAAGTTTACGGGGCAAGAAGAAAGGGAATTAAGCTAGTTATAGTTCCGAGTGATAATGAAAAGGAAATTCCTATTGACCTTAAAGATATTGAAATAAAAACATCATCAAACATTGAAGAACTAATGAAATTAGTGTTTGAAATAAAATAAATTAACTATAATTAATGGCCCTGTTAAATCATCACCTGCGGTGATGTATTTTTAGCAGGGCATAAAACATTACTTTAGGGGAGATAAAAAAATGGATACACCTCTTAGAAGTTTACCCTATAATTTAGAAGCAGAACAATCAGTTATTGGATCAATGCTTATAGATAAAACCGCGATATCACGAGTAGTAGAAGTTTTAAAAAGTGATGATTTTTACAGAGATTCCCATAAAGTTATATTTAGCGCTATTTTTGATTTATATCAAAAAGACACGCCTATTGACATGATTACTTTACTCGAGCATTTACGTTCTTCTGAAAAGTTAGAAGCATCAGGGGGAATTACTTATATTTCAGAGATAAGTAACTCAATACCCTCCACAGCCAATTTAAGTTCGTACATAAAAATTGTAGAGGATAAATCTACTTTAAGAAAACTTATTAGAGCTTCTACTGAGATTATGGAAAATTGTTATAATAAGCAAGATGATGTAGAAGCTGTAATGGATCTTGCAGAGCAAAAAGTATTTAACATATCACAGAAAAAAAATGCGGGTGACTTTGAACCAATGAACACGGTTCTAGAGCGAGGGTTCTTAGAAATAGAAAGAATATTTAATAATAAAGGGGAAACAACAGGAATATCTAGTGGGTTCCCAGAACTTGATGATAAAACCGCTGGATTTCAAAAGGGTGATATGATTCTTATCGCTGCAAGGCCGTCTATGGGCAAAACTACATTTGCACTAAATTTAGCAGAGTATGCAGCTCTTAGGCAAGGGAAAAGTGTAGCTGTATTCTCCCTGGAAATGTCTAAGGAACAACTTTCTTATAAACTGCTTTGTTCAGAAGCAAATGTTGACATGTCAAAGCTCAGACATGGTGATTTGGAAGATAGGGACTGGGAAAACATAGCGAAAGCATCCGGACCACTTGCTGCTGCTAAAATATACATAGATGATACAGCAGGAACTTCTGTTATGGATATGCGTTCAAAATGTAGAAAATTAAAAATGGAGCATGGCATAGATCTGATAGTTATAGATTATCTTCAACTTATGACTGGTAGCAATACAGAAAGCAGACAGCAAGAAGTATCAGAAATATCAAGATCTATTAAAGCTCTTGCAAAGGAGATGCAGTGCCCTGTGATAGCATTATCACAGCTATCACGTGCGCCAGAGCAAAGAACTGACCATAGGCCCATGTTATCTGACCTTAGAGAGTCAGGGTCTATTGAGCAGGATGCTGACCTTGTTATGTTCTTATACAGAGATGAGTATTATAATGAGGAAACGGAAGATAAAAATGTAGCAGAGCTTATAATAGCAAAACAAAGGAATGGTCCTATAGGCACAGTAAAACTTGCATGGATAGGCCAATTCAGTAAATTTGCAAGACTTGATGTAATTCATAGAGAGTAAGAGTACAGTAAAGTAGATTTATCTATTAATTTAAATAAATTATGATAGGATAACAAAATTTATAAAATTTTGTTATCCTATTTTTATTTATTTATATATAGTGTGGGAGACGTTGATATGACTAGTGAGCTATTAAGGATATTTTCTTTAATGTAAATATATATATGTTTACATTTGTAGATATATAAATATATATATCTATATATTTACAAGTATGTAGATAAACATCTATAAATAGGTTTATAAATATATTTATAAATATTCCATTACAAAAGAAGGATATTAATACATAATATAGAATATATACCGATAAGGAACAATTAGAAAAATTTAGGAGGGAAAATAAATGAACTTAACAGAAATATCAAAAAAATATCCTATATTAAAGAAAGAGTTAGAATCTGTACTAACTGTTGACATAGGAAATACATTTACAAAAACAAGTACCAATGTAACTTTTGCTAGTAGAGTGTCTGCTGTAAGCAAGCATGGTTCTAGGGCTACTGGAATAAGTAACATCACTTGGAATGGAAAGTTATACACCGTAGGTAATAAAGAAGGCAAGCTTAACATGGAATCTAACAAATACATGTCCGATCATTATAAGTTAAACCTGCTTAACGCTATTGCACTAAGTTTTAAGGGGGAAACTAAAATAAAGGTAAGACTCGCTGTGGGACTTCCCGCAGAATATTATATAGACCATAGTATTCCACTTAAAAATGAAATAAAGAAGATGGAAAAGCAGTCTATAACAATAAATAATATAACATATGATATAGAAATAATAGATGTACAAGTATTTAAACAAGGAGGTACATTAAGTGCTGAAACCATGGAAACATTTACTTATCCAATGTTATTACTTGACTTTGGTGGTGGTACTTTAGATGTATCTCATTGGAAATATGAGAAAGATGAATTTGGTAACAAGGTGCTTGGAATGACTAAGGCTAGTAGTTTTGCACAACATGGGTTTGAGCCAACAATAGAATCATTACTCACTAAGTTCAACTCTGCTGACGGATCTGATGGTAATTATGATATATCAGATGCTATCGAATATTTAGAAGATGACGAACTACCTTTTGGGGAAGCAAATGTATTAAAAGACATTAAAGATTTAGTGTTAAGACCATATGTGGAGAAAGCAATAAGTTCAATTAATAGTTCTTTTAAACCAAATACTTGTAAAGATATAAGAATAATAGGTGGACCTGCAAAGTTACTACTAGAATATTTACAAACAGAGTTCATAAAAACTGAGCCAAAGCTTATAGATAATAAAAACCCTCAATGTGCAAATTCTATACTGTTCGCTGAAAGATATAAAGAATTGCTAGTACTTGAATACTTAGATGGAAATAAAGAAGTTGCTGCAACTACAGTAGCAGGTCAATAATTATGGGAGCACTCCGTAAAACTGTATCATCAAATCTAGGAGAGGAAACAGATAAAGACTTAATTAATTATGTGAGCAATATGGAGAAGAAAGGTATTAATAATTCTAAACTTATAAAGCAGGCTCTGAGATTTTACAGGGACTACGGCAATAAAGTTAAGAAGCTAGATACAGTGGATATTGCAAATATTTTAGATAACCCTGAAGTTAAAAATTATATAGGTAATATAGTTGGAGAGCTTTTTAAAGGTGCTATGCCAAATTCAATTCCACAAATCAACGATGCAGTTATTGTTAAAAAATCAAATGAGAGGGATATAGATTCTGTTGAAAGTGAGTATATGAAAAAACTTAATTGTGTGAAAGATATGTCGTTATAGCTTGGAGTGGCGTTTTCGTCACTCCTTTTTACTTTAAAAATCATAATTATTTTAAAAACACTTATCTCATACATATAGTAAAATGATACCATATATGATAAAATGTAAGAAAGGCATTCAAATTAAGCTAATAAGGGTGATTTAATGTTCTGTCCTAGTTGTGGATCTCAAAATGAAGATAGCTCTAATTTTTGTAAAATATGTGGGATTAATTTATTAATTCAACCTAATACGACTGGTGAACGGATTATTAGTGAAAAAAACTGGTTAGTTGCTTTATTGCTGTGTATTTTTCTTGGGGCATTTGGTATTCATAGATTTTATGTAGGTAAAATAGGTACGGGAATTTTAATGATTTTAACATTTGGTGGTTTTGGAATATGGGTATTAGTTGATATTATTTTGATTGCTACTAATTCATTTAAAGATATAAATGGGTTGCAATTAAATAAAAACATGTATAGGTATTAGTTTAAATTGTTTTGTGTATGCTGAAATAGCTCAGTTGGTAGAGTAACGCACTCGTAACGCGTAGGTCGAGGGTTCGATCCCCTTTTTCAGCTCCAAGTTTGTAATATGAAAACACATATTTTTTAGCACTGGCATAACTGCTGGTGCTTTTTTGTACGTTCAGCATAGCTAAAGTAGACAGACGGTGAGTTATAAAGTGGAATAGTAAATGAATAGAAATATAGTAAAACGTAGCTTGAGGGTAGAGAAATCTATCTCCAGGCTTTTATATTTAACGGATTGATTAATATTATAAATATTGGGTAATAATACTGATAGACAGAACAAATAAGAGGAAACAATCGTGTTTTATTAGCACTAGAAGTGTAATTATATATAAGGTGAGGTTGAATATAAATGAAAAAGATAAAAGTGAAAGTTGGAATAGATAAAAGCAAATTAATAAAAGGTAACAAACGAGTTGTTGCTTGTGGCAAGAACTTTTAACGACATTCCAGAAGGAAAGTCTCCCACTTCTATAAGTGGGAATTACATACCATAACAAAGAGAAAACTTCAAAGGGAGTATAAACGTCCTTCTGAAGTCGTTAATGCAGCTCCTTCGGAGCTGTTGCAGCACCACAGGTGATGATTTAACGACATTTCAGCACCGAGGATTATAATTTAAAATGATAGTAAAAAAGTAGTTGAGAGTTATATCTTAACTACTTTTTTAGTGTAGCATTTATTTCAGAATACTTTCAAGGAGGAGTCTTATTCCTTCACTTTTATTTATATTACTTGCCTTGCAAAAACTTTTTAGGGCGTTTGATAGTTCTTCACTTATTCTCACATGAATCAATTCACTTTTAGAATTTTCAATTTTCTTTCTTCCTCTGGGCATAATTATCACCTCGCAAGATTCGTGTTACATAAAATAAGCTCATAGATGCTAAATGGAATGTTGTGACACAATAATAATTATAATACATTTTAACAAATATTACCACGTAATTGAATTGAGAAATATAAAGATTATTTGTATAATTATATCCTCGTTTTATTTGATTTAATAAGTGGAATACAGGTAAAAGTCATGAAAATCAGTGGTTTTTTATAAATTATATGTATATAAAAAATTATTACTTTCTGTTACAATGGTATTGTACAAAAAAAAGGAAAAATTTGTGACATTGGTATTAGTCTTAAATTAAAGGGGAAGATTGATGTAAAAATATGAATAGTACTAGTTTATAATAAGTAGATAAGCTAAATTCTCAAAATATTTCCTGGAAAATATTGCAGAGAATAAAAATGCAAGTAAAACTCTAGGAGAAAAAAATAAAACATTTACATTAGAAATAATTTACATATTTCGATAATTTATATTCATTTAAAATATAGGAGGTAAGCATATGAAAAAAAGAGTAGCTTTTATAGCAATGTTATTAACTATGGCGGGTTCACATGTTGTATTCGCTGATAATGGAACGGTGACTGCAAGTTCATTATATGTCAGGCAAAAATCATCAATTTCATCATCAATTATATCTTCTCTTGCGAGAAATACGAAGGTAGAGACACTTGGTAAAGAAGGGGAATTCTATAAAATAAATTATAAAGGACAAACTGGATATGTACATAGCTCATATATAAAAATATCGGCAAATACGTCTGGTTCTACGAGTACAACAAATGGAGCAGGGACGTCAGGAACAATAACAACAGATTATTTAAATGTAAGAACAGGATTCGGGATAAATTATTCTGTTGCTAATGTTATTACACGCGGAACTAAAGTGACAATGTATGAAAAATCAAATGGTTTTTGTAAGATAAATTATGGTGGCAAAACAGGTTATGTAAGTGAGCAATATGTGAAAGCTACAACAGCACAGGATACAAACACAAGCACAAACACAGATAGTACAAGCAGTGTGATTACTGGAATAGGTAATATTACAGCATCAAGTTTAAATGTAAGAAAAACGGCGTCTATGGGTGACAATATCATGGGCACAATAAAATTAAATGCAAAAACGGATTTATATGGAACACAAAATGATTTCTATAAAATCAAGTATAACGGACAATGGGGATATATAGCTAAAACATACGTAAGCCTAGGTAATGACACTCCAAGTAGAGGTGATGTCATAGAAAATGATTCAAATGGACAACAAGGTACTGCAACAAAAAATATAGAGAGTTTAATCTCGCAATTAAACACGTTTTTGGGAATGCCATACTTATGGGGTGGTACAACACCAGCGAAGTTTAATTCTAATGGCAAATATGTAAGTGGTGGTTTTGATTGTTCAGGTCTTATACAATATGCTTATAAAAACATAGGTATAAATTTACCTAGAACGACTATGGACCAAATAAATATAGGTACCTCAGTTAATATAAATAGTCTCCAAAAAGGTGATTTGGTATTCTTTAGGACAAATCCAGCATCGCCTTCCCAAGCATCTCACGGGGGAATATATATTGGTAATAATAAATTTATACAATCTCCCAAAACTGGTGATGTTGTAAAAATATCTGAATTAACTGGATATTATAAAAGTAATTTTATAATAGGAAAAAGAGTAGTAAAATAAGTATATTTAATATAAACCAGGAAAAATTAATATTATAGATGAATGTATGATTTTTATTAAACCATACATTCATTTTTTATATCCAATTTATTATAATTAAAAAAGTTAATTTAAAAATATTTCTTAACTTAAGGATTTCTAAATTTTAGAAACAATATTGATGTATAATTGAAAGATATATTAAAGTTATGTAATCTAATTGATTAACATAGAGATATTAAGCACTTGTATCGGCATAATGTATTAGATATAATAAGTTTATTACAATATAAGGAGATAAATATGGAGATGAAGAAGATAAGTGGAATGAAGAAAGGCGATAGGATTGAAGGTTTTTATGTTATAAAATCTGTAGATAGCAAGGTTTCCAACAATAGTAACACAAATAAATATTTGGATTTTAATTTAGGAGATGCCACCGGCGATATAAATGCAAAACTTTGGGAATGGAATGAAAAATTAGAAAATACATTTAAACAAAGTATCTTAGTGAAAATTAAGGGCACGGTAAATGAGTGGAGAGGGAAGCTTCAATTAAAAATCGAAGCGATAAGACTAACTGAGGAAAAAGATGGAGTAAACATTTGTGATTATGTTGCAGTGGCACCGTATTCACCAGAAAAAATGTATGATGATATTTTAAATTATTTATCTAAAATCAAAAATATAGATATTCAAAATATAGTTACTAATATTTTAGGGCATAATGAGGAAAAGCTAATGCATTATCCAGCTGCTAAGTCTAACCATCACTCTATAAGATCAGGTCTGTTATATCACACAACCACCATGCTTAAGGCAGGAGAAAAATTAAGCGAAATTTACACCTTTCTAAATACGGATTTGCTATATGCAGGTATAATACTTCATGATATTGGTAAAATATATGAAATGAATGCTAGTGAACTTGGAATTGTAAGCGAGTATTCAGTGGAGGGGCAACTTTTAGGTCATATAGTTCAAGGAATTAAAATGATAGAAACGGCGAGCCTTGAGGTTAAAGCAGATACTGAAGTATCTATGTTGTTACAGCATATGGTGCTAGCTCATCATTATGAAGCAGAATATGGGAGCCCTAAAAAACCTATGATACCAGAAGCGGAAATGCTACATCATTTAGATATAATGGATGCAAGAATGTATGATATGAATAAGGCTTTAGGGGATACAGAGGAAGGCAAATTTTCAGAAAGAATAAGGTCTCTAGATAATATAAATGTTTATAAAAGTTTTGTTAATAAATAGTCTTAAGGAAGATTATTTGACAAAAAAATACAGTTATTCAATATGGGTAAGTGTATTTTTTATTTTATATAAATAATGTATATACGAACTATTACTTAAAATAATTTATTAATATTCGCACTTTATATTGACTGGTTTATACTGCTCTGATATCATTAAGTAGTATGGCGACCACTGATAGTTTTTATTTCCTACAGAGTAATACAAGGAGGAATATGAAATGAAAAATTTTTATGATGTAGTTATTGTAGGAGCTGGCCCAGCGGGCATATTTACGGCACTAGAAATTTCTAATAAAAAACCCGAACTTAGTGTACTTATAGTTGATAAGGGAAGAAATATAGAAAAAAGAAAATGTCCAGCTAGAGACACAGGAAAGTGTGTTAAATGTAATCCTTGTGGGATAACGTTTGGTTGGGCAGGTGCTGGAGCTTTTTCAGATGGTAAGCTTTCTCTAAGCCCTGAGGTGGGGGGAAGACTTCTTGAATATTTTTCTGAAGACGAATCAAAAAAATTAATAAAGTATTGCGATGATATATATATAAAATTTGGAGCAAATGAGAAGGTATATGGGATTAATAGTGACAAAGTTGACGAAGTTAAATATGAAGCAAGTAAGCACAATATTCGTCTTGTTGAATGTCCAGTAAGGCATTTAGGAACAGAACTTGCCTATGAAGTTTTAAAATCTATGTACCATCATTTAGTTGATAATACAAATACAGAATTTATAGAACTTAGTGAAGTGGAAGAAATATTAATAGAAGATAATAAGGCTACTGGAGTATTATTAAAGAATAAAGATGGTGTGTTTAAGGTTGATGCAAAGTATGTTGTAGCAGCGCCGGGTAGAGGTGGAGCGGAATGGGCTTCAAATGAAGCTAAAAAACATAATATTGAGGTTACTAATAATGCAGTAGATATTGGAGTAAGAGTTGAGGTGCCTAATTCTGTTATGGATCATCTAACAAAGGACTTATATGAAGCAAAATTAGTATATTATTCTGATACATTTGATAACAAGGTTAGGACCTTTTGCATGAACCCGGGGGAGTAGTGTCAGCGGAATATTATGATGATAACACGATTGCAGTTGTAAATGGTCATAGTTACTCCGACCAAAAGCTTAGAACAACTAATACAAATTTTGCGATGCTTGTATCTACTACTTTCACAGAGCCATTTAATCAACCTATAGGTTATGGGAAATATATAGCTCAGCTAGGTAATATGTTAACTGGTGGAGGGATAATGGTTCAAAGACTCGGGGATTTACTAAAAGGAAGAAGAACAGATTATGACAGATTAGGTAAATCAACTACGACGCCTACTTTAAAATCAGCAGTACCAGGTGATTTAAGCTTTGTATTACCACAAAGGCACTTAACGTCTATTGTGGAAGCATTAAAGGCTTTTGACAAGATAGCACCAGGTTTATATAGCAAAAACACATTGCTATATGGAGTTGAGGTGAAGTTTTATTCTAGTAAGATTAGTACAGATGATAAGTTTGAAACATCTGTTAGAAATTTATATACAATAGGGGATGGAGCGGGAATAACGAGAGGTCTAATGCAAGCATCTACAACAGGAGTTGTAGTAGCGAGAGACATAGCTCAGAAAGAAGACTAAGAATTTAATCTAAATAATTGGTTATATGAATATTAAAAGTGTATAATTCAACATGAAGTAAACATAGAAGACAATAAAATTTCTTAACACTAGTAGTTAAGAAATTTTATTGTGAACTGAAAGAAAGCGAGGAATTTATATGTCAGCATTTATAGTTTTAGGAGCCCAATGGGGAGATGAAGGTAAAGGTAAGATGACAGATTATCTTGCTGAGGGAGCTAACGTAGTAGTCAGGTTCCAAGGTGGAAACAATGCAGGTCATACAGTAGTTGTAGGAGAAAAGGAATATAAACTTCACTTAATACCATCAGGAATATTATATAAAGATAAATTGAATGTAATAGGTAATGGTGTGGTTGTAGACCCAGAAGCACTATTTACAGAAATTGATTACTTAGAAGCACTAGGTGAAAAAATAACTCCAGAAAGATTAATAATTAGTGATAGATCACAGGTTATAATGCCATATCATAAAGAGTTAGATAATTTATATGAAATAGCTAGAGGTAAAAATGACATCGGAACTACAAAAAAAGGTATAGGACCTTGTTACACTGACAAGTTTGAAAGAAGTGGAATAAGAGTTTGTGACTTAATGAAAAAAGATGTTTTTAAAGAAAAGCTTAAAACTAGTTTATCAATGAAAAATGATATAATAACAAAAGTTTTGGGTGGAAAAGCTTTAGATTTTGATAAAATATATACGGATTACCTAGAGTATGCAGAAAGAATGAGACCTTTTGTAAAAGATATATCAGTTAAAGTTTACGATTCAATAAAGTCTGGAAAAAATGTTTTATTTGAAGGAGCACAAGGAACTTTGCTTGATATAGATTATGGTTCATATCCATTTGTAACCTCATCAAACACTATTGCAGGTGGAGTTTGTGTTGGGGCAGGAATAGGACCTACTATGATAACAAATGCTGTAGGAGTAGCGAAAGCTTATACTACAAGAGTAGGAAAAGGACCATTCCCAACAGAGCTTGATGATGAAGTAGGAGACTGGATTCGCGAAAAAGGTTTTGAATTTGGAGTAACAACAGGTAGAGCAAGAAGATGTGGATGGCTTGACCTTGTTATATTAAAAACTGCAGCAAGAGTTTCGGGACTTACTAGCTTTGCTGTAACTAAAATAGATACCTTAGCAGGACTTGAAAAAATTAAAATTTGTGTAGGATATAAATTTGAAGGTAGTGTTATAGATTATTTCCCAGCAAGTTTAGAGGATTTAGCTAAATGCGTGCCAGTATATGAAGAGTTTGATGGTTGGGATGAAAAGATAGCTGATGCAAGAAGCTATGAAGAACTTCCTGAAAATGCAAAAATATACTTAAAGAAAATTGAAGAATTTACAGGAGTTAAAGTTTCCATAGTTTCAGTAGGACCTAAAAGAGATCAAACAATGGTGTTAACTGAAATATAGCATATAGACATGCATATTATACAAAAGTTATTTTTTTAATATGTATGGTTTTTATATTATAGGGAATTATAATTATTGTGGGAAATATATATTAAGGTATACAAGTGCATACTATAGATTAAAAAAGTGCGTACTAGTAAAATTTAAGCATATAAAATATAATGAGAATTAGGGTTAAATTAACATAAAGTGAGGTAGATAATATGAGAATAACTAAAGATATGACAATAGGTGAAGTTGTAAGACAAAATCCAGAATCAGTTGAAGTATTAATGAGCTTTGGAATGGGTTGTGTAGGATGTCCTTCAGCGCAAGCTGAAACATTAGAAGAAGCAGCAATGGTTCATGGTCTTAATTTGGAAGAATTAATGACTGCATTAAATGCATAAAAAAATTAAGACACTTAGCAATTGCTAAGTGTCTTGTTTTTTTATTTTTTTATCTTTTCTTTATTTTCTTAATGGCGAGGATAACAGGTATTGTAATTACAGTAGCTATGATGGCCTCTGGAACACCATTTATTATACCTATACCATAAATAGTCTTTGCAGCAATAGATGGATCTATGCCCTTAGAAGCAGCGAATTTAGCCGCATAAAAAACATATATCATAGTAAGAACCCCAAAAGTGTTAGTTAGCGAACCAACAACGGTCGCGAGTCCAATCCTTAGGCTATCATTTTTAACGTGGATTAGTTTATAAACATAGTAAGAAGTAAGACCAATAAGAACCCTTGGTAATACAGATACTAAAGGATTTATAAAAGCAAAAGAGAGTAAATTGGGAGTTGTTATGTTTTGCATAATACTAAACATCCCAAATATTAAACCAATAGTCATTCCTACCATAGGGCCACCTATTATTGATCCTATAATAACGGGAATGTGCATGATAGTAGCTTTGGCACCAGGAAGTGGAATAAAGCCATATCCAGTTAAACCAAGTACGATGCAAATAGCTGATAGCATACCAATAGTTGTAAGTTCACTTGTTTTTATTCTTCTAAGTTTAATAGAATTATTATTAATCATGTGTTCCCCCCGCTCTTATTCCATAAGGATATAAGTCGTCCTATTCATAATCCTTATTTATAGTTCAGTTTCATAATGAATACTGACAACAATATTTTAACACTATTTTGATAATAATTACATAGCTAAATAAAAATTTAACAAACTTTATGTTAATACTATACAGTTAATGTTTACTGTGTTGGTTTAGTTTGGTATTATTTTAAGTATGAAGAAAACTAAGAAGCGTAGAAATTAATAGTTATTATATTATGTACTCATGAGAAATATAGGAGGGGTATTATGGGCAAAATGCCAGAGGTTACAGATAGAGATTATAATATTCATTATTATGAAGTAGATATTCATAAAAGAGCTTTGATGACAAGCATTATAGATTATCTTGGTGATATGGCAATGTATCAAAGTGAAGTGCTTGGAGTTGGCATAGAACATCTTAAAGAGAATAAATCAGCTTGGGTGTTATATAAATGGGACATAACAATGGAGTCATATCCTTTATTAAATGAAACTATAAAGATTAGAACTTTTGCACATTCTTTCAATAAATTTTATGCATACAGGAAATATGAAATTATTGATATGAAAGGGAATAAAATAGGACATGCGAGTTCTGTGTGGATTTTAATAAATACAGACAGAAGAAGACCAATAAGGATTACGAAAGATATGTATGAGGCTTATGGTATAGATGATAGCAATAATACACCCATAGACATTGAGGATATAGTACCAATAACTACAGTGCATAGCGAGAAAAACTTTCAAGTTAGGTATAGTGATATTGACACGAATATGCACGTAAATAATGTTAAATATGTTGCTTGGGCTTTAGAAACAGTTCCTAAGGATATAGTAGTAAACTACGAACTAAGGAATATTAAGGTAACTTACATCAAGGAAACAACATACGGAGAGACCATAAAGGTAAGCACGCAGGTTATAAGAGAAGAAGATAAGATAATATGTAGACATAAAATTATAAATGAAGAGGGAACTGAGCTGACTCTCTTAGAAAGTACTTGGATATAAGAAAATCGTTAATCGCAAGTAGTTTTTGTATTATTCGACATACCTCTTAGATACATCTTAGTATGTACGATATAGTATGAAATTTCTCTGGACGTGAATTGGAATAAGAAGTGCAGAAACATTGAAAGTTGATTTAGAAATTCTTGTTTTGTAAATATAAAATTCTCGTGAGACTTCCTGGAAGGAAGGCCAGCAAACCGGCAGTATGCCGAATGTGAGCATTAGAGCATTTTACATTTACAAAATATTAGAATTTCTTAATCAACTTTCACGTTTGAAACTCTTATTTCAATTCACGCAGGAGAAACTTCATGCTGATCGCACTCTTATTTTTTATTTGGAGGCGTTGATGCCGGCAATAGCACCAGAACTCCATGCCCATTGAAGGTTAAAACCACCGCAATCGCCATCTACATCTAATATTTCTCCCGCAAAGAATAGATTCTTAGTAATATTAGATTCTAGGGTTTCGGGATTAATTTCTTTTGTATTAATGCCTCCTGCAGTTATCTGAGCATTTGCAAAAGAATTAGTACCTGAAACATCAAATTGATATCGCTTTAACAAAGTATATAGAGCATTTTTTTCGTTTGAGGCCAAATCGCAACAAGGCTTATGAATGTCATCTATATTTGCTTCTTTTAAAATTATTGGAATGATCTTCTTGTTAATTATTCCGATGAATGAATCATGAACGCAGCGACTTGGGAATACCGACCAATGATTATTTAAAAATGCTTTTAGATCTTCGTAGCTAATATTTGGTAGCATATCAATACTTAAAGAAACCTTGCTATTTTTAGATAAACCATAAGATGCAGTTCTACTAAGCTGAAGAATAGGAGGACCAGAAATGCCGTAATCTGTGAAAAGTATTTCTCCGAATTCCCTTTGAACATATTTATCGTTTATAAATATTTCCGCAAAGCCATCAAACTTTACTCCAGATAGAGCCTTTAGTTTATTATAGTTTAATTTAAGCTGTACAAGGGCTGGTACAGGAGAGATTATACTATGACCTAATTGCCTAGCCAATGAATAGCCGGAACCGTCAGAACCCGTTTTAGGAGCTGATTTACCACCGGTCGCAATAATCAATTTTTCACATTCATATGTAGAATTATCTGTGCTATAAACTTTAAAACCCTTATTTGTTTTAATAATCTCCTTAGCTTTGGTATTTGTATATAGTGGAATTTTTTTTTCGTCTATAGCAAAGCGTAGTATATCAAGTACTGATGAGGCTTGCAATGACATAGGAAACATTTTACCACCATCTTTTGTCACTAAAGGTATTCCTAAACATTCGAAAAAATTTATAGTATCCTTTATGGTAAAAGAATCTAGCGTATAACCTGCGAAATTTGGATTTTCACTGTGATATCTATCATTATTTATATGTACATTACTGATATTACACCTACCGTTACCGGTAGTTAGTAGTTTTTTACCTACTCTGTCGGTTCCTTCAATTATTGCTACATCTATACCAAAATCTTTTGCTATTAAGGCAGAGGTTAAACCAGAGGCACCTCCGCCAATTATTATAAGAGAATGTTTCAAGAAAATCTCTCCTTTCGAGAAAAAATATTTTAAGATTATAAAGTGCTTACATATAATCTTACCCTAAAATCAGTAGGATGAAAATGAATTTTTATTTTGTTTTAAAGTAACCATAGGATTTGTTTGCGATTGTTTAGTAAAAGGCAGTTATTTTCAAAAAAACATAAAAAAAATTATATAAGGGGAACCGTTGATTTAACTGGAGTTGAGTGTTTTGAGAAAAAAAATAATAAAAAAAATAAGAAAATATGTTGACACTTTAAGAAAAATTAGGTATTATAGTTTATGTCGGGTTGCAAGACGTAAGCCCATAATAAATAAAGTGACAAATTAGTATGGCTCCTTGGTCAAGCGGTTAAGACACCACCCTTTCACGGTGGTAACAGGGGTTCAATTCCCCTAGGAGTCACCATAAACATACATGGGAGCATAGCTCAGCTGGGAGAGCATCTGCCTTACAAGCAGAGGGTCACAGGTTCGAACCCTGTTGTTCCCACCATATATGGCTCAATAGCTCAGTTGGTTAGAGTGCCGCCCTGTCACGGCGGAGGTCGAGGGTCCGAGTCCCTTTTGAGTCGCCATTTTTACTAAACTGTTATAGTTTAATAAAAGAACATCTAATTTATAAGTTTGATTCTTATCAAAAGAATCATTGAAAAATAATAAGGCTCCTTGGTCAAGCGGTTAAGACACCACCCTTTCACGGTGGTAACAGGGGTTCAATTCCCCTAGGAGTCACCATTAAAACATATATGGGAGCATAGCTCAGCTGGGAGAGCATCTGCCTTACAAGCAGAGGGTCACAGGTTCGAACCCTGTTGTTCCCACCATATATGGCTCAATAGCTCAGTTGGTTAGAGTGCCGCCCTGTCACGGCGGAGGTCGAGGGTTCGAATCCCTTTTGAGTCGCCATTTTTGCTGGCATGGCTCAACGGTAGAGCAGCTGACTTGTAATCAGCAGGTTGTAGGTTCAATTCCTATTGCCAGCTCCAAAAAAGTCCTAAACATTTGTTTAGGACTTTTTTTACGTCCAGCATATTTGATGGAAAATTGTAAGATTCAAAAGGTAGGGATAGCCTTTATAAACAAAATATATTTAGAGTGATTTGATTTTTTGTCTTGAAAAAATTAAAAATATTGACAACATTCGATCGTTATAGTAGCATAAACACATATAATAAGCAATTAAAATAAATTAATGTTCGTATTTTCTGGGCGAATATCAATATTTTGCCACATTATTGTCTTTGTGAAATAAATATAAATTATATATACCGAACAAAAATATCATTAAGATGAAATTTTAGGAGAGTTAAACCTATGAAGAAAAAATGGACTTACGTATTATTTGTACCGTGTTTAATATTACTAACTTATTTTCTTATAGTACCTTTAGTTAGTACTATAATTCCTACTTTTAATATTAATGGAAGCTTTAGTTTAGATCATTATTTAAATTTCTTTGGAGATAAGTATACGCTGCAGATATTTTATAGAACATTAAGAATTGCTTTAATATCATCTGCGATATGCATGGTTATTGGAATTCCAACAGCATATTTTGTGTCTAGAACCTCAAAGAAGATTAGAGGGTTATTCATGGCATTAACCATATTCCCTATTCTTACAAATTCAATTGTTCGTTCTTTTGCTTGGATGAGTATTTTAGGTAAAAATGGAGTTATAAATAAAGTGTTACTTAGCTTAGGCGTTATTAATGAATCTTTAACTATGATGTATACTGAAGGCGCAATCATAGTTGGTACAGTTTATTTATTTTCACCGCTAATGATAATTTCTTTAGTAGGAGTTTTAGAAAATATAGATAATGACTTATTAGAAGCGGCGGAAAGTTTAGGAGCTAATAAAGTGAAGGCCTTCTTTAAGGTTATATTCCCACTGAGTTTACCGGGATTAATAGTTGGAACAGTCCTTGTATTTACAGGAGCACTTACTGCTTATACTACACCACAGTTATTAGGTGGTAATAAAAATACAGTGTTAGCAACATTAATTTATCAAGAAGCGATGACCTTAAGTGACTGGCAAGCGGCGTCTGTTGTTGCAACAATAATGATAGTTACAACATTATTGGTTATAAAAGGAATAAACTTATTAGCGTCTAGATTAGATAAGAGGGGATTATAGCATGAAAGGCAAAAAAAGCAAATTACTTACTATATTCGTAGCATTAGTATATATATTTTTACTAGCACCGTTAGTAATTATAGCGTTAACAAGTATAGGAACAGAAAGTTATATTGCATTCCCACCAAAGGGGTTTAGCATTAAGTGGTATGCAAATGTATTTCAATCAGATATGTTTATGAATACAATGTTTGTAAGTTTTTTAGTATCCTGTGGGTCTACAGTATTAGCACTGTTAATTGGAATACCGGCAGCTTACGGATTAAGCAGATTTGATTTCAAAGGAAAGGGTGTTTTAAAGAGTTTTTTCTTTTCACCATTAATAATACCAGGAGTGGTTGTTGGTTTCGCATTATTTCAGTTTTTAGTAATAAAATTAGAATTTTCAGTATACATGAGTTTATTTATAGGTCATACATTGGTAATAGTACCTTACATAATTAGAGTTGTTGGTTCAAGTTTAGAGGTATTTGATTATTCAATAGAAGAGGCTGCAATGAGTCTTGGATATACAAAAATAAATACTTTTTTTAAGGTAGTTATGCCAAATATAACTTCAGGAATTATAGCAGCGGTTATGTTAGCATTTATAAACTCCTTTAACAATGTGCCTGTATCAATATTTTTAACAGGACCAGGAGTAAGTACTTTGCCAATTAGTATGATGAGTTATGTAGAGTATAACTATGATCCAACCGTATCAGCATTATCAGTTATATTAATGTTAATAACAATTGGAATAATGTTTATAGTAGAAAAAACTTTAGGATTAGATAGTCTTTCTTAAGCAAAATATGTTCGTAATAGGCCTTAAATAATGCTAATAAACGTGGGGGTAACACATGAATTTAATAAACTTGAAAAATATAGCAGTATCATATGATGGAAAAGACAATATATTACAAGATTTTAATTTAAGAATTAAAAAAGGGGAGCTTGTATCTCTTTTAGGACCTAGTGGATGTGGTAAAACTACAACATTAAGAGTAATTGCTGGATTTATAGAGCCAAACAATGGAACGTTTATGCTAGGAGGCAAGGATTATACAAAAATACCTGTTCATAATAGAAATTTCGGATTAGTATTTCAAAGCTACGCATTATTTCCGCACTTAACAGTAGAAGAAAATGTAGCATTTGGTTTAAAAATGAAGAAGATATCAAGGGATGAAATAAAGAAAAAGGTAAAAGATATATTAGAAGTAGTAGATATGAATCAATATGCTAAAAGATATCCAAAGGAGCTTTCGGGAGGACAAAGACAGAGAGTTGCAACAGCTAGAGCGTTAGTAATAGAGCCAAGTTTATTACTTTTAGATGAACCTTTAAGCAACTTAGATGCGAAGCTTAGATTGAAGATGAGAGTTGAAATAAGAAAGCTTCAACAAAGCTTAGGAATTACTACTTTATTTGTTACCCATGACCAAGAGGAGTGTTTCTCTATATCAGATAAAGTGGCGGTAATGAACAAAGGTGTAATAGAGCAATTTGATACTCCAGAAAATATTTACTCAAATCCCTCCACAGAGTTTGTTGCTAGATTTGTCGGATTTGAAAACTTTATAGATTTAACGAAGGTACAAGATGGATTATATGAAAGTAATAAAGGATTAAAGTTTAATGTGGAAAATCCTAAAATAGACAAGGCAGTAGTTAAAGGTACAATAAGACCAGATGATATAGTTATAGCATCAATAGGAGCGTCAAATACTATAGAGGGAACTGTAGAAATAAGAACATTCTTAGGGAAATCCTATCAGTATAATGTAAATACCACTGTGGGAAATTTAGTTGTAAATAGCCAAAATGATGTAGTTTATTCTCAAGGAGATAAAATAGATCTTTACTTACCTGAAAATAAAATAGTATTAGTATAAGCTGAAATGGATATTATTAATTTGAGCAAATTAGGAGGAATGGATATGTTAAAAAAATCTTTGGTAGTAACGGTAGCGTTAGGATTGCTAGCAACTGTATTTGTTGGATGTAGTGGTGGATCTTCAGCATCGGGTAAAAAAAAGAAACTTGTAATTTCAACTTTTGGGTTAAATGAAGACAAGCTAACAGAAAATGTACTTAAACCTTTCGAAGAAAAGCATGGAGTTAAAATAGTATTAGAAACAGGTAATAACTCTGATAGATTAACAAAACTTAAAAACAACCCAAAGTCAACAGTAGACTTAATATACCTAGCTGAGAGCTATGCTGAGCAAGGAATAAAAGCAGGGGTATTTGAAAAGCTTGACTACAGTAAAATTCCTAATAGTGAAAATGTAGTAGATAAGGGCAAAGGAACAATAAAAGATGGATTTGGACCAGCATATGCATTAAACAGCATAGGGATAGCTGTTAATCCAAAGGAAGTAGAGTTTGAAATAACTTCTTGGGAAGATTTATGGAAGCCTGAACTAAAGGGTAAAATAGCTATACCAGATATAACAACAACCTTTGGTCCAGCTATGCTTTATATAGCAGCAGAAAAAGCAGGAGTAGATGTATCTAAAGACAAGGGTGTAGCTGCATTTAAAGAATTACAAAAATTAAAGCCTAATGTAGTTAAAACTTATAGTAAATCTTCAGACCTATCTAATATGTTTGCTAGTGGGGAAATAACAGTAGCAGTAACAGCTGACTTTGCTTATGGAATGATTACTAATGCATCACCAGAAATAAAGCTTATAACTCCAGAGTCAGGAAGATATTTAAACCTTAATTCAATAAACATAAATAAGAATTCAGATAATAAAGATTTAGCTTATGAGTTTATAAATTATGTTTTAAGTGAAGAGATTCAATATAAAAGTGCTAAGAATTTAAGTGAATCACCAGTAAATAAAAAGGTTTCTTTGACTGAAGAGGAAAGTAAAAATTTAACCTATGGCCCAACAGTGAAAAATGCTAAAACTATAGATTATAAAGTGGTTAATCCATTAATGAGTGAATGGATAGATACTTGGAATAGAATTATGAACTAATTATATAGATTAAATAAATAACTAGTCAAAATCTTTATGATTGAGACTAGTTATTTTTTAAATTCAGGTATAAGGGTGAAAAATAAGTCTGCATAATTTAAATAGAGAAATATATATTAAAGAGGTGTATTATGGAAGTTGAATTAATAGTTAAAAATATCAGAGTGTATAATAGTTATTTTAAGAAATTCATTAATGCAGATGTAGCAATAATGGATGAAAAATTTATATATATAGGCAAAGAATATGAAGGTAAATTAAGTGCTAAAGAAGTTGTAGATGGACATGGAAATTATATGATCCCTGGCCTTATTGACATTCATATGCATATAGAGAGTTCGATGATTATTCCCAGTGAGTTTTCTAAGGCTGTTATACCACATGGAGTGACTACGGTGGTGGCTGATCCACATGAGATTGCTAATGTTTTTGGTGTGGAGGGGATAATAGCTTTTATAAGTAAAGAGGAAAAAATAGATATATTTTATGGAATACCAAGCTCAGTACCATCAACATCAAAGGAGTTTGAAACCACAGGGGGATTTATAAGTGATAAAGAAGTTGGTGAGCTTTTAGCATACCCGAAGGTTATTTGTTTAGGAGAGGTAATGAATTTTAAGGATTTAATAGAAGAGGATGATTCTAATATAAATAGAATTATAAATCTAATCAAGAGAGAAAAGAATAATTTTCCGATAGAAGGTCATTGTCCTAAGATTGAAGGGTTAGATTTAGCTATGTACATATATAGAGGGGTGGATGGAGATCATACTCAGCAGAGTTTAAAATCCATAGAAGAAAAAATAAGTAGTGGAATGTTTTTAGAAATACAAGAGAAATCTATGAGTCAAGAAAATATGAATTATTTAAGGGATAATAATTTATATGAGCACTTTTGTTTGGTTACAGATGATGTAATGGCTGACAAGCTAACAAGTGGACATTTAAATAAATTAGTGAAGAAAGCTATGGATATGGGAATTAGTGAAGAAAACGCTATATATGTATCTACATATACTCCTGCTAGAAGAATGGGACTTTTAGATAGAGGAGTTATTGCCCCAGGAAAGATGGCAGACTTTATATTATTAGAAGATGTTAAAGAGTTTAAGATACACTCGGTATATAAAAATGGGAAAGTGATATATAATAAGGAAGAGTGTGAAGGGAATAGTTATTCGCAAATAAATTCAAAAGAAGGTATAAACACAAAAGAAACTGTAAAGGTGAAAGAAAATAAAAAAGAAGGATTTCCTAGGAAATTTTATAATAGCATAAAGTTAAATTCTTTAAATGAAGAAGATTTTAAGGTGGAAACTCCTATATTAAATGGAGAACTTATTTGTAGAACAATGAAGGTGGAGCAAGATACAACCTTCACTGAAGAGGGAGAAGTTATAATTAAATCATTAAATGGGGAACTTCAATGGGAAATAAAGGGTTGTGCATTGATAGTAGTCTTTGAAAGATACGGAAAAACTAAGGGTAAAGCCTTTGGTATAGTAGATGGTAATATAATAAAAGAAGGAGCTGTGGCTACTACTTGGGCCCATGACCATCATAATCTTATGGTAATGGGAAGAAATGTTAAGGATATGATAGCAGCAGCTAATGAAGTTATAAAATGCAAAGGTGGATATGCAGTGGCAAATAAAGGTCACATTCTAGGTTCAGCACCATTATCAATTGGTGGAATAGTAAGCGATGTTCCTATAGAGGTTTTAGCATCGCAGTTAAAAGAAATAAGAAAAGCTATGAAGGAATTGGGATATGACCATAAGAATGAAATAATGTCATTTAGTACATTATCACTACCAGTTAGCCCAGCTTTAAAGATAACTGATAAAGGATTAATAGATGTTAAAAAACAGGAGATTGTTTCATTGTTTAAAGAAAGTAGTGAAAGATAAAATAAAAAAATTGGTGGTATTAGCATATGAAAAAAGGAATAGAAGATAATAGAATTTTAATAAAGAATGTAAATATAATTACTATGAATAAGGATAAAGAAGTTATAGAAAATGGTACGCTCGTAATAGAGGGAGATGAAATAAAGGCAGTTGGTGGAGCAGATTTAGAAAATAAGTTTCAAGGATATAATATAATAGATGGTGAAGATGGAATATTAATGCCAGGAATGATTAATTGTCATTGCCACGGTTCTATGGTTCCGTTTAGAAGCTTAGCGGATGACTGCAAGGATAGATTAAAAAGATATTTATTCCCATTAGAGAATATGTTGGTGAATAAGGAATTGGTTTATATAGGAGCGAAATATGCAGTGGCGGAAATGTTGCTTGGTGGAGTAACTACCTATTGTGATATGTATTACTTTGAAGATGAAGTGGCAAAGGCAACATCAGAGTTAAATATGAGGGGAATACTATGTAATAGTATTATAAATTTCCAAGCACCAGATGCTGAGGAACCCTTTGGTGGATTAGATTACTCTATAGAATTTATTGAAAAATGGAAGGGGCATGAATTAATAACACCAGGAATAGCACCCCATGCACCCTATACCAATAGCGATGAAAGTTTAAAAATAGCCTATGAAATATCTAAAAAATATGAGGTGCCTTTTACTATGCATTTAGCAGAAATGGACTTCGAATTTGAAAAATATAAGGAAGAATTAGGGCTAACCCCAGTGGAGTATGTAGAAAGCTTAGGAGTACTGGATTCTAACTTTATAGCAGCACATGCTGTAACTTTAGAGGAACAAGACATAGATATACTTAAAAAGCATAATGTTAAGGTAAGTCATAATATAGGGGCAAATGCTAAAGGAGCAAAGGGAGTGGCTCCCATATTAAAAATGAGAGAAAAAGGTATAGATGTAGGACTAGGAAGTGATGGTCCAATGAGCGGAAACACCATGGACATAATCACTCAAATGAGTCTAGTTGGAAAAATACAAAAATTATATAATAACGATAGAAGCTTATTCCCCGCAGTGGAATTAGTAGAAATGGCAACAATGGGAGGATCGAAGGTATTAGGTTTAGAAAATAAAGTGGGATCCATTGAAGTCGGTAAAAAAGCTGATATAACATTAATAGAAACTAAATCAGTAAATATGCAACCAATATATGATTACTATTCAGCGGTGGTATATTCAGCTAATGCAGGGAATGTGGATACGGTAATAGTTAATGGGAAGATTGTAGTTAGAAATAAGGAATTGGTTTCTGGGAACTTTAAGGAGATAAGAAGGGAGCTTTTAAAATTGAAGGACAAGATTGAGAAGGTAGCTGGAAAATTATAAATGAATAATATTCTTATATGATTCATTTATATATCAAAATAGAAGATAAAGAAATATGATAGCAAAAGCACATAGTACTTAAAATGCATTTGAGGGTCTTAGAAGTAATTCATGAGGACAAACGCATTTATAGTAATATGTGCTTTTTATTAATGTGCATATTTTTATATTATTTTGAGTTACTCAAATTTTTCTTTATTCTTATGTCGTCTCCAAAGAATTTGCAAAGTGTAAAATTCCCAATTAATCTGGAGGTTATTCTCTCAGTATAGGTATTTAATAAATTTTCAAGAGTTAAATTAGTAGACACTAGCATTTTTTTTTGTTTTAATAATTTGGTATTAAGTAGATTGAACATTTCTGTTTTAGTAAAATCTGAAATTTGCTCAGTACCCAAATCATCTATAATAAGTAAATCACAATTTATTAGTAGTTCCTCTAAAGAGGTGTCGCCATTAAATCGAATTTCTTTTAAAGCCTTTATCAATTGTTCGGCTGTTCTATATACTACAAAAGAACCTTTGTCGAGTAATTCCTTTGTAATGCAATGAGACAGAAAGGTTTTTCCTGTACCAGAACTTCCATAGAATAATAAATTTTCATCAGTGGTATTGAAATTCTTTAAAAAGCTCATAGACCTAGATAAAATCTTTTCAATGTTCTTTTTAGGAGATTCTGATTCAAGTTCACTTTTTCTAGAAGGATAGTAGTCTAATTTGAAATTATCAAAGTTATTGGTATTTAACATACCTTGAAGTTCAGAACTAGTATAATAAACATCTATAACCTTTTGCTTAAAGCAAGGGCATTTAGTATTTCCAATAAAACCTGTATCGCGACATTTTGTGCATCTATAATGCAAATTCAAGTATTCCATATCAAAACCATTAGAGACTAATAGCTCAGATTTTTTCATTCTTAGATCTATTATTTTTTCTTTCAAAGAATGTAAATATTCATCTCTATTGTTAATACTTTTCAAAGCACTAATGGATAATTCTATACATAGCTTACCTATTTTGTGATCTAGTTCAATAATCTCAGGGTGAGTCTTTTCTATGTGAACTTTTCTTTTTCTAAAGTCAGCCTCTTCTTCTTGCCTTATTCGATCATATATAGCTAATATTTTGGTTTGATATCCTTTAATCATTATTATCCCATCCTAGTAATTTTTTTTCTAGTTCATCAAAATTATAAGCTCTTTGTTCATAATCATTGAAACTTCCCTTAGCAGGCTTTCCACCGGCAGTAGTTTTTTTATTAGTAACTAAACGTTTTTTATCTTTTTTTTCTATATCCTCTAAAGAGTTTATGCCGTCTTTAAACCAACTATTTAGAATCCCATCGATATATTTAAAATCAGCGCGGCTAAGCCTATCAAAACAAATATCGCAAGCTTTATATATAATTTCTAGAGAAAATTTATAAACATTTATCCATTTATCTAATATTTGTTCTTGAGGTTTCATTATTTCTGGAGCTTTTATTCCTAGGTAATTTAAGATTTTTCTGATGTTTATCCATTTATCCTCATGTTTTTTTATATAGGATTGAGCACCTTCAATATTTCGAATATTAGCATCGTGCCATGCAATTGCAATGGTTTCAATGTATCTATAGTCAACTTTACCTTTTGATACACAATATTGAATTAATAAAAGGATTAGTTCTGGGGGGAAATTATAATCTTTTTGCCAACTTAGGTACATGGTCATTTCTTTCGGTGAAAGAGGTTTGGCTAATAGTTTTTCAATATCTTGGAGCATACCTTTTATTGAAGAATTGGTTAATTCCTCAAGCAAATTTATGTTTTGGATATTGTCACTTGGAACATCTAATAAATCCAAGAATTCAACATTAAAGTTACCCATATTATCAATGGGGGTCATTTTAATTAGGTTCTCATCATTCCAATAGTTCCAAGCATTTACAACATCTGTTTCTAGAAGTCCAAGCGTATTTGCTATAACTGAAGAGGTAGCACCTATTTCTCCAGTTGTACAATATTTTAGCCCAAGAAGATAAACTTTAACAAATTCTCCTCTAGCTCTAGGCATAAACTTATCTATAAAGATATTACTCACAGGAGTATATTTATAGTTTTCATTCTTAAACATGAAAGTACTCATAAAGTCACTACCTTTCTTTTAAAATTATAGAAATATAATTTTAAAATACAAAATTGCTGGTTATTTATATAATGTATTAATCTATAGGGATTTTATTATTCAACATATAGTATACCATACAGTGAAAGATACAAATAAAAAAAATGTTTCAAGAATGTATATTATTTGTAATAAAAGGTAATATTAAGTAAGTATTACGGGGGGTAGAATATTGAATGCTCTAAAACGAAATAAAATGAATATAAGTGTGGTAATTATAACACTTATGATTACCGCTACTATGGTGTATTTAAATGTATATAGGTTTTATGGTTATAAAGTTTGTATAGGGAGCAGTACCATAACATTTGTAAAAAATAAGAATGAATTTAATAAAACATATAAGGAATTGCAATCCGAAATTAAATCCAAATATGGGAATGTAATTACAATAAAAGGTTTAACTTTAGGTAAAGTAAAGGTAAATGATGATGCTATGTTTATAAGTGGAGATTACCTTAAGAAAGTAATGTTAAAAAAATCCAATGTAGTAGTGGACGTATTTTTAATGAAATCAGATAATAGAAAAATGGCATATGTAACAAATGAAAATCAAGGGAAAGAAATTTTAAACTCTGTAAAAGATTATTATTCTGAGGGTTCGAAGCTAAATAGCATAATAAAAACAGATATAGAGAATAAAATTAGTTATGAACCGGTTAAGGTTAAAACAGGAAACTTATATGAAAATAATGAAATTATTAAGGAATTAATTAAATATAACAATAAAGCACAAGTTCCATTAATTACTGTAAAGACAGTAGGAAATATAATTAAAGAACAAGCGATATACCCTACTACAATTATAAAATCTTCAAGTAAACTAATGAATGGTGTTAAAAAGGTAGGTCATGAAGGTAGTGATGGAATGAAAAAGGTTACTACCGAAGTAATAGCCATTAACAATAATATCATATCTGAAAAGGTCTTAAAAGAAGATACTATAACACCAGCGCAAAACAAAGAAATATTGGTAGGAACTAATAACCCAATAACACCTCGATTGGAAGCTATAAATAGTCCATCAAGAGGTAGTATAAGTTCAAGATTTGGTGCGCGCTGGGGAAAAATGCATAAAGGAGTTGATATAGCAGCGAGTTTTGGTGCAACAATAAGTGCGGCATTAGATGGTAGTGTCACTTATGCAGCTTGGCAGGATGGGTATGGTAATGTGATAAAAATCAACCATGGCGGAGGAATAGAAACTACATATGCACATTGTAGTGTCATTACTGTAAAAAAAGGTGAAGTAGTAAAGGGTGGTATGAAAATAGGAGAAGTAGGAAGTACCGGGAATAGTACAGGACCTCATTTGCATTTTGAGGTAAGAGAGAATGGTGAGCCTAAAAATCCTCAAAAATACATTAAATAAAAATAAATATATGAATAAAATTGTACTAAAAGTAAAAAATACTTTATGAAGGAGTGATTTTATGCCATATAAAGAAATGAAGACACCAGCAAAAGAAAAAGACAATAAGCCTAAAAAACCACAGACTATAGAAGCATCTGATATGAAGAAGGCAAAACGCAAATCAGCAATAAGAGCTGAAGAATAATAAAACTAATTTAGTAAAGAGAGCTTTAATGCTCTTTTTATTTTTTTAAAATATAATTAACCATTTCTGAAATAGTAATTAATTTATAGGGATATGGTTATGGTAACATAAGTTACCGTAAGTATTGGCTAAATATAGTATCATTAAATTATAAGTTAACGACGTTTCAGAAGGAAAGTCTCCCAATGCTATAAGTGGGAGTTACATACCATAACAAATAGAAAACTTCAGTGGGAGTATAAATCTACTTCTGAAGTCGTTAATGCAGCTCCGCAGGAGATGACTTAAAAGAATAAATAGATATTGGAGGAATAATAATGAGCGCTTTTTTAGCACCTATTCACACCTGGTTATTTAGTAAAATTTTATTAGCAGAGGATTTAGAGACAAATTTAAGAAAAGTTTATATAGATGAATACGGTGACAATGCAAAAGATGTTGCCCAAAAATCAGCGGCTTACGGAAGTCCAATAGATACCACGAAAAATATAGAAGATATAATTGATGTATCTAATATTCATGGCTGGTTACAGGATAAAATCGGAAAAGTGGAAACTAGAACAGCATTTATAATAACAGAAATGATTAAAAATTATGGAGAAGAAGCAGAAGTTATTGCTAAAGCATGTTTTGCAAAGCAAGGTAAAACTGTTGGAGAAACTTTAAAAGTAAAAGAAATGCAAGGAAGGCCAGAAGAAGTATTTAACGCCCTTAATAATTATTTGTTAGAAGGTATGCCTTGTGATAGAGTAATGAGGGTTATAAAATCTGAAAATGACATATTTGAATGGGAAACTACAAGCTGTATTCATAAAAATTATTGGGAAATGGTAAATGGAGATGTAAATATATTTTACATGCTTAGACATGTATGGATTAAAGCGTTTATTGAAAATTCTAATGAGGAATATACTTATAATTTCATTAAAGGGTTAGAATATAATGGTATAATAGGAACAAATCAAATCACAAGAAAGTAACATAAAGAGCAATATAATAATTAATGGTTGTTACGATCCCCATGGAATAGGAGGAAATTTAATGGAACCTAAATATGCTGTACTTCAAAAAGTAAGAGATGGAAAAAGAACTTATGGTGTAACGCCTCATATCCCGGGGGGATTTATAACCTCAAAACAGCTATCAAAAATAGCTGAAGTAGCTGAAAAATATAAAGGAATCTTAAAAATGACCTCAGGGCAGAGAATTGCAATATTAGGACTAGAATCTGAAGATGTTGCAAAAGTGTGGGAAGAATTAGGTATGCAGCCAGGAGTTAAATCCCTAAACTCTGTAAAAAATGTTCATATGTGCCCTGCAGCATTTTGCAAAAGAGCGAAACAAAATTCCTTGAAAATTGGAATGATTTTAGATAAGCGTTACCATGGAATGGAGATGCCTTGTAGAACAAAGATTGGAGTAGCTGGTTGTAGGAATGCTTGCACTAGTGTATACGCTAGGGATTTAGGCATAATAGGTGACAAGGAAGGATACATGATAGTCGCAGGTGGTAGTGGTGGATTTAACCCTAGGATAGCTGATATTATTGTAGATAGATTAACAGAAGAAAAGGTATTGATTGTGGTTGATACCTTAATGGAATATTACAAGGTTAATGGAAATATGGGAGAAAAACTAGGAAATTTCATTCAACGAATAGGACTAGAAAAATTTAAAGGGGATATCCTTCTAAAGTCGTTATTGCAGCACAGCAGGTGACGATTAATAAATCCATTCAATGAAAACGCATGACAAGCGTTTTTATTTTTTTGAAAAATAAAAGCATCTCTTTTTATTAAAAATATTATCCAGTAAATAAAATATTTTTAGAATTTATTAAGTATATAAGCATTTGTAAATGGAAAGCATAATATTTGAAAGGAGAGATGAAATGTGGGGAGTATGAAGTCAAGAGAACTAGGTAATAAAAAATTATCTAAAGATGGATTAGAAAGGTATGTTGAAATTGAAGGCACAGACATCAAGTTAGTAAACATACCTACAATAGTTACGGGAATTAATAATAATGGAAGCATAAGACAAGAAAAAAATGAAGCCTACGCATATGAGGTAGTTGATCAAAATAAAAGATTTACAGATTAGTTTTTGAGGGACTCACAGAGCATATAACTAGAGCTGCCACTTATAATGTTTAGTTGTGTGCTTCATTTTAGATAATAAATATATCGGTGATTTAATCTAATAATCATATTTTAGCATATAAAAAAATAGATATAGTCTATTAAAAACTTATATCTATTTCAAAATAGGTAACTTAGTTATTTTTTTATATACATCAACCACCGAGTGTTACATCTTGATCATCATACCAATGTAAAGCATTTGTTAAATGCTCCGGTTTAAAGTCAGGCCAAAAGTCATCTATAACGTAAAAGTCAGAATATATGGATTGTAAAGGCAAAAACCCACTAAGACGCCTTCTTCCACCCCAACGAATAATTAAATCTACTCTAGAGATATCATTAGTTTTTATGCAATTAAATATATTACTTCTTTTGCTACTTTTGTTTTGATCTAGATTACTTAGATCCCATTCCCAGCCATAGTTTACGAGAAAGTTTAGCTTCATACCACCTTTACCAAAGGTTCTACGTGAGGTGAAAGGAAGTAGTTCTTTAGGAAACATAGGTGAGGCACTATTTCCTACTACTAATAAATCAGCATCCTGTGTACTTAAAAGTTTTACTGCATCTACACAAGCTTTAGCAAAAGCTTCTCTCTGCAAGGGTGGTCTTTTTGTATTATCAGTAGTAAACCCATAATAAGTTATTTCCTTTACGCCCACAGCTTTGCAAAGTTTATACAAAGACAGACCAGGATCTAGTCCAAAGGAATACCCTTTATCTTTTGATAAACCATTATCTACCGACCATCTTCTATTTCCATCGGGAATTACTCCGATGTGGTTTGGTATTCTCATATTATCACCCTTTAATTATGAATTTTTATAACTTATAAATCATAGTATATCCATTATTAATATATTAATCCATTATATTCACAAAATTATTAATCACTTACTAATATATTGTATTAAATAATCTAATTTATTAAATTTTTAAATTAATATTTGATTTTAACAGAAACATATATTACATAAATGGGAAAAATAGAAATGAACGGTTAACGAAATTTCAGAAGGAAAGTCGCCCAACTTCTATAAGTGTGGGTAGTTACTACAATAAAAAAAGCTTCAGCGGAATTCTAAATCTCCTTCTGAAGTCGTTGAAATTGAAGATTCGCAGAAGATGATTTAATGACATACTGTATATTTTAATACTTTAGGAAAATTAAAAATTGAAAAGTTAATTTTAGATAATGATAAAAATACTTTCAATTTATAGGGATATAGTATAGTATTATTGAAATATCGATTAAGATATTTGAAATAAGATTTAATGTTCCTTAATACTAAAATAACTATATAAGATAAATTTATTGATAAGTTGAGGTGAGTTAATGAATAAAACAAAAAGAGCTATATTTCAGTCTGCAATTAAAACTTTTTCTACTAATGGATATGACGGAGCCACTATGGATGAGATTTCAGCAAATGCTGGAGTAGCTAAAGGTACGGTGTACTATTATTTTAAAAGTAAGGATGAGGTTTTTAAATACATAATTACAGAGGGAGTAAGCTTACTTAGGCAACAAATAGAAAAAATTACTACAGGGAAGGGAGACTATACCTGTAAATTAAGAGAACTAACCAAGGATCAGTTAAAATTGGCATATGAAAATAGGGATTTATTTAAGGTTATAATGAGTCAAGCATGGGGAGGGAAAATAAGACATACTGAGCTTAGAGAAATGCTAAAGGCTTATATGGAAGATATTGAAAAATTCTTAGCAAGTGCTATGGCTGAGGGAGCTATAAAAAAATGTGAATCTTCTTTTTTAACATATATGTATTTTGGAAACTTAGTATCAGTAGCCGTTTATAATGTTATTAAAAATGATAGTATGAAATTAGATGAAATTACAGATAATTTTATGGAGCACCTACTAAATGGAATAAAGTAAAAATATACAGTAAGGTAATTCTAGATAATAGAATATCTTGCTGTTTTTTATTTCAAATGAAATTATAAAATTAATGAGCACGTTTACTTCTTTTGTTAACAAAAAATACATTGACTTTATGAAAAAAAAATGTAAAATATACATATATGACTGACTAGTCAGTTGATAAATTAATGTTGTTAAAACTGTTGTAGAAAATAATTATATATATAAAGGATGAGGTGATAACATGAACTTTTTAAAAGTAGCTTGGAGAGATATCTCAAGTATATTTAAAAATAGATTCATACGAGTATCGGTAGTAGCAATTATTATAGTTCCACTTTTGTATAGTTTACTTTATCTTGATGCTTTTTGGGATCCATATGCTAGAATTAAGGATATGCCAGTGGCTGTGGTAAACCAAGATAGAGGAAGCTTAAAGGACGGAAAAAAAGTTAACTACGGTCAAGATTTAGTAAATAATCTTAAAGATAAGGAAGCAGTAGGCTGGAGGTTTGTTACAAAAGAGCAAGCTGAAGATGGAGTCAAGGGAAAGAGTTATTATGCCATGTTCGTAATTCCTGAAGATTTTTCGCAAAATGCTTTAAGTTCGACTAAAGGTAAACCAGAACAAGCTACTATATTATATAGTGCAAATGAAAAGAGGAATTTTTTAGCAGCACAAATCAATGGTAAAGTTTTAGATCAGCTTAAATCAGAACTAACCAAAAGTATGTCAAAAGAATACGCAACAGCAGTGTTTGATAGTTTATATGAACTTAAAGATGGTATGAAAAAAGCTGCTGATGGAAGCAAAAAACTCGCTGACGGTGTAGTTACCGCAAAAGATGGTACGCATCAGTTAAAAGATGGAACCGGGAAACTTAAAAGTAATGTTCCAGAAATGATGGATGGAGTAGGGAAATTACTAGTGGGTTCTAATACATTAACTAGCAAGCTAGGGGAGCTTAAAGCTCAAGTGCCTACAATGGTAAGTGGGGTAAATCAGCTTCATGGCGGTGCAGATAAGCTAAATAATGGATTATCGCAGCTTAATAATGGATTATCGGAGCTTAACAACCAAGTACCATCTATGGGAACAGGAGTACAAAAACTTCATGGTGGTGCAGATAAGCTCAATAATGGCTTATTGGAGCTTAATAAGCAAGTATCAACTATGGTAACGGGGGTACAACAGCTTAATGATAAATATGCGACTGAAATGGTACCTCCAACTAAAGAACTTAGAGACGGAGCAGCAACTCTTGCTTCAGGACTTGCAGGAACTAAAGAGGGATCAACTAAGTTAAATGATTCATCAACTAAGTTAAATGGTGGATCAAAAGAGCTTAGTGGTGGATACGATAAAATGAAAGATAGCATGAGTGATCTTAGCGTGGGCAGTGCAAAAGTTGCTGGCGGAGTAGATGGTTTAGTAGATAATAGTAAAAAATATCAAGTGGCATTGCAACAAGCAAATGAAAAGCTGGAATCATATTTTAAAGATCATCCAGAAGCAAAGGATAATGCAAATATGCAAGTCGTTTCAGCTACATTAACTGCATTAAATAAAAATGCTACAGATGAAAACAACGTAGCGATGATGAATGGACTTCAAAAGGGTGCTCATGGAGTAGCAGAAGGATCTAAGCTATTAAAGGATGGATCCTCAGACTTTGTAAAGGGTTCGCATGACTTTGCACAAGGTGCAGAAGAATTTTCAAAAGGGGCTGGAATGTTTGCAGAAAAAACAGGTGGAGCAGCGGGCGGTGCAGCTAAAATTAGTAGAGGTCTAAATCATCTATATGATGGTATGAATGGTAAATTCAGTAATGGACTTTCAGAGCTTAATGGTAAAATGCCAGCTTTAACTGGAGGCGTGCAGGAGTTAGTTGCAGGTTCAGGAGCTTTATCAGGAGGGATTTCAGAGCTTAATGATAAAATCCCAGCTTTAACTGGAGGCGTGCAGAAGTTAGCGGTAGGTTCAGGAGCTTTATCGGGAGGCTCAGGAGCTTTATCAGGAGGGCTAGCACAATTTAGTAAAAAGATGCCAGCTTTAGCAGATGGAACATCGAAACTAAATGCAGGTTCAGCAGAGCTTACAAAAGGAATTAGTACTTTAAATGGCAAATTACCTGAGCTAAAAGATGGGGTAAACAAGTTAGATGATGGTACTAATAAATTAGATGGTGGCATGACAGAGTTAGCAGGTGGTTCTAAAGAACTTAACAAAAAGCTTGCAGATGGTCATAAGGACCTTAGTAGTAGCTTGAAAAATGATAGTAAAACTATGGGAGAGACATTCTCGCAGCCAGTAGTTATGGATCAAAAGCCAATAAACCCTGTTAAGACTTATGGTGAAGGATTTACTCCATATTTCATTCCACTATCATTATGGGTAGGAGCTTTAATGATGTTCTTTGTAATTACAGATAAGGTAGATGCAGATATTGCAGCAAGCCCAGCTTCTGTAGTAGCAGGTAAGTTCTTATCATATGGAGCTATAGGAGCTATGCAAGCGGTACTTGCAAGTGGAGCTGTAATGTTATTAGGTCTTAGACCAAGTAATATACTACTGTATTTCTTGTTTAATATTTTCTTATCAAATGTGTTTATAGCGATTATTCAATGCATGGTATTCTTACTTGGGCAAGCAGGGAGATTAATATCAATTGTATTATTAATTCTTCAACTTACTTCTTGTGCAGGTACATTCCCAATAGAAGTTGTACCTAATTTGTTTAAGGTTTTAAATCCATTTATGCCATTTACTTATGCAGTATCTGGGTTAAGAGAAGTAATATCAGGTATTGATTATGGCGTATTTACAAAAGATGTAATAGTCCTTGCAGCAATGTTAGTTGTATTCTTATTCATATCTATATCAATGAAGGGGCATGCAGATAAAGTGCAAAAATTGATACAAGATAAAAGAGATGAAGCAACAAATATAACTGCATAGTATAAAGTAAGAACGTATTAAAAAACCACATTCCTATATTATTAGGAGTGTGGTTTTTTAATATAATCATCAATGATTATTACTAAATTAACATTTAAGATCTATTCTAAACACCAATTCATAAACATTTAAAAGGATAGATATTATATACGACTGAATTATTATCATTAGACATGATTCTGCAATTCTAGGAAGCCACAAAACCATAAAACCTACACTAGAAAGCCCTGGTATAAATAATATTAGAAAATAAGTGTTAATAGATGAAATTACAATTGCAGGCAATCCTATTGCTAAAATCATTTTAATATAGTTATCATATAGTTTATTTTCACTATTGTTTCTTTTAATCACATTATTAATAACCAAAATTACAAAACCAAGCAGTGCTATAATCTCGAGTCCAATGCCAATAAACTGAGTTTTCTTTCCAAGCGAAAATATAAGTTTGCCTAAATTTGATTTTGGAAATAGCAATATTACAATAGTATTAACAATTCCTATTAATCCTAAAGTTGCAAAACAAGTAATATAGTATTTCACTTGTTTTGTAACTTTAGTAAATTTTGTGTGTTTCCATATTAGTCCTGGAATAAAGCCTGCGAGCATTGTCATTAAAGTAAATAGTGGAATATAAGGTCCCAGAGGTCTTATAATATATGCAAGAATATCCACAAGACCACCAGAAAGTGCCCCATAAATTGGTCCGAAAATAATTCCAGGAAGAATATAGAAAATACCATCAATGCTAATTCTCACAGCCCCTGCACCACCAATTGGGATCATTATACTAATTGATCTTAGAATTACTGCAATTGCAATGAAAACGGAAGTTGAAACCAAAGTCTTCGTACTCATCTTTTCTTTCATTTAAAGACCTCCGATAAATTATTTAAAAAAAACTGATTCACAGACTTGGTAAACTCAAATTTATTATTAATATGTAACAACTTTTAGATAGACAAACTATTTGTTTCACAAAGTGTATTGATAACAGAAAAAATCAATACAGCTGCTAAGTTTGCTGTAACGTCGTCTTGGTCAAATCTTGGCGAAACCTCAGCTATATCAAAACTTACTACTTTATTTGACCTTAAAATGTATTTAAGGAACTTTAATACACGTTCAGGATCGAGACCAAGTGGTTGTGACGAACTTACTCCTGGTGCAAAAGCTGTAGAAAATACATCGGAGCATATAGTTACATATAGATAATCTTTAAATTTTATGAAAGTATCTATTTCCTCCATAAGCGGCCAACTGTCACTATCTATTATATCTTTCGCAAGCATGTATTTAACACCGAGTCTATCAGCTGTTTTAAAAAGATCTATGGTGTTACTGTGCTTTTGAACTCCGATGCACAAATAAGAATATTGAAGATCCCTATCACTACAAATATCTGCTATTTGTCTAAACATTGTTCCGGAACTGGTCACTTTTGTATAAGGTCTTAAATCAAAATGAGCATCAAAATTTATTATCCCGATATTAGGTTCTTGGCTTTTTTGTGATAAGTAATTTAATGTACCCATATAACTTCCAAAAGCAACTTCGTGACCACCGCCCAAAATAATAGGAAAAAGATTTAAATTTAAAATCTTTTCGATTGCTTTTGATAGAAGAGCTTGGCTTTCATCAAGGGTACAGTTTTCACATAATATATCTCCTACATCAAAAAGTTTAACTTCTTGTGAAAAATTGCATGGAAGGTTAGATAATTCTTTTCTTATACTTTTAGGACCCTTTGATGCCCCTATTCTGCCACTATTAAGCCTTACACCTTCATCACAACAAAAACCAATAAAAGCAAATCCCAGTTTACCGGTGTAGGGAATTAAATCATCTCTTTTTAAATCTATTATCTTTACACATTGATGCCATCTAAAAGCATCATAGTTGGTTTCACTATCAGTGCGTCCCTGCCAAACTGTTTTATCCGTTATTTTATAATTTTTATCAAACATTGTATTTAGCCTCCCAAATTATTTATGTATTTATAATTACATCACTATCATTATTTTAAATATAGTTTTCAGTATGATAAGCATATTAAAAAACAACCTAAGGCAAATTATGATTTACCTTAGGTTGATGGCTATGGGGATCTATCCCTATTATAAAACTACTTTGCTTAGTAGTTGTTTTTCTCTTTCAACTACATTTTTTTCAAGAGTAGATACTTTTTTTTCAAATCGAGCTACGAACTCACTATCATTGATTGAGGATAGATTTATTTTTACATTGTAAAGAGCTGATAGAACTGCACTTCTTGCCATCATAGCTGATACAGCACCATCAGTTACTGCATTTTTATTCCCGTGTTTTATTGCCTTTTCTGAGTAATCCATAAGTGCATACGCATCTTCTGCTATCTTATATGGAGTCTCTGATGCATGCTTTAATGCATTTTGAATAGTTTCTTTTCTTGCAGATTTCTCTTCATCACTGTTTTTTGGCAATTTGAAGGCATCCATTACTCCATGAAAAGATTCAGAGTCTGCATCTATATACTCTATAAATCTTTCTTTATATTTGTTGGCTTGTTCATAAACTTCTTTCATCATGACTTCACTATCTTCATAACCTTTTTTACCAATAGTCAAACTTGCAACCATTGAAACAAGTGCTGCAGCAGATGCAGCTGATAGTGCGGCAATGCTTCCCCCTCCTGGTACGGGGCAATTTTGGGAGGTTTGGTCAATGAATTCTCTAACGCTTTTATCAACTAATAACATTATAATGTACTCCTTTCTCTATCTTTTCAACATAATATGAGCATATGTCTAAAATAATCCTGTTATAACTCCACTTCCATCTATATCCATCTTTTCTGCGGCGCTAACCTTAGGAAGTCCTGGCATGGTCATTATGGTGCCAGCTTCGCATACAATAAATCCTGCACCTGCAGAGACTCTTACAGTTTTTATTGTAATTTTAAAACCTTTTGGAGCTCCAAGAAGTTTATTGTCATCAGATAGGGAGTATTGAGTTTTAGCAATGCATAGGGGCATCTTATCAAGGCCTAATTCTTCAAGTTTTTTCATCTGATTTTTAGCAGCTGCTTCAAACACTACTGTATCTCCACCGTATATTTCCCTAACAATTGTGTTGATTTTTTCGTTTATAGAACTACTTACATCATAAATAGGTTTAAAGTTTGACTCCTCTGTTTCAACAAGTTTTATAAGCTTTCGGGCCATATCAACTCCGCCTTCGGAGCCTTTAGACCATACTTCATTAAGGGCTATGTCAACTCCGAACTCTTTACATTTTGATATAAGAAGTTCTATTTCTTTTTCTGTATCGTTACTGAATCTATTTACAGCAACCATTACAGGTACATTAAATTTTCTTATATTTTCAACCTGTTTTTTTAAGTTCTCAAACCCACTACCAAGGGCTTCAAGATTTTCTATGCCTAAATCTGATTTAGATACTCCACCATGCATTTTCAGTGCCCTTATAGTAGCAACTATAACTGTAGCGGATGGTTTCAATTCTCCATATCTACATTTTATATCAAAGAACTTCTCTCCACCAAGGTCAGCACCGAAACCTGCTTCAGTTACTAAGTAATCACAAAGTTTAAGACCAAGCTTTGTAGCTATGAGGCTATTGCAACCATGCGCTATGTTAGCAAATGGTCCGCCATGAATTATTGCTGGTGAATTTTCTAATGTCTGAACTATATTCGGCTTTATAGCATCCTTCATCAAAAGGGTCATCGCTCCATTAATTTTAAGATCTTTTGCAGTTACTGGATTACCATCCATGTTATAAGCTACTATTATTTTACCGAGCCTCTCTTTAAGATCCATTAAATCTTTAGAAAGACAAAGAATAGCCATAACCTCTGATGCAACGGTAATCATGAAACCATCTTCTCGTGGGAAACCACACACCTTCCCACCAAGACCAACAACTATATTTCTAAGAGATCTGTCATTCATATCCATAACTCTTTTAAATACAATCTGCCTGATATCTATCTTAAGGCTATTACCTTGATGAACATGGTTATCAATTGCTGCAGTAAGTAAATTATTTGATGCAGTTATAGCATGCATATCTCCTGTAAAGTGAAGGTTAATATCTTCCATAGGAACTACTTGGGCATATCCGCCGCCGGCTGCTCCTCCCTTCATACCAAATACGGGTCCTAAAGAGGGCTCTCTTAATGCTATACATGTCTTCTTACCTATTCTATTCAAGGCATCTCCAAGACCAATAGCAGTAGTTGATTTTCCTTCACCTGCAGGAGTTGGAGTAATTGCTGTTACAAGGATTAGCTTTCCATCCTTTTTATCCTTTAATCTATCAAAAATACTTAAAGAAACTTTTGCCTTGTATTTACCATAAAATTCTAATTCATCATCTTCAATTCCTAATTTTTCAGCAATGTTTGCAATGGGTAGCATTTTAGCCTTTTGAGCTACTTCAATATCACTCGGAACAATACTCATATAATTCGACTCCTCATCATAATTAATTATATTTTCTTGGCTCCTTACCCTGAAAGTTTTTTAGGTTTTTATTCTGAAAGTTTCTTTTCAAGTATTTGACTTATATCAAAGTTTTCTATTTGAAGATAATATTCAGCACAGTCTATTAATGCTTTCAAAGGAACCAATCCAATAACTTCACTGCCAACAACGGGTACTCCATATCGTAAAGCTTCCATTTTAACCATTTCATGGGCTCTGTATACGGCGGTTTTTTCATAATTTACAAGATTCATAGAAATCTGAACTATGTTTCTCTCACAAAGTTTAACGCCCATAGCCTTTACAAATCTAAGCCCTCCACCTATAAATCTTACTTTTTTAGCAATAGCAGTTGCTATTTCCATATTGTCTGTGCCTAAGTTTACATTGTATGCTACAAGTGGAAATCTGGCACCTATAACTATACAGCCACTTTTTTCATTCATTTCACATGGACCAAAATCAGGTTTCCATTCTGGAAGTTTTATTTTTTCAAAGAATCCCTCGTACTGACCTTTTCTAATTTTAGCAAGATTTCTTCGTGCTTCACAAGTAGCTGCATCTTCATAAAGATAAACAGGAATATTTAATTCTTCTCCAACTTTCTTGCCAAGTTCTTTAGCCATTTCAACACATTCTTCTGTAGTAATATCCTGAATTGGAATAAATGGAACCACATCTGTAGCTCCCATTCTTGGATGAGCACCTTCTTGAGTCCTCATATCTATAAGCTCTGATGCTCTTTTAACTAGCTTAAAAGCTGCTTTTTTAGCATCTTCAGGTGAAGCAACAAATGTAACAACTGTCCTGTTATGGTCTTTATCGGAAGAATAGTCAAGTAATTTTACATTTTCTGTATTTCTTATCTCGTCAACTATGCTTTCAATTATTTGTTTGTTTCTGCCTTCACTAAAATTTGGAACGCATTCTACTAATTTTAACATAATATTCTCTCCTTTACTATTTAAGATTAATTATATATTAACAACTACATTCCCAGCTTTAATTACTTTTTCTACAATGTTTATACCCGTATGATATGGTATAAAATTATAAGAAGGATATTTCAAAATAACAATATCACCCTTTTTACCAGGGTCGATACTTCCAATGGAATCTGCTCTACCGACAGCAGCAGCACCATTTATTGTAAGCGCTGTTATAGCTTCTTCCGTACTCATATTCATATATATAGCTGCCACTGCGAATACCAGAGGTATTGAATATGTAAAGCAGCTTCCTGGATTAAAATCCGATGCCAGTGCTACAGCGCAGCCCTTATCAATCATTTCCCTTGCCCTTGCATATGGTTCTTTTAGGCAAAATGCAGTACAGGGAAGGAGGGTAGAAATTACCTTTTTATCTGCCATGGCTTTTATTCCATCATCTGAAGCATGTAATAGATGGTCGGCTGATATTGCGCCAACTTCTGCTGCAAGCTCTGATCCTCCAAGGGTTACTATTTCATCCGCATGAAGTTTAAGTTTAAAACCCATTTCCTTTGCTTTCAAAAGAAGTTTTCGTGATTCATCTACAGAAAAAACTTTGTCTTCGCAAAAAACATCGCAAAACTCTGCAAGATTCTCTGATTTAACCACAGGGAGAACTTTATCTATAATGAAGTCAATATATTCATTATTTTTACCTTTGTATTCGGGTGGAACAGAATGTGCACCTAAAAAGGTAATTGCGAGGTCCATAGCATGATCTTCATTAAGTTTCTTCATAACACTAAGCTGCTTTATTTCTGTATCAAAATCAAGGCCATAACCGCTTTTACCTTCTACAGTTGTTACTCCAAGTTTAAGCATCTCATTAAGCCTTTCAATTCCAATATTATAAAGTTCTTCATCTGAAGCATTCCTTGTTGCGTTTACTGTATTTTGTATTCCGCCGCCTCTCTCCATTATATCCATATAGCTGTCTCCGCGGAGTCTCCAAGCAAATTCATCTGCCCTGTAGCCACCAAATACAAAATGAGTGTGAGAGTCTACAAATCCTGGAAGGACGCATTTATTAGATGCGTCTATAACTTCATAATCTGCTTCATTGTAAATTTTCAATATTTCTTCGGTAGTATTAACAGCTTTAATTATGCCATCTTCAATGACAACGGCTCCATTTTTTATGATATGAATGTTTTTCATTTCCTCACCGTATTTTGCATTGCTACCACTGCAGGTAACAAGTTCCGAGGAGTTTTTTATAAGCAAATTTCCTTTTTTCATAAATACATCCCCTTAAATATATTATTTATCAAAATACTTGCTAACAGTATCCCTTACAAGTTTTTCGTTTGTTAAATAAGGAATAGTAACATGGTCTGTACCTTTATGTGTATTGTTAAATTCTATGACTGTTTCTATAGAATGTTCATTTCTTGCCCATGAACGTCTTGCAACTCCATTCATAACATCCCATGAAAGAGCGGATTTGATTATCTCGTCTACTCTATAACTTCCATCAAGTACAAGACCGAATCCTCCATTTATTGATTTTCCGATTCCTACACCGCCACCGTTATGAAGTGCTACAAGACTCATACCTCTTGCTGCATTCCCGGCATAGCACTGTACAGCCATATCTGCCATAACATTACTTCCATCTTTTATGTTGGAAGTTTCTCTAAATGGTGAATCAGTACCACTTACATCATGATGATCTCTACCCATCATAACAGGTCCTATCTCTCCATTTCTTACCATTTCATTGAACTTAAGAGCTATGTTTATTCTTCCTGTAGCATCCTGATAAAGTATTCTTGCTTTTGTACCAACAACAAGATTGTTTTTTTCTGCATCCCTTATCCAGTTATAGTTATCTCTATCCTGGTATCTTCTATTTGGGTCTATGCATCCCATTGCAGCATGATCTGTTTTTATTAAATCTTCATTCTTTCCACTTAAACATACCCATCTGAATGGTCCATATCCATAGTCAAATAGCTGTGGTCCCATTATATCTTCTACGTAAGATGGAAATATAAAGCCATCTTTTTCGTCTATTCCATTTTTAGATATTTCCTTAACACCGGCATCATAAATTGCTTTCATAAATGAATTGCCATAATCAAAGAAGTATGTCCCTCTTTCAACTAATATTTTTATAAGTTCAAAATGACGTTTTAAACTTTTGTCAACCAATTGGCAAAAATTAGTTCTGTCTTTTGCAAGAAGACTTGTTCTTTCCTCAAAAGTTACTCCCTTAGGGCAATATCCACCTTCGTATGCCGCATGGCAAGATGTTTGGTCAGATAATAAATCAATCTTTTTGTTGTTTTTTACTGCATACTCAAGCAAATCAACTATATTTCCGTGATATGCAATTGACATTGGCTCTTTCTTTTCCAAGTATTCGTCAGCAATTTTGAATACCTCATCAAGATCTGATGATTGCTTCATAACCCACCCTTGCTCAAGTCTTGTACTAATTCTTGATTCATCAACCTCAGCTACGATGCCTACACTATTTGCGATTTCGATTGCCTTTGGCTGAGCACCGCTCATACCGCCCAAACCTGATGTTACAAATATATGTCCTCTTAAATCACCATCATTTGGAATTCCAAGCTTCATTCTACCTGCATTTAATAAAGTATTGTAAGTACCGTGAACTATGCCCTGAGGTCCTATATACATCCATCCTCCGGCAGTCATCTGTCCATAGTTTGCAACACCCATTTCCTCTGCTATTTCCCAATCTTTTTGATTATCGAACATGCCTATCATTAGTGCATTAGTAATTATTACTCTTGGTGCATCGGGTTTTGATTTGAAAAGCCCAAGAGGGTGTCCTGATTCTAAAACCAGTGTTTGATCTTGAGTCATTATTTCTAGATATTTCTTTATAAGTCTATATTGCATCCAATTTGGACATACACTTCCTGTTTCACCGTAAGTAACAAGCTCATAAGGATATAAAGCCACTTCAGAATCAAGATTATTATCAATCATAAGCTGAAAAGCTTTACCTTCAATACAGTTTCCTTTATATTCATCTATTGATTTTCCATATATTCTGCCTTCGGGACGAAACCTGTATCCATATATTCTGCCTCTTGTAGTAAGCTCCTCCATAAATTCTGGGATAAGCTCCTCATGATACTTTTCTGGAATGTAACGAAGTGCGTTTTTAAGTGATATTTCTGTCTGTGATTTTGAAAGGTGGAAGCCTCTATCTGGAGCTCTCCTTATTCCCTCAATAAATTCAGGCATAGTAGGTAAACAATCATCTAAAGAAACTGTCATTGCATTTTTTATATCAATATTATTAATCATTACTGATCACTCCCCTCTTTATAATCACATTTTAATACTATGTCGTCATTAAAATGTCTATTTTTTGGGGCACCCATAACTATTTTCTTTTATTAAGGTATTTAGCAAATCTATTTCATAATTATCCTTTGAGGTAGTTAAAAAATTAATACTATTTTCACAATAGAATTGTAAATTTTCATTTAAGTACATATTAAAAATTTTATTTAACTTTTCATTATTTTTCATTTCACTTTTAATTTGAGCTTTTACCATATATACAATTCCAATTTCATGAGGGTTTTTTAGCAACGTTGAATGCACATCTGAATTTTTTAAATATTTTAAGGCACTTTCATAATTTCCTTCACTAATTAGTATTCTTGACATAAAGGCTTCTACAATAGACTTTTCCCACATTAAATCGAATTGTTTATATATATCCATGGCCCTTTCGAAATATTTTTTTGCCTCAGGATATGATCCCATATTGAAACATGTTTCACCCGCATTTATGTTGAAAATAGAAAGACTGGTGAATACATTTTTTTCTTCGCATATTTTTATTGCTCTATTGAAAAAGTCTAAAGCTTCTTGAAATTTCATGCTTTGTCTTCTTATATCGCCTATATAGTTATAAGCGGCCGCTATACTCAAGGCGTATTTATCAGCTACACTTTTAGTTACATTAAAGATATTTATAGATTCATTAAAGAGTCTTTCTGCTTCACTGTATTTTCCCTGCATTTTTTTATATAAGGCTTTAAATCGTAAAAATACACCTATTTCCATATGATAATTACAATCTGCTGCTTTATCTAAACCGATGTTTACATATTTTATCATATCATCAATATTATTAGTCTGTATACAATAATATATCATCTGCTTGTACCCTTCTATGGAGTAATCTGAATCTTCAATCTCATTAGCTTTTTCTATCATTTCATTTATGAACTCAACGCCTTTTTCATAGCTGCCTTCTCTTATAAGATATCTCCCTTTAATATGTAAAAATTCGATCTCTAATCTTAAAACTTCTTTAGAGTTTTTACAGTCAGTTTTTATTTTTAATAGTAGAATTTCTATCTTCTTTATGCTTTTAATGGTTTTATCGTTACTAAAATATAGGTTGTTATAAAAATTAACATCCTTATAATATAGTACTGGATAAAGTTCATGACTAAAATTTAAATATACGTTTAAACTTTTTATACTATACTTTAATGTTGCTAAATTATTATTTGCGTTTGAAAAGTGATAAACAAGTTTATTATAAGTAGTTATATCACTTCTATTATTTGTTAAACCCTTTTCAATAATGTATCCTATATTATTATGAAGAATTTTTCTTCTTGCCAAAGATTGATTGATGTAAATAAATTCCCTTAACTTTTGATGAGTAAACATAAAGCTTATTATATTATTGTTATTTGTTTCTTTTAATATAAATTTATTTTGAAGTTCTTCTATTGAGTCAATTATCTTAAGTTCATCTTCTCCTGTAAGTTCATGTAAAATATATAAAGGTATTTCATCAAAAAATAAAGATGAAATTCTTAATATATTTTTGCATTCTTCAGAAATATCTAAAAGCCTGCTTTTCATTACATCCTGCATTTTAGAAGACATAATATTTATACCACTATTAGATTTTATAGTATTAATATATTCTGTTAAAAAAAATGCATTCCCTTCAGTTTCGTTGTATATTTTATTTACTATATCTTTATTGAAATGATTTTTTGGAAGACCAATTTTAATGAAATTTTCGACTTCATCATTATTAAATCTTAATAAATCCATCCTTAAAATCTTATTATGTTTATTTGCTGAAGCTAAGAATTTATCTATTTCGATATTGCATTCATTTCTATATGTCATGAAACACAAAATGTTAGCATGACCATGTAAAATTATATTGCTTAAAAATGTTAAACTACCATAATCAATCCACTGTATATCCTCAAAAATAAGCATTATTTTCTTTTCGTATGCAATTTTAGTAAGTATATTAGTTATTACATTTCCAATGACTTCATATTTTAATGTATAGTTACTCTCTATAACCTTAAGGCTTTGTTCTTTATTATCTAATTCATCAATCTCAGAAAAACAATTTTCTAAAATATCTTCCCATAAAGTTGGGATTTTTATATTTTTATTTTTCATAATTTCGGAAAGCTTGGATAATATTATGGTCCATGGTTTTAAAATACAATCCTTTTCAAATTGAAAACAATAAGTTTCTAAAATACAAGTTGTATCCTCATCTACTACTTCTAGAAATTTATCTTTCAATCTTGTTTTTCCTATACCAGCTTCGCCTACCAAAAATACGGATTTCGAAGGTTCATTTTTCATGAAATTATTGTAATTGTTTTGTAATATCCTCAATTCATTATATCTTCCATAGAAAAAATCATCAGCGCTTTTACTGCTCTTAACTGTATTCATAATATCTATTACTTCATTAACTATATTTAATATTTTATCATTAAGAGAAATGGATAATTCATCTTTAAATAATTTCTTAACATCATTATATGTTTCAATTGCTTGGTTATATTTACCTTGATTTTTGTAACTTTCCAATAGATATATATAAGCATTTTCATTGAATTCATCTATTTTTATCAATAGCTTTGAATATTTTTCAACAATATCATAATTATTATTATGTAATTCCTTTTCTATCTTTTTATTCAATTTATCAATATACATACATTCCAAATTTTCACGCATTTCTAATAGCCAAATTTCAAAATTTTCTGCATTTTTAGGGCAAAATCCTTGTAGAAATTCTCCTTTAAAAACATCTATTTCATTTTCATCACTCATAAAAGTATATATATCTACGTCTATTTTTATATCTGGATTGAGCATAATTATTGATTTTTGAGGGGATATCAATACCGGAACATTAGAGCATTTATTTATTTTATAGATAGCATTTCTTAGATTCTTTTTAGCATTGCCTTCTTCTTGGTTAGCCCAAAAAAGTTCTGAGAGATGCTCTCTGTTATCTTGTTTATTTAGCAGTAAATAACAAAATAGGCCTTGAGCTTTACTGAATGGTAAAAATATTTCTTTTTCATTGACAGTTACGCAAAAATTACCAAACATTTTGCAATATATATAATCCATCGAATCACTCCCGTATAATGCCATAAACTTTCTTATATAAATTATACTACAATATAAATAAAATGCCAAAATAAGATTATAGCTGAAATCTTTATACGGAAATTCTGGATTAATAGATGCAATATAGACGTAAATAGAAAAATGTAATATAAATGCAAGTGTAAAAAGGCAAAATAGTACTATGACAAGAGATGAAATGTATTTTTATGGTAAAAAAACAGTGAACTAATAATGTACAGGATATACTTAAAATTTTTATCAAAGTTAATTAATAATTCATAATAGACACTTATTTGACGTTTGGATGTTAAAATTGATTTATAATAAAAACAAAAAGGAAGTTATAACAATAAAGTTACATTTCATTAAAGTAAATCCAGTAGAAAATATGACCGTTTTTATTTTAGAGCCTGTACCGAGACAATTTCATATCAATGTTGATAATAAAATTATGGAGTATGGAAGCCTCCATGCTGAACAGGTTGAATTCATAGAAAAACCTTGTACAGAAGAAGGAAAAAGTAGCACTGTCCTAGGCTTCAGATGATGGGAGGCGAGTTTTGTGAAAATGCGACAAGGTCGTTAGCGGCAGTTTTGGTGGATAAGGAGTATCCTTGTGTGAAAAAGGGAAATGAAAAACTTATTGTTCCTTTAGAAGTATCAGGATTTAACGGAGTAATAAATTATGAGGTAGAGCATTTAAAAAATAGCAACGAATATAGTTCTAAAATTGTTATGCCTTTGGTTAAAGAGACTAAATATTTTTATGTTAATCACAATGGAATCGTTTACTAATATGCAGTGGTAGAGTTTCCAGGAATAATTCATTTAATAGTAGATAGTAAAGGGATATCTGATAAAGAAGGATTTTTTTAAAAAGTAAAAAGTAAACTGGAATACATAGCGTTTGATGTTAAGCAGCCAGGTGGAGAGCTACAAGTAACGACTGAATGGTATAATGAATGTATAAAAAAATTTACTTAAATGGTAAGGTAAAAATTGTTGCTGAAGGTGAAGTTTATCTATAACAATTAGCCACGAGGAGGGAATATATGTTATTATTTAATCCAGTTGTTGTATCAGTTATTGTAATGATAATTTTATGTCTTTTTAAACTTAATGTGCTACTGTCTATATTAATTGCAGCTATGACAGCAGGCTTAGTTTCTGGTATGTCTTTGGGAGATACTATGAGGACACTCATTGGAGGAATGGGAGGAAATGCTGAAACTGCATTAAGCTATATATTACTTGGCGCATTAGCAGTTGCAGTAAATAAAACTGGACTAGCAGGAATCTTGGCTAAGAAAATATCTAAAATTGTTGGACAAAAGAAATATGTATTTATAATGTTATTAGCCTTTTTAGGTTGTTTTTCTCAAAACCTTATACCAGTTCATATAGCATATATTCCAATATTAATACCACCGCTACTTTTATTAATGAATAAACTTAAAATAGACAGGAGAGCAGTAGCTTGTGCTCTTACATTTGGATTAAAGGCTCCGTATATTGTTTTACCAGTAGGATTTGGTCTAATATTTCATGGTATTATAAGTTCTGAAATGACTAAAAATGGTATACCTGTTATGACAGCTGATGTAGCTAAAGTGCTATGGCTTCCAGGGATTGGAATGGTTATAGGTCTTCTTTTAGCTGTATTTTATACTTATAGAAAACCAAGAGAATATAAGGATATTCAAATAGAAGGGCTGGATGAAATTAAAGATGGAGACCTTAAAATGAATTCAAAGCATTGGCGTGTTCTAATTGGAGCCGTGTCTGCATTTGTAATTCAAGTTCTTACAGGATCTCTTCCTCTTGGGGCATTGGGAGCATTAATTATAATATTTGTTTCAGGAGCAGTTAAGTTCGAGGATGTTAATGGCTTACTTGATGGTGGAATCAAAATAATGGGTTTAATAGCATTTATAATGCTTGTTGCATCAGGTTATGGGGATGTTTTAAGAAAAACTGGAGCAGTGGAAGCTTTAGTTGTATCTCTTGCAGGAATGGTTAATGGAAGTAAACTGGCAGGTGCAGTTTTAATGTTACTTGTTGGTTTATTAGTAACGATGGGTATAGGAAGTTCATTTGGTACTATTCCTATAGTAGCCGCAATTTACTGCCCACTTGCAATGAAACTTGGATTTTCTCCACTAGCTACTATACTTCTAATAGGTGTTGCATCAGCGCTTGGAGATGCAGGTTCACCAGCATCAGATAGCACACTTGGGCCAACATCAGGACTTAGTGTAGATGGTCAACATGATCATATTTGGGATACATGTGTACCGACATTCTTACATTATACTATACCACTTATGATATTTGGTATTATAGGAGCTATGATATTCTAGTTTAAATAAATTACTAATAAATTTTAGGAGGAATAAAAATGAAAGAAATACTTTTGACAGGAAATGATTTAACTTTAGAGGAAATGGTATCTATAGCTAGAGATGGTTGCAGGGTTTCTATAAAAGAGAGTGCTATAGAAAGAGTTATAAAATCAAGAGCAATAATTGATGATATAGTTGAAAATGAAAGAGCTGTTTATGGTGTAACTACAGGGTTTGGTGAATTTTGTAATGTTAGTATTTCTAAAGAAGATTGCAAAACACTTCAAAGAAACTTAATTTGCTCACATGCTTGTGGATATGGTCCTAAATTTCCAACTGATGTCGTACGAGCTATAATGCTTTTAAGAGCTAATGCACTATCAAAAGGATTTTCAGGTATAAGACCTGGAACTTTGCAAACATTAATTGAAATGATTAATAAAGGTGTTTACCCAACAATTCCTGAAAAAGGATCTTTAGGAGCATCAGGAGATTTAGCTCCACTTGCACATATGGTTTTACCTATGATTGGTGAAGGTGAAGCAGAGTATAAAGGTGAAATATTACCAGGTAAAGTTGCTATGGGAAAAGCGGGAATTCCTATAATAGAACTTGATGCTAAAGAAGGTTTAGCGCTTATAAATGGTACCCAAGTTTTAACGGCAACAGGAGCTTTAGCTACTTATGATGCTATAAAGTTATTAAAAACTAGTGATATAGCAGCAGCTTTGACAATGGAGGCTTTAAGAGGAATTACAGATGCTTTTGATCCAAGAATTCATGTGCTAAGACCACAGCCAGGACAATTAGCAACAGCCAGAAACATATTAAAACTAGTTGAAGGTAGTACTTATGTAACAAGACAAGGCGAAGTAAGAGTACAAGATGCTTATTCATTAAGATGTGTGCCTCAAATTCATGGTGCAAGTAAAGATGCTATAAACTATGTAAAAGCTCAAGTTGAAAGAGAAATAAATTCAGTAACAGACAACCCTATAGTAACTGAAGAGGGAGACGTAATTTCAGGAGGTAATTTCCACGGAGAACCTATGGCATTAAGCTTTGACTTCTTAGGAATTGGATCAGCTGAAATTGCTAGTGTATCTGAGCGAAGATTAGAAAGATTGATCAACCCTCAATTAAATGATTTACCAGCGTTCTTAGCTAAACATGGTGGATTAAACTCAGGATTTATGATTACACAATATGCAGCAGCAGCCTTAGTATCTGAGAATAAAATATTAGCTCATCCTGCATCAGTAGACTCAATACCTTCTTCGGCTAATCAAGAAGACTTAGTTAGTATGGGAACAATAGCAGCAAGAAAGGCTAGGGATATAGTTGATAATGCATCTAGAGTAGTTTCAACAGAAATATTAGCTGCATGTCAAGCTATAGATTTCAGAAAAGAATCTGGATTCAAACTTGGTATGGCAACTCAAGAAGCTTACGATTTAGTTAGAAAATCTGTAGACTTTATTGAATATGATATAGTTATGTATAAAGATCTAGATAAAGTTACTGAACTCGTTAAGAGCGGAAAATTATTAGCAGCAGTAGAAAAAGTAGTTGAAATAGAATATTAATATAACCCAAAGTATAAAAGGGAGCGAAATAAAATAGAAGTAATTTCTATTTTGTTTCGCTCCCCTTTTTTTTAAAAATAAAATCACATTCTTAATATAAATATATATATGTATGTTTATGTAGATATATTGTAGCCTATAAAAAATTTAAACTATAAATGTACCAAGACAAATGTCAAATGAAGAGCTAGCGCAAGCAAATCGTGTTGACATTTCTGGTGAACTTGAAGCTATCATAGGTTATGAAGCTCATTCAAGGTCTACAACCGATGAAAAAGTTAAAAAGGTTTTGAATCACATTGCAGATGAAGAAAGAAGACACGTTGGGGAGCTTCAAGAAGTTTTGTATATGTTATCTCCAAAGGATTCCTAATTTATGGAGGAGGGTAAACAGAAAATTAAAGATCAGCAGTCTCAAAATTTTCAGCAACAAATGTAGTAATTTTCACTTTTAAAGCATCACTTTCAGTGCTGTATATTTCAACTATTATTAGAAAGCGAAAGTTTGTGGCCACTTGAACCCGCTTTATAGCTTTTTAAAAATAAATTGTAAAACTCATTTACTACTTGTGCATTTTCAAGTTCTCTATTTAGTTTTAATACTTCGATTGCAGCTTCTATTGTGCATAGATTACCATCAACCGCACCTCGTCTTAAATCATACTTAGACTTATAATTTGGCTTCAATGAAATAATTGGTAGTTTTTCTAGATAGGGACTTCTCCTGACTATTTTCCGTGCTTCCTTCCACGTACCGTCTATGATAATAAATACAGGGATTTTACCTGTGTTTTTATATTCAACTTTTCGGAGCGCGGCTTCACAATTTTCTACAGGGAAAAGTAAGAATGGCTCATATATTTCATTATTTAGATTTGCTACTAATTTTTCAGGTATCTCTGTTCTTTCCCAAAGAAAAATTTCTGTTGAATGTGGATTAACTATCTTTAATATTCTCGCGGTATTAGAGGGCCTGTAAAATTCTTTTTCTGTAGATAGAATCCAAATATTCGCATTAGTTTTTATTTTAGGTGCTTTATCACAAAGGCAATTTATAATTGGTAACCCACATGTATTACAACTATCATATAGACTTGTTATTTGTTTTACTTTATAAACCAATTCATAATGCCTCCTAAATCCTTTTAATATTTCATTTATATTTAGTTCATTATACTACCATAAAATACTATTATCAACGTGGCTAACCCTAATTAAAATCTATTCAACTACCAGTAGATAATAGGGAGCATAACAGCACTTAAATTCATGATCTAATAAAGTATAACGCTGAAAAGGCCACATAATGGATATTCATTCCACCATGTGGACGGTTTTTGTACGTATGTCGGCTATACCCCCTCTAATGCCAGTTTAATCTTTTAAGTGATTATAACTCAATTATTTTGTCGAAATTATCTATCAATTCCTCGCTTAAACAATGTGTGATGAGAATAATAGTGAAATTAGGATTTTTTAATAACATTGACTCGACTTCAAATGCATTTTTTTTATCTAATGCTGAAGTTCCTTCATCAATAATGATGATTGGTTTATGACGGATCAAAGCTCTGGCTATAGAAAGGCGTTGTTTTTGGCCACCTGAAATGTTATTCCCTTCTTCGCCTAAAAAAGTATTTAAACTTTGATCTAAAGATAAAACAAAATCACTTAGACAGCTTTCTTTTAATGAATTATCTAATTCCTCTTCAGTAAAGTTTTCGCATAATGTTATATTATCTTTTATAGTCCCACTAAATATATATACATTTTGACTAATATATGCAAAATTCTCACTAATACTTTCTTGACTATATTGTTTTATATCAACATTATCAATATATATGTTTCCTTCATAATTATTTAAATGACCTAAAATCAATTTAATCAATGTGGTTTTATTACTTCCGCTTTTCCCAATGATTGCATATTTTTTCCCGTTTTCAAAGATAAGTGAAAGATTTTTAAAAACATCTTCATTTTTATAACCGAAACTTACATTTCTAAGTTCAATGGAGTTAGAAAAAGGTGGGCACATTTCTAAAGTTGTAAATTCATTAGAATCATTCTTCTTGTTGCTCAGACATAGCTTTTGAATCTTTTTCAACAGTTTTGTTCATAAGCTTTGGGGGAATTATCATTAAAACACATAAAATAATTGCAAGCATTGCGACCCACAAGTGAATATATACTAGTCCACATAATGAAAATATAATCATAGATAATTGTGAAATTAATACGAAAAATTGGTTGAATGTTGTACTTTCAATCTGAGTTACATCATTAGTTAACCAAGAAACATAGCTTCCGGTCTCATTTTATAAAATTGCTCATAGTCCATTTGTGTTAATTTATCTGTAATTTGATATCTTAAAGTAAAATTCATTTTTGCAACGGCTTTTGCTGTATTTATTTTACTTTCATAATTCATAATGATTGATATAGTCCACATCAAAATCATAAAAATACTTTGTTTTATTAAGGCATGTACATTACCTGCAATAATAACATTCAAGAGATTTGCTAACATTAACGCTGTTAATACAAATAACAACGATGACAGTATATTCAAAATGCTTGCAATTACCACTATTTTTTTATTTTGACCAATAACCTTTTTCATATTTCCTCCTCATCATAATGACGGATAGTGTTAATTCATTATAATACAATCTATGCTAAAGGCAATTAAAATATTAAATTAATAAATAATTTTCAAAACATAGTAAATACTAAGAAGTATGTAATGTAAAACGGTATTATCAAAAAAATACTCAAAAAAGTTATAAGATACTTTTGTCTTGACATAGAATATAAAAATATATATACTTTGACTATCAAACTAATTTAAAATCAAAGTAAAGGGAGCGGATAATTATGAAGTTACCTCCTTTAAAAATTGGAGAATTAATAGCAAGTATTCCTATAATCCAAGGCGGTATGGGAGTGGGAGTGTCTCTTTCGAGTCTAGCATCAGCGGTTGCAAATGAAGGCGGGATTGGGATAATATCTACTGCTCAAATTGGATATAATGAAAAAGACTTTGGAACCAATGCAAAGGAAGCAAACATAAGATCATTAAGAAGTGAAATCAGAAGAGCTAGAGAATTAAGTCCTAAGGGTATTATTGGGATAAATATTATGGTAGCTATGAATAATTATGAAGAGCTTACGGCAACTGCTTTAGAAGAAGGAATAGATTTAATAATATCTGGTGCAGGACTTGCACTTAATTTACCTAAAATGGCCAAGGGGTTCAATACAAAGCTTGCACCAATAGTATCATCAGCAAAGGCAGCTACAGTTATATCAAAAATGTGGGATAAAAAAAACAATTGTGCTGCAGATTTAATTATTGTTGAAGGCTCTGAAGCTGGTGGACATCTTGGTTTCTCTATGGAAGCATTACTAGAAAAGAAAACCCAAGACTTAAAGGATATAGTTAAAGAAGTTATTGAGGCAATCAAGCCTTTTGAAGAAAAGTATAATAAAAAAATTCCTGTAGTAGCTGCTGGTGGAATTTATACTGGCGCAGACATTGCAGAAATCATGAAACTTGGAGCAGCAGGGGTACAAATGGCTACTAGATTTGTGGCTACGCAGGAGTGTGATGCTAGTTTAGCTTTTAAAATGGCTTATGTTAATTTAAAAGAAGAAGATATAAAGATAGTAAAAAGTCCCGTAGGTATGCCGGGGAGGGCTATTAACAATAAGTTTATGAGGCTCACTCAGGAAAGTGGTTGCAAAGTGGATAAATGTTATTTATGCATAAAGGACTGTAATCCTCAAAAAACTCCTTATTGTATTACGGAAGCGTTAATACAATCAGTAAAAGGTAATTTAGATAAGGGACTTATTTTCGTGGGAAGTAATGCTTACAAAGTAGATAAAATTATATCGGTTAAAGAACTTATGAGTGAACTAGTAGTAGAGGCAGAACACAATTTTTGATTTTATTACAAATTTAAATTAACAAAGAAAATTTGCATATTTATGGTAATGATATTGACAAATAATCATTACATCGATATACTTTGATTGTCAAAGTATATGAAAAGTAAAGTACATGAAAATCGAAGTATGGGAAATGGTGATAAATATGAGCAAATCTGTTGGTGTTATAAATGAACTTTTAGTAGAGACCTTTAACGATATATTACAGATAGAACAGAGGGCACTTAAAGAGGGGATACTTAAAGACCTATCTATAACGGAAATACATACTATTGATGCAATAGGGATGTATGAGTACAGAACTATGTCAGAAGCAGCTCAAGATATTAAAATTACTGTAGGTACGCTTACAACGGCTATCGATAAACTTCTTAAAAAAGGATATGTAAATAGGAAAAGAGGAGAAGAAGATAGAAGATCAGTAATGATTGCGCTTACTAGAAAAGGGAAACTCGCCTATAGAATACATGAAAAATTTCATTCTGATATGGTGCACGCAACTATAGATGGTCTAAATGCAGAAGAAGAAGATGTACTAATAAAATCTCTTGAAAAATTAAATGATTTCTTCAAAAAAAAATACAGATTAGAAAGTTAATGAAAGGATCGATTAAGGAATGAATGAAGTACAAATAATTGGTACAGGAAGTTATGCTCCTCTAAACATAATGACTAATCATCAATTGGCAGAGATTGTAGATACTTCTGATGAATGGATAGTTTCTATGACGGGTATCAAAGAGAGACATATATCACAAGGTGAAAACACTTCAGACTTAGCAACAAAAGCAGCCTTCGAGGCATTAAAGGATGCACAAGTTAAAGCGGAAGATATAGATTTGATAATTCTTGCAAGTACATCGCCTGATCAATTTGTACCGGCCACTGCATGCATAGTTCAAGGGAATATTGGGGCAGTTAATGCTATGGCCTTTGACATATCAGCAGCATGTACGGGGTTTATATTTGCCCTTGATATAGCAACGCAATTTCTTAAAACAGGAGAGCGTAAACGAGCCTTAATAATAGGTGCGGAGGTTCTATCAAAGATTGTTGATTGGACAGATAGAAAAACCTGTATACTCTTTGGTGATGGAGCAGGAGCGGCAGTTCTTGAGGCAGGCAGTAAAAAAGGGATTATTTCTATAAATTCAGCTTCAGAAGGTGAAAAGGGTGGAGTTTTAACTTGTCCTACTGTAGATGTAAAAAACACCTTTATAGAAGGAAATGAAAGTTTTAATGCGAAAATAAGTATGGATGGCAAAGAGATTTTTAAATTTGCAGTAAAAACTATTGCAAGCAGTATAAATGAAATCTTAATTGAAGATAATTACACTTTAGAGGATGTTAAATATGTAGTTTGCCATCAAGCAAACTACCGAATAATAGATTTTGTAGTTAGAAAGTTGAAGTCTGATAAAGATAAATTCTTTGTTAACTTAGATCGTTATGGAAACACTTCAGCGGCAAGCATAGCTATAGCAATAGATGAAATGAATAAGAAGAATTTATTAAAAGCTGGAGATAAGATTATACTTGTAGGCTTTGGCGGTGGATTAACCTACGGAGCTTCATTAATAGAATGGACAATTAATAAATAAAATATTAGGAGGAATTAGTAATGGTATTTGAAAAAGTTAAAAATGTAATAGTTGAACAATTAGGGATAGACGAAGCAGAGGTCAAAATGGAGTCAAATTTCACAGATGATTTAGGAATAGATTCTCTTGAAATATTTGAAATTGTAATGTCACTCGAAGAGGCCTTTGAAATTGAAATACCGAATGAAGATATAGAAAACATTAAAGACGTAAAGGGAATTGTTAACTATATAGAAGAAAAGTTAAAATAATAGGAATTAATGAGTTAGGCGATTAGAGAACTGAGCTACTAATCATATTAAAATTTAGTTTATTTCAGTATGATAAAAGAGTATATATTACATGAAATGTAGTCCACGTAATATATGCTTTTTTTTCTATAATTATCTGACTTTAACGACATTTCAGAAGGGAAATCTCCCATTTCTATAAGTGGGAGTTCCATACTATAACGAAGAAGAAACTTCAGTGGGAGTATAAATCTCCTTCTGGGATTGTTATATTGCAACTCCGCAGGAGATGATTTGGCTATATACTTTTAAGGAATAAAGGAGGGATAAAATGTTTAATTCCATATTTTTTGAAGATTTAGGTGTGAAATATCCGATAATACAAGGTGGTATGGCTTGGGTTGCAGACAGTAGCTTAGCATCTGCAGTATCTAATGCAGGGGGATTAGGTATTATAGCAGCGGCTAATGCACCAGTTGATTATATAAGAAATGAAATTAGAAAAGCAAAGAAGTTAACAGATAAACCATTTGGCGTTAATATAATGCTTTTAAGTGATAATGCAGAAGAAATTGCACAGCTTGTATGTGAAGAAGGTATTAAAGTTGTTACTACGGGTGCAGGCAATCCAGGTAAGTATATGGAACTTTGGAAGTCACATGGAATTAAGGTGATACCAGTGGTACCATCAGTGGCACTGGCTAAACGCATGGAGAGGGCAGGCGCAGATGCAGTTATCGCAGAAGGTTGTGAATCTGGAGGACATATCGGTGAACTTACAACTATGGCTCTGGTTCCACAAGTTGTTGATGGAGTTAGTATTCCGGTGATTGCAGCAGGGGGCGTAGGTGATGGGCGTGGTATTGCGGCAGCATTTATGCTTGGAGCCCAGGGAGTTCAAGTAGGAACAAGATTTTTAGTGGCGGATGAATGTACAATACATGAAAAGTACAAAAAGAAGGTATTGGCTGCAAAGGATATAGACTCTGTAGTTACAGGAAGACCTACAGGGCACCCTGTTAGGGCTTTGAAAAATAGGTTATCAAGACAATTTCAAAAGCTTGAAAAGGAAAATGCTCCAGTAGAGGAGCTAGAGGCCCTCGGACGAGGATGTCTACAAAGGGCAGTAAAAGAAGGCGATATTGAGATGGGATCTGTTGTGGCGGGCCAAATCGCAGGTCTTGTAAAGAAAGAACAAAGTTGCAGAGAAATTATAGAAGAAATGTTTGCAGAGGCAGAAGAAGGTATTATAAAATTTAGATAAAAAAGAATATTATCATTTAAGGAGGGAAATATGAGTAAAATTGCTTTCATTTTTCCTGGACAGGGAGCCCAATATATTGGTATGGGCAAGGAATTATTTCAAAATATAGAGGTTTGCAAAAATATATTTAATATAGCAGATAAGGAGCTTAAATTTGAGCTAAGCAAACTTTGTTTTGAGGGCACAGAAGATGAGCTAGATATCACAGAGAATACTCAACCAGCTATTTTAACTACTAGTATAGCAGCCCTTATGGCATTAAAAGAACATGGCATAAAATGTGATGTAACTGCAGGACTTAGTCTTGGAGAGTACTCAGCACTGGTTTGTAGTGGAGCTATGGATTTCAAAGATGCGGTAAAGATTGTTAAAAAGCGTGGACGATTTATGCAGGAAGCAGTGCCTGTAGGGATAGGAACTATGGCAGCTATTTTAGGCCTTGCAGTTAACTTAGTTGAAGAAGCTTGTAGTGAGGCTAGAACCTCTGGGATAGTAGAAATCGCTAATTTAAACTGCCCAGGACAAATAGTAATTGCCGGGGAAATAGCGGCGGTAGAACTTGCATGCGAAAGAGCTGTGAAAAAAGGCGCAAAACGGGCTATTAATTTACCTGTAAGCGCACCATTTCATACTTCTATGTTAAAACCAGCAGCGGAGAAGTTAGAAATTGAACTTGAAAATATAAACCTTAAAGACATTACTATTCCAGTAATGTCAAATGTAAATGGTGATTATGTAAAAGGCAAGGATGATATTAAAGGTAATTTAAAACTTCAAGTTATGAGTTCCGTTTTATGGGAAACAATTATAAGAAATATGATAAAAGACGGTGTCGATACTTTCGTAGAAATAGGTCCAGGTAAGGTCCTGTGTGGATTTATCAAGAAAATAGATAGAAAACTTACAGTAGTTAATGTAGAAGATATGGCATCTTTGGACAAAGCTGTTGCATCTTTAAGTAAGCGATAGAATTGCTTAAACAATAGAATTGCTTAAACAATAGAATTGATTAAAAAGTGGAATCCTATGAAAGATGTAAAGGAGCATGAATTTATGTTAAAAGGGAAAACAGCAGTAGTTACAGGAGCTAGTCGGGGTATCGGAAGAGCAATAGCCGTAAAGCTAGCAAAGCTTGGAGCAAATGTAGTTGTTAACTATAGAAATAGTGAAGACGCAGTGCGCGAAGTAGTTAAAGAAATAGAAGATTTAGGAGTTAAGGTGTTAGCAATTCAATGTGATATTAGCAGTTATAGTGATGTGGAAAATATGATGAAAAAAAGTGTTGAAGAGTTCGGAAGCTTAGATATTCTAGTTAATAATGCTGGTATAACAAAAGATGGTCTTTTAATGAGAATGAAGGAAGCTGATTTTGACAGTGTTATAGATATTAACCTGAAGGGTGCTTTTAATTGCACAAAACATGTATCAGCCATAATGCTTAAACAGAGAAGTGGAAGAGTAATAAATATATCTTCAGTGTCTGGGCTTACAGGAAATGCAGGCCAAGTGAATTATTCCTCCGCAAAGGCAGGTATAATAGGTATGACTAAGGCCGTGGCTAGGGAATTTGGGGGCCGTGGAGTTACGTGTAATGCAGTAGCGCCAGGATATGTTCAAACAGATATGACACGTGGTTTGACCGAAAAGGTAAAGGATACTATAATGAGCACTATTCCGCTAAGGAGACTTGGAACGCCAGAAGATGTGGCAAATGTAGTAGCATTTCTAGCCTCAGAGGAAGCTTCATACATAACAGGTCAAGTTATAAATGTAGATGGTGGAATGGTAATGTAACTTAGTTGATGATTAAAGGAGGGTTTACTTTATGAAAAATAGAGTTGTTATAACAGGCATGGGAGCAGTTACTCCTATAGGAAATGATGTAAATAGTTTTTGGGATAATATAAAAAAAGGTACTTGTGGCATAGATGTAATTAAGGCTTTCGATATTTCTAAATTTAAATGTAAGCTTGCTGCAGAGGTTAAGGATTTTGATGTAACGGTTGCACTCGACAAAAGAGAAGCTAGAAAAATGGATAAATATTGTCAGTATGCAATGGTTGCAGCAGATGAAGCAATTAAAATTTCAGGACTAGATTTAAAAACTATAGATAGTGAAAGATTAGCAGTAATAGTTGGTTCAGGAATAGGCGGAATTGGTACTATTGAGAACGAGCATGCAAAACTTATGGAAAAGGGAGCAAGCAGAGTTACCCCTTACTTAATACCTATGATAATAGGTAATATGGCAGCCGGGAATATTGCAATAAAATATGGTGCTAAAGGTATGTGCTCGAGCGTTGTTACGGCTTGTGCTACAGGAACTAATGCAATAGGAGATGCTTTTCACATGATTCAAGATGGAAGAGCGGACATAATAATAGCTGGAGGTGCAGAGGCTTCAATAAGCCCACTAGCCTTAGCAGGGTTTGCACAACTAACAGCTTTAAGCAAAAGTGAAGATCCTTTAAGAGCATCAATTCCTTTTGATAAAGAGAGGGATGGTTTTATTATGGGAGATGGTGCAGGTATAGTTATACTTGAATCTTTAGAGCATGCAGAAAAAAGAAATGCAAAAATATATTCAGAGGTTAAGGGCTATGGATCAACTTGTGATGCCTATCATATAACTTCACCATCTCCAGATGGAGAAGGAGCAGCAAGATCAATGATAATAGCGCTTAAAGACGCAGATGTTAAGGCAGAAGAAATATCTTACATTAATGCACATGGAACAAGTACTCCATATAATGATAAGTTTGAAACTATAGCTATAAAATCTGCTTTTGGGGAATATGCATATAAAATACCTGTAAGTTCAACAAAGTCCATGACAGGTCATCTCTTAGGAGCATCAGGGGCTATAGAAGCTATAGTATGTGCAAAAGCATTAGAAGAAGGTTTTGTGCCAGCAACTATAGGATATAAAGTGCCAGATGAAGATTGTGATTTAGATTACGTTCCAAACGTAGGAAGAAAACAGCAACTTAAATATGCATTGTCAAATTCATTAGGCTTTGGTGGTCATAATGCTACTATTATATTAAAAAGATGGGACGGTAGATAATTATGGATTATAAAAATATTCAAGAGTTAATAAAAACCGTTAGTGAATCGATTCTTACTTCTTTTGAAATTGAGACAGAAGGTATCAGAATAATGATGGAGAAAAAAGAACAACAGGTGGTAATAGAAAAAACACCTTTAAATGCTGCACCTTTAGAGCGAGTTGCTAAGGAAACCCTTACTAGGGAAGATGTAGCTTCTAAAGAAGTGTATTTAGAAAAACTAGAAAAGGATATAGCTATAACTACAGAAAATGCAGAAAAGGCAATACCCAAGGAAAACCTATTTGTAGTTAAATCACCTATTGTTGGAACTATGTATTCTTCTCCAAGTGCTGAATCAAAGAATTTTGTAAAGGTTGGGACTAAGGTTAAAGTTGGAGACACACTTTGTATTTTAGAAGCTATGAAGCTTATGAATGAAATTGAAAGCGAAGTAGATGGAGAAGTTGTAGAAGTATTGGTTTCAAATGAAGATATGGTAGAGTACGGACAGCCATTGTTCAAAATAATTGAAAACTAGTGGCGAAAAGACAGCTTTAAACTGTCATATGGTGACCGGTGTAATTGCATGAAAGGTGGAATCATTAATATGGAAGATATAAAAGGTACTACTTTAGATATAAAACAAATACAAGAAATTATTCCTCATAGATATCCATTTTTATTTGTGGATAAAGTAGAGGAACTAGAACCAGGCAAAAGAGCTGTTGGGTATAAGAATGTTACTATGAATGAGTATTTCTTTCAGGGGCATTTTCCAGAAGAACCTATACTTCCGGGAGTAATAATTATTGAGGCTTTAGCGCAGGTTGGGGCAGTGGCACTTTTAAGTATGGAGAGCTATAAAGGTAAAATAGCTTACTTTGGTGGTATTAATAAAGCTAAATTTAGAAAGAAAGTTGTTCCGGGAGATGTGTTAAAGCTTGAGGTAGAAATAATCAAAATGAAGGGACCTGTTGGGATAGGTCTAGGCATAGCTACAGTAAATGGAGTTAAAGTGGCGCAAGCTGAAATTACATTTGCGGTAGGGAAATAAACATTAAAAACACTTTTGTTAATAATTTTTAGTGTGGGGAAGGTAATAATATGTTTAAGAAGATATTGATTGCAAATAGAGGCGAGATTGCGGTAAGAATAATCAGGGCGTGTAATGAAATGGGTATTCAAACTGTTGCAGTATATTCTGAGGGAGATAAAGATGCTCTTCATACTCAAATGGCAGATGAGGCTGTATGTATTGGACCTAGTAAATCTAAGGATAGTTATTTAAATATGCAAAATATTTTAAGTGCCACGGTGCTTACGGGCGCAGAGGCAATTCATCCGGGGTATGGGTTCTTATCTGAAAATAGTAAGTTTGCACAGATGTGTGAGGAGTGTAATATAAAATATATAGGCCCAAATTCACAAAACATTGATAATATGGGAAATAAATTAAAGGCAAGAGAAATTATGATAAATGCTGGGATACCAGTAGTCCCTGGTTCGGGCGGAGCGATTGACTCTGAAGCAGATGCTTTAACGGAAGCTGAAAAAATAGGATATCCTGTAATGATAAAGGCCTCAGCAGGAGGCGGGGGACGAGGAATTAGAGTCGTTAGTAAAATAGAAGATCTTATACCTGCGTACAACACTGCGAAAGCTGAGGCGAAAACTGCTTTCGGTGATGATACAATGTATATGGAAAAATTCATAGAAGAGCCAAGACATATAGAGTTTCAAATACTTGCAGATGAGCATGGAAATGTTGTTCATCTTGGCGAGAGAGACTGTTCTATTCAAAGGCGTAATCAGAAGGTAATAGAAGAGGCACCAGGAGTCCGAATGACAGGAGAACTTAGAAAACAGATGGGTGAGGTTGCAGTTAAAGCGGCTAAGTCTATTAATTATAAAAATGCTGGAACTATAGAGTTTTTATTAGATAAACATGAAAAATATTACTTTATGGAGATGAATACACGTATACAGGTAGAGCATCCAATAACAGAAATGATCACTAGAGTAGATTTAGTTAAAGCGCAGATAAGAATTGCTGCAGGCCAAACACTTCCTTATGAACAGGAGGATATAAAAATTGAGGGCCATGCTATTGAATGTAGAATAAATGCAGAAAATCCTTCTAAAAACTTTATGCCTTGTCCTGGCGTTATAAAATCACTACATATTCCAGGGGGATATGGAGTAAGGATTGATAGTGCGGCATATCAAGGATACAAGATTCCACCCACATATGACTCCATGATAGGAAAACTCATTGTGCATGGAAAAGATAGAGATGAAGCAATACGTAAAATGAGAAGAGTATTAGGGGAGTTTATAATAGAGGGTGTGGATACTAATATAGATTTTCAATTTAAAATAATAAATAATAGTAATTTTATAAAAGGAAAATTTGATACTAGTTTTATTAGTAAAGAATTTAACAAGTAGCTAAACACATGCTGGAATTTATTGCATAAAAGTTTTATACTATGAGAGTGGTATCTATTTGGTATGCTATAAATTATAGTGTAGGTATGTTTTTAGAAAGGGGTAGCTATATGTTTGAGTTTAAACGTATATTTAAAAAAAGTAAATATATTGAGGTTAAAAGTTTAGAAGATGAATATGGTGAGAAAAAACCTAATATCCCTACAGGAATGTGGGTTAAATGCGAAACATGTGGTAAAATCCTTTATAATAAGGATTTAGAGAGTAGCATAATGACATGTGATAATTGTAGAACCCATTTCAGAATTGGGTCTAGAGAAAGAATAAATTATACTATAGATGAAGGGACTTTTATAGAATACGATAAAGATATGATCTCAGATGACCCTATAGATTTTGAGGGATATAAAGATAAACTCCAAAGTTTGCATGATAAAACCTTATTAAAAGAAGCTGTAATAACTGGAGAAGGAAAGATAAATGGACAGGATACGTTAATTGCAGTAATGGATAGCAATTTTATGATGGGAAGCATGGGCTGCGTTGTCGGAGAGAAAATTACAAGGGTCATTGAAAGAGCAACAGAAGCTAAAAAACCAATTATTATATTTACTGCCTCAGGGGGAGCTAGGATGCAGGAAGGCATATTTTCGCTAATGCAAATGGCTAAAACTAGTGCTGCTATTGCAAGGCATAATGAAAAAGGTTGTCTTTATATAACTGTTCTTACAGACCCAACTACAGGTGGAGTTACAGCAAGTTTTGCTATGCTGGGAGATATAATAATCTCTGAACCTAATGCATTAATAGGGTTTGCAGGTAAAAGAGTTATTGAACAAACATTAAAGCAACAATTACCTGATGGTTTTCAAAGGGCTGAATTTCTGCTCCAAAAAGGTTTTATAGATAAAGTAGTGGATAGAAAAGCTATGAAGGATACTTTAACGCAAATATTGAAAATTCATTCATAGCATTAAGAGAAAGACAAAAGTAACGGTAGGGAGTGGAATTTTATGGTAACTTTACCTTTTGAAAAGCACATGTATGAACTTAAAAGTAAAATAGATGAACTAAAGAATTTAGCAATAGATCAAAATATGGATTTAGAAAAAGAAATAAGACAGATGGAAATTAAGCTCTACAATATGAAAAAGGAAGCCTATAAAAACTTAACTGCCTGGGATAAAGTAAGTATTGCGAGGCTTGTGGAACGTCCTACTGCTCTTGATTATATAAATCTGATTTTTGATTCCTTTATGGAGCTACATGGTGATAGGTATTATGGAGATGATTCTGCTATTGTAGGTGGAATAGCAGAGTTTAATGGTATTCCTATAACTGTTATAGCCCAGCAAAAGGGAAATAACACCAAGGAAAACATAAAGAGAAACTTCGGTATGCCAAATCCAGAGGGGTATAGAAAAGTGTTAAGACTTATGAAACAGGCAGAAAAATTTAAAAGGCCTATTATTTGTCTTGTAGATACTCCGGGAGCATATTGTGGACTAGGTGCAGAAGAAAGAGGTCAAGGTGAGGCAATTGCTAGAAATCTTATGGAAATGGCAACATTAAAAACACCAGTAATTTCAATAGTTATAGGAGAAGGCGGAAGTGGTGGAGCTTTAGCTATGGCGGTAGCAGATGAGGTTTGGATGCTAGAACATGCAATTTATTCTATTTTGTCACCGGAAGGTTTTGCTAGCATATTATATAAAGATGCAAGTCTTGCTAAAGAAGCGGCTACTGCAATGAAAATAACAGCTCAGGATTTAATTGATTTTGGAATAATAGATAGAATTATAAAAGAGCCTTTAGGTGGGGCGCACACTAATTTAGAGGAGATGGCGGCAAGTATTAAACGTAATTTAGAGGAGTCAATTGTTAGATTAATGCGGGAACCTATAGAATCTTTACTTACTAAGAGATATTATAAATTTAGAAAGATTGGCAAGGTAGTGGAATAATTTTCATTTTAGTGATGTTAAGAAAAGTATATATACTTTTCTTTTTTTTTGTATTGAAGTGTTTATATAAATCATACATAATAGAAGGTGAGAATAATATTTAAGATAATGGCAAAGGGGAATTAAGTTATGAGTAGAACACACAGTGGGACGATTTTAGTGATAGATTCAGGATGCGATCTATCTTTAGATTATATTAAACAAGAAAACATAGTACCGATAGGAATAATATGTAATTTTAAAGGTCAAGCAATAGAGGATGATTTTGGGAAAAATATTATTCGTAAGGACTTTTATGATGCTTTAAGGCAGGGGGAGATGCCTACTACATCACAAATAAATAGTCAAAGATATGTAGAGGTTTTTAGAAAGTATGTGAAGGAAGAAAAATCTATAATATATATTGCTTTGTCTTCTGCATTAACAGGAACTATAAACAGTGCAAATATAGCAATAGAGACTATACTTGAAGAGTTCCCAGAGGCGGATATAAGTATAGTTGATAGTAAATGCGCAAGCCTTGGACAAGGGCTGTTAGTGCATTATGCTTATGAAATGTTAAAGAAAGGAAATTCAAAACAAGAGATAGTTACCTGGCTTGAGGAAAATAAACTTAAGATTAACCACTGGTTTACAGTTAATGATTTAAACCATTTAAAAAGAGGTGGAAGAATTTCAAGTTCCGCTGCAGCTGTTGGCACCTTGTTAAATATAAAACCAGTTTTGTTTGTGGATAATGAAGGAAGACTTACTCCTTTTTCTAAGTGTAGAGGTAGAAAAAAGGCAATAAATACCTTAGTTGAAAAATTCAAGGAAAGAACAGACCCAAATAAAGAGCAAGTTATTGCTATAAGTCATGGAGATTGTATTGAAGATGCATTAGCTTTAGAGGCTTTGGTTAGAGAAAATGGAAATGTTAAAGATGTTATTTTAAATTATGTGGGTACGGCAATAGGGTCCCATACAGGACCAGAAATATTAGGATTATATTTTATGGGTGATGAAAGATAATGGTTAAGGCGTATTATGATAAATGGAATTGCAATTTATATAATATCATAAATTAAAAATTAATTTATGAAGTAAAAGAAAGAAAGGGGAAGATATCTTTCTTTTACTAATATAGAGAAGATCTATTCTGTTTCATTTCCTAATTTCTTAGATTCTTTAGAAACACCTATTTCGTTGGCAGTTTCCATTCTCATTTTATCTAATTCTTTTTTCGTTTTTGGATTAGCCTTTTTATTATCTTTACTATTTTTGTTGTTTTTGTGTGACATTGCAAGATCCTCCTTATATTACTTAGAGCACAAATAACTATTAATCGATTTGCTCCTTTATAATAAATATTTCAATATTAGTATAACCAAGTTCATGAAATGTATGTGATATAATTAGTATTATTAAAAAAAATTATATAGGAGGAAATAATTATATGAATAAAAAGATAGGATTTATAGGCTGTGGTAATATGGCAAAGGCTATGATAAGTGGAATAGTAAAATCAAATTTAGTTTCTAGCCAACAAGTAATAGCAAGTAATCCATCAGATAAGAGTTTAAATAAGGTAAAAGAACAATATAATATTCTAGTAACTAATGACAACAAGGAAGTTGCTGAATTTTCTGATATATTAATTTTAGCTGTAAAACCCTATAAATACTCTGAGGTTATCGATGAAATAAAACCATATTTAAAGACGACGGTAGTTATAGTAACTATAGCTGCAGGGGTAACTTTAGAATATATGAGTAATACACTCGGAGGCGCTGCAAGGGTTATAAGAACTATGCCAAATACTCCAGCGTTTGTTGGCGCGGGTATGAGTGCACTTTGTGCTAATAAAAATATAACTAAAGAAGAATTGCAAGACGTAGTAAATATTTTTGAAAGTTTTGGTAAGATAGAGATATTAGAGGAAAAGCTTATTGATGTAGTTCCGGCGGTAAGTGGCTCATCTCCTGCTTATGTTTATATGTTTATTGAAGCTTTAGGTGATGGGGCGGTGCTTCAAGGAATGCCAAGAGAAAAGGCTTATAAAATGGCAGCGCAAGCAGTGCTAGGGGCAGCTAAAATGGTACTTGAAACAGGAGAACACCCAGGAAAACTTAAAGACGATGTATGCTCACCAGGTGGAACTACTATAGCGGCCGTATACACCTTAGAAAAGAATAATTTTAGAGGATCAGTAATTTCAGCTATGGAGAGTTGTACAGAAAAGGCAATTAAAATGGGTGAAAAATAAGAGTTCAAAAAATAGAGGCAGTTACATATGAATCTCAATAGAATGAAACAGTTTGGTGACTAGGTACAGGATTAGGGTATAAAATATGCTCTAATCCTGTACCTTTTTTATTGTGCAACAAAGAATTACCCCTGAAAATATTTGTAATAAAATTACATGAAAAACATATACATTTATTAAGGGTTTGATCAATTTGCATCCCTAAAGCACCACTATAGCAGATAATTTAACGACATTTCAGAAGGTAAGTCTCCAACTTCTATAAGTGGGAGTTCCATACTATAACAAAGAGAAAACTTCAGTGGGAGTATAAAATCTCCTTCTGAAGTCGTTAATATTTCAGCTCGGCAGGAGATGATTTAACTGGAGGGAAAGCAAATGGAAACAAAGGGTTTATTGGTTAAGATTAATTATTCGCAAGAGGGTAATGACAGTTTAGCAATATCTTATACTACTAATATAAATAAGGATAATCATTCTTCTAAGTATTTAATTTGTGGAGGAAGGTATAATAGAAATGGTGGAACTATAATGTTTAAGGCTAAAAATATAGAAGAAGCTTTAGAAATAGCTAATAATAATCTAGTGGCCAAAGCAGGAGTTAATAAATATGAGTATTTTAAACTATCAACATCTGAAATAGGGTTAACGTAAATACGCATTAATACCACTATGTATTTTGAATTTTCAATGAATACATTGACACAATCACAAAAAGTTTTTGCGAAACGGTTGAATACTTGGGATTATGAACTATAATTAAAGATGAAATCATCAATATAGAATATACTTACAACTAAACTGTGGTTGTAATTGACGGTTTGAATAATTTCAATTGGGAGGAAATATAATGAATAAACTATCGCGAAATGATATTTGTTGGTGTGGCAGTGGTAAGAAATATAAAAAATGTCACATGGATCAGGATATATTTATAGGGAATATAGAGGAAAAAGTAGGTTATAAAATACCTAGAGATATAATGAAAACAGAGGAACAAATAGAGGGTATAAGGAAAAGTTGTAAGCTAACTCATGATATACTCGATATTGTTGGGGAGAGAATAAAAGTTGGAGTAACCACAAATGAAATTAATACTTGGGTACATGAATATACTGTGCAGCATAATGCATATCCAGCACCACTCGGCTATGGGGACTTTCCTAAGAGTGTATGTACATCTATAAATGATGTAATATGTCATGGTATACCCGATGATACAGTTCTAAAAGATGGTGATATAATTAATGTAGATGTGTCTTGCATATTAGATGGATATTATGGTGATGCTAGTAGAATGTATACAATTGGAGAAATGTCTAAGGAAGCGTTAGATTTGGTGCGTGTATCGAAAGAGTGTTTAGAAAGGGGTATAGAGCAGGTAAAACCCTTCAATACCCTTGGAGATATAGGGTGTGCTATTCAAGAGTATGCAGAAGGTTTTGGATATTCGGTAGTATACGATTATGGTGGTCATGGCGTTGGATTGGAGTTTCATGAAGAACCATTTGTACCTCATATAGGCAGAAAAGGAGAGGGGTCAATATTACTACCTAATATGATTTTTACTATTGAGCCTATGATTAATATCGGTAGTCCTGAAACAGATGTACTTGAAGATGATTGGACGGCAGTTACAGTAGATGGTTCATTGTCATCTCAGTGGGAACATACAATACTTGTTACTAAAACTGGATATGAGATACTAACATAAGACTACATTATATGTAAAAATACCGCCAGAAATGGAGGTATTTTTATATATAATGTTTTATAAGTCACTATTCTATTTTTATTTATGTACCAATGGTATTGTAAATGTCGTTAAATTTTATAAATAGGATTAATTAAGCTTATGAACATAAATGGAGAAAGGGAAGATAAAATAGCATTATATGATTTTGTTGTTTAGGTGTAGTATAGACAAAATAAAAATGAGGAAAGATAAATCTATAATTTATGGTGATGGTAGCGCGGAATAAAATGTTGTATAATGAATATAATAGGTAAATATTGATATTGACAGGTGTAATTTACATGGGGCAAGGTTTTAGGATATGAAACACTTAATAAGTATTTAAACTTTTAAAAAAAGTACGAGGAGGACAGAAATGAAGTTTACGATTGGCGGTATATATCACGGATTTAAGTTAATTGAAGAGAAAAATATAGGAGAGCTAAATTCTGTTACAAGGTTGTTTGAACACATTAAAAGTGGGGCTAGACTGTTGCATTTAGAAAATGATGATGATAACAAGGTGTTTTCTATAGGATTTAGAACACCACCGAAAAGTAGTAATGGGCTTCCACATATACTGGAACATTCAGTGCTTTGTGGCTCTAGAAAATTTCCAACAAAGGAGCCTTTTGTTGAATTAATAAAGGGATCTTTAAATACATTTTTAAATGCTATGACTTTTTCTGACAAAACGATATATCCTCTAGCTAGTAAAAATGATAAAGATTTTTTTAATCTTATGGATGTGTATTTAGATGCAGTTTTCTATCCGAATATATACTCACAACCTGAAATATTAATGCAAGAGGGCTGGCATTATGAATTAGAAAACAAGGAAGATAAACTAACTTATAAAGGTGTAGTTTATAATGAAATGAAAGGTGCATTTTCATCTCCGGAAGGGTGTCTCATGCGCAAGGTTCAAGAGTCCTTATTTCCGGACACATCATATGGCGTAGAATCTGGTGGAGATCCAGAATGTATACCAGAATTATCGCAGAAAGAATTCATAGAGTTTCATAAAAAATATTATCATCCATCAAATAGTTATATATTCCTATATGGAGATGGAGATATTGATAAACAGTTACAATTTATTAGTGAAGAGTATTTAAATAATTTTGATAAAATTACAGTAGAGTCATCTATTAGCTTACAGAAACCATTTAGCAAATTGGAAGAAGTTAAGATGGATTATCCTATTTCATGTGATGATGATGAGAATGGCAAAACATTCTTAAGTATGAACTTTGTATCAGGTGATAATATTAGCCATCCAGAAATGCATTTAGCCTTTGAAATTTTAGAGTATTTATTACTAGAAAGCGCTGCAGCACCTTTGAAGAAAGCACTTATAGACGCCGAGATAGGTAAAGATGTATTTGGAGGGTTTGATAATAGCATATTACAACCGGTGTTTAGTATAGTAGTAAAAAACTCTAATGAAAGTGAAAAAGAAAGATTTAAGGAAGTTGTATTTACAACTTTAAAGGATTTAGTTAAAGAAGGAATAGATAAAAAATTAATAGAAGCTTGTATAAATAGTACTGAATTTAAATTAAGGGAAGCTGACTTAGGTGGTTTTCCAAAGGGATTATATTACTATATAACTAGTATGGACAGCTGGCTTTATGATAAAGATCCAACTATGCATTTAGAGTATGAAAGTTATTTGATCAAAATAAAAGCTGCATTAACTACTAATTATTTTGAAAAACTTATAGAAAAGTACCTAATAAATAATACCCATAGTTCTATGGTTATATTGAATGGTAAAAAGGGCCTAGCAGAACAAAAGTCCAAGGCAGTAGAAGAAAAACTAGCTAAGTATAAGGAAAGTCTTTCAGAAAAACAAATAGAGGAAATAGTGCAACAGGGGAAAGCTCTTAAAGAAAGACAAATGACGCCAGATGCTGTGGAAGTGCTAGAAACTATTCCTTTACTTGAACTAACGGATATTGAGAAACAAGTAGAACATTTACCTTTAAAGGAAAAGGATGAGCAAGGAGTAAAAGTATTATCTCATAATATATTCACTAATAAAATTGCCTATATAAATGTATTATTTGATTCTAAAAAAGTAGATATAAAGTTACTGCCTTATGTAACATTATTATCAACTATTTTAGGAAGGGTAAGTACGCAGAATACTAGTTATTCTGATTTATCTAATGAGGTTAATATTCATACAGGCGGAATTCATTTTACCACAGAGGTATTTGGCGAAAGTGGAAATTTTGAAAAATATAGCCCCAAGTTAGTAGTAAAGACTAAAGCTTTAACTGAAAAGCTTCCTAAATTATTTGATATTATGGTAGAGATAATTAGCAATACTAAATTTGATGAAAAGAAACGTTTGAAGGAGCTAATTCAACAATTAAAATCAAGGCATGAAATGAAAATTCTTGATAGAGGACATATGGTAGCAGCTGGAAGACTTACATCGTACTTCTCGCCAGCTTCAGCTTATATAGAAAAAACTACAGGAATAGCTTTTTATAAATTTATTGATGAGATTGAAAGAGATTTTGATAACAAAGCAGAAGAGATCATTGAAAACTTAAACAAGGTATCAAAGCTTATATTTAACAAAAATAATCTTATAATAAGTGTTACAGGAGAAGAAGACATATATACTGCATTTACTACAGAGCTACCTAAGATTATAAGCGTCTTAGGAGAAGAAAAATTGCCAGATGCATTGTATAATTTTGATCTAAATAAAAATAATGAAGGATTATTAACCTCATCAGATGTTCAGTATGTAGCTAAAGGATATAACTTCATTAAGAAGGGATATTCATATTCAGGTAAAATGCTAGTACTTAAAACTATAGCAAGTCTCGATTACCTATGGAATAGAGTGCGTGTGCAAGGTGGCGCCTATGGTGGTTTTGCAAATATAGCTAGAAGTGGGAATATAGTCTTTGTATCTTATCGTGATCCTAATGTCCAAGAGACCTTAAAAGCTTACGATGGAATATGTGATTATATAGGAAGCTTTGAAGCCTCAGAAAGAGAAATGACAAAATACATTATTGGAACAATCAGTGAGCTTGACTCACCATTAACACCTTCTATGAAAGGTGAGCGGGCGACAGCATATTATATAAGAGGTATTACTGAGGAGCAAAGACAAAAGGAAAGAGAAGAAGTATTAAGTACAAATCCTGCGGACATTAAGTCTTTTAAAGCACTATTAAATGATGTTATAAAGGAAAACTACTTTTGTGTACTGGGAAATGAAACTAAACTTAAAGATAATAAAGAAATATTTACTAATTTAGTAAATGTATTTAAATAAGGTGCCTTATGGCACCTTTTTTTCGAAGGAGGATTTGCATGGCTATTAAAGCGCTCTTTACATACAATTATGGCGAAGAAAAAATGAAAGGTATAGAAGATTTTGGGTATGATATAAAGGTAACTAAAGAGCAAGATTTAATTTATAGTGAAAAGCTTGAGGACGTAGAGGTTTTAATTTGTTATAATCCCTTTAAAACACTCGCCATAGAGAAAATGAAAAAGCTAAAATGGATTCAATTATCTAGCATAGGTATTGACCAATTGCCAACAGAGTATGTTAAAAACACTTCTATTATAATTACGAATAATAAAGGTGGCTATAGTATACCAATGGGGGAATGGATTGTATTAAAAACTCTAGAGCTTTTTAAGAATAGTAAGGGGCTATATGAAAATCAAGTTAATAGAAAATGGAAAATAGATGCAAGTATTCAGGAGATATATGGTAAAACTATAGGATTTATAGGGACAGGCACAATAGCTGCGGAGGCAGCCAAACGATTTCAAGGGTTTGGGGTGAACTTATTTGGCGTAAATACAGATGGTAGAGATGTTGAATATTTTAATACATGCTATGCTATGAGTGAATTAGACCAAATGATTAAATTATGTGATGTGATTGTGTGTACACTGCCATATACCAAAGCTACCCATCATTTAATTAATGAAGATAGATTTATTGCAATGAAGAATGGAACTTTTTTCATAAATGTAGCTAGAGGGGGTATTGTGGATGAAGCTTCTTTAATTAAAAATTTAAAAAATGGTAAACTAGCAGGGGCCGCAATAGATGTATATGAAGAAGAACCCTTAAAATTGGATAATCCATTATGGAATCTAAATAATGTTATATTAACTTCTCATAATTCCTGGATTTCAGAGATGAGAAACCACCGAAGATTTAAACTTATATATAAGAATATGAAAAAATATGTACAAGGGGAAGAACTAGTAAATGTAGTAGATTTAAAAAAAGGGTATTAGATTATTTATAAAAAGGAGTTAGTGATTTTTAAGGGGGATAAGGTAAGTGGACAAGGATAAAAAATTTAGCAACTTATTTATAACAAGCATGGTTATGGCTGCAATCATAACTTACATAACAATTATTTTAGGGAAAAATGCAAAAGAAATATATTTTTGGGGAATTATTATCTCTTTAGTCTTAGTGATGCTAGGCCTAGTAGCAAGAAGCAAAGCAATATTTTACAAGAAATTAAAAGAAGTTAGAGAAAACTATGGTGTTGAAAATAAGCGAGAGAGGAAATTTGAAGATATTAAATTATTATTTGATGTATTGAAATATAAAAATCCGCAGGAAATATATGTTGATGATCAAACTTACTTAGATTTAAATATGAACCAGGTTTTTGAAAAGGTAGACAGAACATTGTCATCTCCAGGGGAACAGTATTTATACCATATTTTAAGAAATCCAATTTTAAAAAAAGAAAAACTAATTAATAGAAATAAGACTATAAGTTTTTTTCAAAAAAACAAGGAAACAAGAGAAAAAATACAAGTTAGTTTATTAAAGCTGGGAAGACAGCGCAATAATACTGTAACATCGTTTTTATGGAATGAGATCTTATATAAAACTTCAATGAAGCCATTGCTATATCTTTTAACAGTACTAGCTTATGGTTCTTTAGTTTCAATAGCTTTTATTGGAATATCTAAAGCCTTTTATTTCTTATTTACAATGTTTTTAGCTAATGGGTTTATTAATGTTAAGATTAAAAAACAGGTTGGGGCAGAAATTGAAGCTACGGGATATTTAGGAAAGATAATTACGTTAGCTGAAGTTATGGGAAGAGTAGAGGATGAAGAGATAAAGGAATATACCTTAAAGCTTAAAGAAAAAGCAAAGGGTTGCAAGGTGATAATGAAAAAAGCTACCTCCATTGGAATAGGAAGAATAGAAGGTGCAGATGTTATTTTTGAGTACTTTAATATGTTCTTTTTAAAAGAAGCTAGAGGCTTTTATAGAATAATAGATGAGGTTAAAGCACATATTGAAGAAATAAGAGAAATTTATTTAATTTTAGGAGAAATTGATGCATTAATATCTGTAGCGTCCTATAGGGATGGGCTTTTAGAATATACGGAGCCTAAATTAACAAAAGGACTTAAACAGATAAAAGGTGAGAATATAAAACATCCATTAATAGAAGCTGCTGTAGGTAATTCTCTAACTATAGAAAAGGGTGTTATTATAACTGGTTCAAACATGTCAGGTAAATCTACTTTTTTAAGGGCTGTGGGCTTAAATGCACTATTTGCACAAACTATTTTTACCTGCCTTGCTACAAGCTATGAAGGTGGATATTTCAATATAGTATCTTCGATGACTGTAAGTGATAATATAACTGGTGGAAAAAGTTATTATTTAAGTGAGGCAGAGGCAATATTTAGAATAATTAATGTTTGCAATGAGGAAGTAACAAACCTATGTCTTATTGATGAAATTTTTAGGGGAACTAACCCTATTGAGAGGGTTAATGCTTCTGCTGAAATTTTAGCTTATTTGTCTACTCACAATTCTTTGGTTGCAGTAGCTACACATGATCTTGAAATAACTAAAATGGTAGGAGACTTATATGAATGCTATTATTTTACTGAGAGTGTAGGGGAGCATGGATTAGAGTTTGATTATAAAATAAGAAAAGGGGTATCTTCTACCAGAAATGCAATAAAAGTACTTGAATTTATGGAATATCCAGAAGAAATTATTCATAGAACCAATGAAAGAATTATAAAGAGTAAAATTTAAGTGAAATTACTCTTTAATGTAAATATGTAAATACCACTTGCTACGTAAGTGGCATCTAAGGGAGGAAGTTATTATGAAAGCAGAAATATTATCAGTAGGTACGGAAATATTACTCGGCGATATTGTTAATACAAATGCACAATATATTGCTAAGAGACTTGCAGATCTAGGTATATCAGTTTATCATCAGTGCGTAGTTGGAGATAATCCAGAAAGACTTTTAGAATCATATAGATTAGCATTTAGTAGAGCTGATTTAGTTATAACTAGTGGGGGACTTGGACCTACAAAGGATGATTTAACCAAGGAAGTAGCTTTTGAATATTTTGGCAAGCGTAGCGTTGTTCATGAAGCTTCTTTAAAAATTATTGAGGATTATTTTAAAGATATGAACAGACCAATGACGAAAAGCAATAAGAAACAAGCGTATTTTCCAGTAGATGCGGTAGTGATTCCTAATAATAATGGCACAGCGCCGGGATGTATAATAGAAGAAAATGGAAAGATAATTGCACTTTTACCTGGTCCACCTTGGGAAATGAAACCTATGTTTGAGGAGGCTGTTATTCCTTATCTTAAAAAGTTTGCGCAAGGTGTATTAGTTTCAAAGGTGCTCAAAGTTATTGGAGTGGGAGAGAGCAGTGCGGAAGAAATGATAGAAGATATATTGAATAATCAAACTAATCCAACTGTGGCACCCTATGCTAAAGCAGGGGAAATGACATTTAGAATTACAGCAAAGGCTAATACACAGGAAGAAGGCACAAGACTGATTGCGCCTATGGAAGATGAAATACGTAGAAGACTAGGAAATAACATTTATGGCGAAGGGAATACAACCTTAGAAAATGTACTTGGAGAAATGCTTATAAATAAGAAGTTAACTATATCCACAGCAGAATCTTGCACAGGAGGAATGGTAGCTGCAAAGCTTATAAATTACCCAGGGATATCTTCTGCGTTTATAGAGGGGGCAATTACATATAGCAATGAGGCTAAAATTAATAGATTAGGAGTTGCGAGAGAAACATTAGATAAGTATGGTGCAGTAAGTAGTGAAGTAGCAGCAGAAATGGCGCAAGGTATAGCAAAAACTGCAGGCACTAGTATTGGCCTTTCAACTACGGGAATTGCGGGCCCAGATGGTGGAAGTGCAGAAAAACCAGTGGGACTTGTATATGTTGGGTTATATATTAATGGTGAAGTTAAAACTAAGATGCTTAAATTATCTGGTAACAGGCAGAAAATACGTGAGAGTGCAACTATGGAGTTACTTGATTTAGTTAGGAGAGAGCTATTGTAGTTAACTTGCACTTATAAAAAGTCATTAAATAAAAAAAAATTATAGTATTGTATAATGGAACTAATAAAGGCACATATCAATATTGATATGTGCCTTTAAAAATCTATTTAAAATATATATGTTACTTTTATGAATTTATCTATTTTATTTAGTAACAGGTGGTACAAAAACCCTAGTTGCGAGTTCGTTATCCAGCATATAAATACTTGTAGGATCAGCGTTGATTCTCGCAAGCCTTTTTATAAGGCCATTAAAATTAGATTCTTCCTCAACTTGCTCATCAATAAACCACTTAAGTAAGCTTATAGTAGCATGTTCTTTTTCTTCAGTAGCAATGTCAGTAAGGTTATAAATATTACTAGTTACAACTTTTTCATGAGCATATGCTATGTTAAAAACATCAAGAAGTGTTTCATAATCATTTTGAGGTTCACTCATTCCTTCTAAAGTTAAGCGTCCGTTCATTTCATTTATATAATTATAAAATTTCATAGCATGGAATTTTTCTTCTTCAGCTTGTACTTTAAAGAAATTAGAAAAACCATCAAAATCTTCTGCTGCGCAATAAGCTGACATAGCTAAATAAAGGTGTGCAGAATAAAATTCAAAGTTCATTTGCTTGTTTAGTTCATTGAACAATCTTTCGCTTATCATAATAATCCTCCTCATATTCCTCTGGTCTAAAACAATGATTATGACCTTGGAAATGTAAATTTACAATAGTATAATATTATTGTTTGACGTTGATAATTGTTTTTACTTAATTATAAATATTAAACAATATCTATATTATACACCAAATGTGTTTTTATTAAACAATAATTATACAGCGAATGTATAGTTATTGTGCTAACATGCCATATATATTAGGAATTAGGCTTTAAAATATAATTACATTAAACATTTCAGAAGGAAGATCTCCCACTTTTATAAGCGGGAGTTACATACCCTAACAAATAGAAAACTTCAGTGGGAGTATAAATCTCCTTCTGAAGTCGTTAATGTTTCAGCTCCGCAGGTGATGTTTTAAGGTAATAATTTTTCTAAGTTTACAATTCCAGAACCTTGCATATATTTTGGGGAATTTATTAGGCTTGAAGATGTCTTTAATAAAGCCAATGTATCCTTATAACATAAATTTATATTGTTCTCATACAGCAGTGCACATAATCCACTTATAAAAGCTGCAGAGCATGAAGTTCCAGTGTAGGTCGTATACAGATTAGTGATGCGAGTAGGATAAAGCTTCACACCATTTTTTTCAGAGATAAATTGTGCATCAGAAATCAAAGAGCAAATATTAACACAGGCAGCTATCAAATTTGGCTTATCGAGCTTTTGGAAAGGACCACAGGAAGAATATTCATATATTTTTGGGCTTCCTATGCTATCATACCCACCTACCGTTATACAATTTTTAAGAGTAGCTATGCCCCGCACAGAACTTTTAACATTTTTATTGCTACCACTAGGAACGATTACTACTATGCCCTTTGAGATTGCAAGGTCGAAAAGCTTTGAGAATAAAGAAAGGACAAATTCATTAGTTTCAAAAGTTTCAAAAGGAAGGCAAATGATTTTAAGGTTAAAGTCATTATCTTCGCTTAATAGAGTTTCTAATGAAAACAAAATATCAGATACAAAACCCTTTCCTAGTTTATTAAAGGCTTTAATCATGTATATATGGCTATTTTTGGCGACACCTTTATACATACCCTTAGATCCATAACCACTACCACAAATTAAGCCGCTCATAAAGGTGCCGTGACCATTATCATCATAAGGATAGTTTAAATTATTAACAACGTCTACAAACTTTCTAATTTTATTACAAGGATTTAATAAGTCAGGATGGGGATACACACCGCTATCAATTATTCCAACGCCAATGCCCTTTCCAGTAAGGCTATAGTCATTTTGAAAGGATACGCCATTTGACGCGAGTATACTATTACCACATAAATGTGCATAAGAATCAAAAGTTATATAAGCTACTTGGGGATATTCTAGTAATCTATATATAGCACTGGAAGTTAAAATAGCACAAATACAATTTATTGAGGGGATATGGCGTAGAATATCACATTTTAAAGATTTAATTTTATTAACGGTTTTAGTCTCAAGGGATTTGCAATGTATTATTACCCTATAGTTTTCATATAGGCTACTAAGTAAAGCACACCTTAAGTTGGGATCTAACTTATTTTTGAAGGAAAACATGTATGCCTCCTAAACGTATTGTTACATTATTATAGTATATGCAATTTTTTTGAAAATGTTAATAAAAAAGATTACTAAAACTTCCATTTAAAGATTATTATACCTGCAATCATTATACCAATACCTATAAACTTAGATAAAGCAAATTTGATTTGCTGAGCTCCGAACATTCCAAATCTATCGATGACACCGGCAGATAGTAGCTGAGCTACTAATATAATTGCAATGGAGCATGTTGGTCCCATTTTTGTTATTCCCTGCATAACAGAGAATATAATTATAGCGCCTAAGAATCCTCCTAGTAAATATAATTTATTTACTTGTTTTATAGCTTTAATATTACCATTGCCAACTATAAGGAGTATTACTAAGGTCACGATGAACCCAGTTCCTTGAACAAATACGTTAGTTTCCCAAAGACCAACTTTTTCACTTACCCTTGTATTAAAAACACCTTGAAGACTCATACAGACGCCTGCAACTATAGAAAATATTAATCCCAATTACAATCACACTCCTCTAGGGTAGTTTACCCAGAATGTGTTGTAATATTAAAAAAATATAGTGAAAACCTTTCAGAAGAAAGGTTTCCACTATATTTGAATATGAATTAGTATCCATTATCCTGTCTTTCATGATTAATTTTATTTTTATAGAAATATGCATTTTCAATATCTTCTTCTGAAAATCCTAGATTTTGACCTAAACTCAAAAAGTTTTGAAAAATATTTAAATAGTTATCAAGAGAAGAACAAATTATAAAATCTGAAATATTTGTATACACAGTTAAAAACTGCTGAGATAATTCAGAGGTAATACATTTAGTATTCAAAGTAATATCTTGAAAGTTTTTTTCTATTCCGAGGCTTAAAATAAAGTGTATACAATCAACATATTCTTCAAGAATTACATCGTTACTTGAAGGTTTCTTTGTACTCCAAAATTTAAAACAACGAGTTTCATTCGCGAGTTCGCCTAGTTCCACTTGAAGGGAAAGTATTTTTTTTTGTAATAAGGGTACTCCTTCAAGGTTATGTTGCACTTGAATTCTATGGTCTAAAGTATTTTGCATCTGGAATAATTTTTGTAAATTCATATTTGAAACCGCCTTTTTACTGAATTATGTATATTCATTTTAATCGATATTAAGGTGCAAGAAAATCAAATGATATATTTTATAGAATATATTTCTTAGTCACCATTTCATCATTGTTATTTATAGGTTTCCAAAGTTCGACAGTATCTATTGTGATAGTTCTTGAGAAATTTTCATCCTTGGCTGAAGCACAAGCTGCTAAATATTCACTATTAGACCATTCTCTATCAGCAAAAGTTGTGTTAGCTAGTGAGATATGCAAATTCCAAGTTTCAATATCATCTCTAACCTTAAAGCCATGTAAATTTAAAATTGAATTTATATCCTTAGATAATTGATATATAGTGCCTTCATTACCAATATTTAAATTTACAGACTTATAGGGAGGGTCAAAACATATCACACCATTCAATTCAACTTCAAATTTAGTATAATTCTTAAGAATGTTTTTTAAAGCAGTATCCAAATCGTAAAGATTGGGATTAGTTATTATTTCTAGAGTTACATGAAGCATAGGTAAATTAGCATCAGACTTGTATAGGTCATACTTTTCACAGATTGCCTTTTGCATAGATTCTATATATTTATAAGAAACTTTATCAAATAAGCCAACCAAGTAGTAAATCATTGTCATCCCCCTCAAACCTAAAATATAACTTTATGTTTTTAGTATTCCCTTAGCTCATAAGTTTTAACTAACATTTCCTTTTTAGTACTAACCTGTTTCCACAATTCAAGTTTAGAAACCTTTACAAACTGTAAGAAATCATCCTTATCTAAAGCTTCATTAATAGAAATTGTACTTCCGTTATATGACTTTTTAATGATGTGATTGGCATTAGCTAATATAATATTTAAATCAATATTATAATCATCACTTTTAACGTTAAAACTATGTAAATCTAAAGTGTCTGTAATATTTCTTGCTAACCGAAAGATATATCCTTTATCTTCAACATCAAGATTAACTTGACTTAAATTTTCGTTTAAACTAATACTATTATTTATAGCCACTTTAAATTTTTTATAAGGAGATAGAATTTTAGAAACAACAACATCTAATTTTTCTAAATCAGGATTAATTATTGAAACTATAGGTATAAAAAGATTACGAGAACTCTTATATAGTTTATATTTTCTACAGATATCTCTTTGAATATTTTGAACTGTAGAATTAGATAAATCATCAAATAACGCAACTAAAAAATATTTCATATGTTTCCTCCAAGCAAAATTAATAACCAATGTTGGTTAACATTATTTTGAGTAAATTATAAGTGTATTATAACATAATTTTTAGGTTTTGTATTTCCTGTGTAAATTTATGTATGAAGATTCATTTGTAATTTATTAAGGTGAAAAAATGAAGATGTTACAATTTAAATATTTTTGTATAGTTAGCATAATTATTTTTGATTATGCTAACAATAGTTTTATAATTAATAAAGGGAGGTGCTTTTCTTATGAAGCATAATGACAGTATAGGTTGTACCGTAAATGAATGTGAATACCATTGTAAAGATGATAATTACTGCACTTTAAACAAAATTGAAGTTGTAAAACATGAAAGTGTTGCTAAAACACCAGAATGTACAGACTGCGGAAGTTTTAAAACAATATAATAAAGCTAAATAATGTAAAGATCACTCGTGGAAGCACGGGTGATTTTTTACGTTGTTTTTTTAGCAAAGTATAAATATTGTAAGAAATTCTGTGTTTAATAAAATAATATCGTCTAACATTTAAAAAAAATGTTAAAATATAATGTAATTATGGTATAATTCAATTGTATGTATAAAAATGAAAGTAATTAATATATAATGCATAGTGAGGATGATACAAATATGGATAAATTGGTAATTAACGGAGGCCGACGTATTTTTGGTCAGGTAGAAATAAGTGGTGCAAAAAATGCAGCAGTAGCAATTTTACCAGTAGCTATAATAGCAAGTAAGGGTAAATGTATCATTGAAAATATTCCCAATATAGAAGATGTAAATTGTATAGAAAGAATATTGGAAAATTTAGGCTGTGAAATTAAAAGAGAAAAAAATTCAGTTTCTATAGATAGTACAAATATAACTAGCATTGATGCTAACACAGAAGATGTAAGAAGAATGAGAGCTTCCTATTATTTGATTGGTGCGCTTTTAGCTAGGTTTAAAAAGGCTAGGGTAGAGCTTCCGGGGGGGTGCCCTATAGGTGTAAGACCTATAGATCAACATATAAAAGGGTTTGAAGCACTTGGAGCAACAGTAGTTATTGAGAATGGTGCTGTAAACATTCAGGCAGATAAACTAATTGGAACTAGTATTTATTTTGATGTTGTTAGTGTAGGTGCAACAATAAATGTAATGGCCGCTTCAACGCTTGCAGAAGGTACAACTATTTTAGAAAATTCTGCAAAAGAACCACATGTTGTTGACGTAGCTAACTTTTTAAACTCTATGGGAGCTAATATTAAAGGGGCAGGTACGGATGTTATAAGAATTATAGGTGTAAAAGAATTAACAGGATGCAACTATAGTGTAATTCCAGATCAAATTGAGGCAGGTACTTTTATGATAGCAGCTGCTGCTTGTGGTGGGGAAGTAACTATAAATAATGTTATTCCAAAACATCTTGAATCAATTTCAGCAAAGCTTATGGAAATGGGAGCAGATGTACATGAAGGTGGAGATAGTGTTACTGTTAAATCTGAAGGAAGACTCAAGGCTGTAAATATTAAGACTTTGCCTTATCCTGGATTTCCAACGGATGTCCAACAACCAATGAACACATTGTTATCTGTTTCAGAGGGTAGAAGCATAATAAATGAAAGCATTTGGGAAGCTAGATTTAAGCATGTGGACGAGCTTAAAAAAATGGGCGCTAATATAAAGGTTGAAGGAAGTGTCGCTACGGTAGATGGCGTAGATAAACTTATAGGGAAAGTAGTTATTGCATCAGATTTAAGAGCGGGAGCAGCTTTGGTTATAGCGGGGCTTATAGCAGAAGGTACTACAGAAATTTTAGGCATAGAGCATATTGATAGAGGATATCCAAATATTGAAGAAAAATTTAGAAGCATAGGGGCGGATATAAAAAGAGTTACTATGTAACAATTTGAAATTAAAGGAGACAATTATGATATTCTGTCCATTATATAGTGGAAGTAGCGGAAATAGCATATTTGTAGCGTCGGAAAATACAAAAATTTTAGTTGACGCTGGTATGCCAGGTAAAAGCATTGAAAGCGCACTTAAAGAAATAAATCAAGATCCTAATGATATTGATGGCATTTTTATTACTCATGAACATTCTGACCACATAAAGGGTGCAGGAATTATTTCTAGAAGATATAATGTACCAATATATGCCAATAAAAATACTTGGGAAGCTATGGAAATCAAGATAGGTAAGATAAAAGAAAATAATATAAAAATTATCAATAATAATTCTGTGGATATAAAGGACATGCATATAATAAATTATAATATATCACATGATGCGGCGGCACCTATAGGATATGCTTTATATAGTGGAAATAAGAAGGCATGCATAGCTACAGATTTAGGATATTTTTCTGACGAAGTAAAGAATATGATAAAAGATGCAGATGTAATTCTACTCGAGAGTAATCATGATGTGGAAATGGTGAAATTTGGTCCCTATCCGTATCCGTTGAAAAGAAGGATATTAAGTAATATGGGACATCTATCCAATGATGCATGTGGGAAAGCTATAGTAGAAATAATGAATGATAAGCAAAAACATATTATTTTGGGACATTTGAGTAAAACTAATAATTATCCTGATTTAGCCTATCAAACAGTGGTCAATATACTCAAAGAAAATCATATCGAAATAGGTAGGGATATTTCTTTGAATTTAGCTAGAAGAGATATGCCAAGTGATGTAATCAACTTTTAACAACATTTCAGAAGGAAAGTCACTTACGTCTATAAGCAGGTGTTACATAATATAACGAATATAAACTTTAGTGAGTGCCATAAATCTCCTTTTGAAGTCGTTAATTAGGCCACTTTAGTGGATTATTAAAGGGAGGTCAAATATGAAAAAAGCAATCAAAATATTATTATGTTCATTGCTAGTTGGCTCAACAATGTCATTTTATGGGTGCGAAAAAAAAGATGAGAAAAGTGTTACAAATAAAGAAAAGCTTCAAAATCTAAACCTGCCCCTAGAAAAAGATGGATTTATCCAATTGGGTGTTTATTTTGATGGCACTAAAGAGGGTTCTGATGTAGAAGTAGTTAAAGATGAGAGACTTATTAATAAAGAAGAGCTTATCGGGGAAACTATTATGCAAGAACTTGTAAAAGGGCCTACTGTAAAAAGTGAGCTAAAACCAATACTTCCTAAAGAGACTAGGATATTAAGTTTTTCTATTAAAGATAATATTGCTTATGTTAATTTAAGTAAAGAAGCTAAAATAGATATGACAGAAACAAAAGAAAAAAGCTGTCTAAAAGGGATATCGGCGTCATTAACTCAATTGTCATCTGTAAAGAAAGTAAAGATAACAGTGGAAAATAGGAATATTGATACTATAGGTGGAAATTTTGATATATCAAAGCCTTTTAGTAAAGAGGACCTAATTCCAATTAAAAAATAATAGGTTAGTTGTAAGAAATTCTGAAAGTATATTCAATTTAACAATTTTATGTTGAATGCTAGCGAAATATTTATTAAAATAATGTAATATAACAAAATATAGTATGATTCGGAGGAGAATAGAGAATGAGTTTATATAAAGAGTGGACAGATATGGTGGTTGATTATGTTAAACGTAAAGGAGAACCTGCATTTTGGCATGATTATGGGGAAATAGAAAAACGTGTCTATACAAAATTATTATCAAACCATAAAGATGAAGTTAAGGGTACAATGGAAGAGCTTGCAAAATACTTTGATGTATCTAACATATATTTTATGGGATTTGCTGATGGGATAAACGATAGTCTTTTAGACCCTATAAAACTAGAAGAAACTGAAAGTGATACAAAAGTAGATTTCAAAATAGATTTTGAAAAACTTTATTTCAATATGCTAGATGCAAAAGCAGATTATTTATATGAACTTCCACAATGGGAAGGGATTTTTTCAAAAGAAAAAAGAAAAGAAATTCAAATAGCTTATAGAGATTCCAAAATGGTGGTCAATAACGACAAAATCGGAAGAAATGACACTTGCCCCTGCGGAAGTGGGAAAAAATACAAAAAATGCTGTGGAAAATAATATAGTATAATTATGTAAAATAATATATGAATTGTAGTAAATAAAACTTTGCACTTTTGTGGTAAGTTTTATTTATTTTTTTTGGATTTTTTTATAATTTAATCAATTAGATGTTATTCTAATAAAAGGATAAATATATTAGTTAACGAAAATATTGTTGGTAAAATAACAATATATTTCCTGTGGGGGTTGTTTTTTTCAGTCATCGGGGTAATATTATGACTATACTAATATGCTATAAAAATAGGAAGCTGGAATGAAGGTGTTAAAAATCATTCAAGTATGAGTGAAATGTATGAACAGGCACTTGATATTTATGATTTTTATAAAAATGCAGTATACAAGGAGGAATATCTATAATAAGCAATATAATTGTATCAAAATTACAGGGGGGATTATTAATGAATGCTATTGAAATCAAAAATTTGACTAAAAGTTATGGTAAAACAAGAGGTATTACAAATGTAAGTTTTAATGTTGAACAAGGAGAAATCTTTGGTTTTATTGGACCTAACGGTGCAGGTAAATCAACAACGATAAGAACGTTATTATCTCTGATTTATCCTACTAGTGGTAGTGCTACAATTTTCGGTAAAGACTGTATAGAATTTGGTCCTGAGATAAGGAAGGAAATAGGATATTTACCGTCAGAAATTTTTTATTATGATAATATGAAAGTTATTGATTTACTAAAGTATTCTGCTAGTTTTTACAAGAAAGATTGTAGCAAAAGAATTACAGAACTAGCTGAGATAATGGATCTTGACATCTATAAGAAAATTGATGATTTATCTTTTGGGAATAAAAAGAAAGTTGGTATTGTTCAAGGCCTGCTACACTCACCTAAACTTATTATACTTGATGAGCCCACTAGTGGACTTGACCCGCTTATGCAACAAAAATTCTTTGAGCTTCTTGAGGAGGAGAACAAAAAAGGTGCAACAATTTTACTTTCTTCTCATATTTTAAGTGAGGTCCAGAGGCTATGTAATCGTGTTGCAATTATTAAAGAGGGGAAAATAATAAAGGTTGATAAGATTAGTACATTACAAGAAAGTAACCATAAAAAAATTAAAATTGAGGTAAAATCAAAAATAGATGATAATTATTTTAAAATCAGTGGAGTCGCCAATTTAGATATAAAGGATAATGTAGTAAGCTTTTTGTTTAGTGGTAATATTAATTTTATTATGAAAAAGATTTCGGAAATAGAAATAAGTAATCTTTGGATTGAAGAGCCAGACCTTGAAGAGATCTTTATGCATTACTATGAAAAGGAGGACTAAAAGCTATGAATATGTTTCTTCATGAATTAAAGGCTTATAGGAAATCCACTATTATATGGACTTGTTCTTTAATAACACTTGTTATTCTTTTCTTATCAATGTTCCCCGCTTTTTCAAAGGAAGCTGAGGCATTTAAAGAAATAATGAAAGGATTTCCAGAGCCAGTAAGAAAGGCAATGGGATTCTCTGTAGATAGTATGTCTTCTATTTTAGGGTTTTACTCCTATATGTTTTTATATACAACACTTTGTGGTGCCATTCAAGCTATGAATCTAGGAACCTCCATCGTATCAAAGGAAGTTCGCGCAAAAACAGCAGATTTTCTTTTAACTAGGCCTGTTACTCGCAGGGCGATTATGACATCAAAGCTAATGGCTGCATTAACCTGTCTTGTAATTACTAATATAATCTACTTGTTAGCTTCTAGCATTATGGTGTCCATTGTTTCAACAAAAGACTATAGTTACAAGCTATTTTTTATGATTTCTATTACATTGTTTTTCGTTCAGATTATGTTTCTTGCTTTGGGGATTATAATTTCAGTTGTGATGCCAAAGATTAAATCGGTGCTATCTATTTCCCTTGGCACTGTATTTACATTTTTCATTATTGGTATGTTTGCAGCTACATCGGGAGATGATGCCATGCGTTACGTTACTCCTTTTAAGTATTTTGACGTAAATTACATCATGAAAAATTCAAGTTATGAGGTTTCATTTATTATAATAGGAATAGGATTTATTGCTTTTGCAATTACTGCCAGCTATTTTATATATTCTAAAAAAGATGTTCATGCTGCTTAGATATGTTAACACTTAATATTTATTAATGGATGATACGAGGGGGTTAGTTTATGAATGTATTTATTGTAGAGATGAGGGCCCATAGAAAAGGGCTTATTATATGGGCTTTTGGTATTTTATTTATGGTTGTAGCTGGTATGGGCAAATATGTTGCATTATCAGTCTCAGGTCAGTCAATGAATGATTTATTTGATCAAATGCCAAAATCTATGCAAAAAATCTTTGGCATCGGTAGTTTTGATTTGTCAAAGGCTAGCGGTTATTATGGAATGCTCTTTTTATATTTAGCGCTTATGGCAACTATTCATGCTGCTATGCTTGGGGCTGATATAATTTCAAAGGAAGAACGGGATAAAACAGCAGAGTTTCTACTTTCAAAACCTATTTCAAGAAATAAAATCATAACATCAAAACTATTGGCAGCCTTTGTGAATGTTTTAATATTATTACTTTGGTTTCTTCGATCATTGTGGTGGGGAAATACAGCAAAGGGGAAGTGGTAACCACAGAGATAGTAATCTTAATGATCGGAATGTTTATTTTGCAGCTTATATTTATGTTTATTGGCACGGCCATAGCTGCAATAAGCGAAAATCCAAAGACTGCAACATCAATATCTACAGCAGTTCTTTTAATAACGTATATATTATCTATGGCAATAGACTTAAGCGGTAAATTTAAAAATCTTAAATACTTTACACCGTTCAAATATTATGAAGCTAAGAATTTGATTAATGGTGGTGGTTTTCAATTGAGTTTTGTAGTTTTATCAATTATAATTATTTCAGCGACCATAAGCATCACATATGTGTTTTATAAGAAAAGAGACTTGAGCATATAGAATGCCATTCGAATTTTAGTTATAACATGGGGGTTTATCCATGTTATTTGTTTTTAACGACATTCCAGCTCCGCAGCTAATAAATTAGTTTGTAATTTTGAAATATGTCATGCAATCTTATATTATATTTATGATAAATCTAATATAAGTGAAATAAAGGAGAGCTAAAAATGAATATAACTATAATTTGTGTAGGAAAAATAAAAGAAAAATATTTAAAAAGTGCTATAGATGAATATACAAAAAGATTATCTAGGTATTGTAAACTTAATATAATTGAATTAAGTGATGAAAAAACTCCTGATAATGCCTCTGAAAAGGAAGAGGTTATAATAAAGGACAAAGAAGGAGAGGCAATAGTTAGAAGCATAAAGGATAATATGTTTGTAATTGCTCTAGAGCTAAATGGAAAGACGTTATCCTCAGTGGAGTTGTCCAATTATATAAGGGATTTAGGCATAAGAGGTGATAGTAATATAGCTTTTGTTATTGGAGGTTCATTGGGACTATCTAAGGCTGTTTTAGAAAGAGCTAATTACAAATTATGTTTTTCAAAGATGACGTTTCCACATCAACTATTTAGAGTAATGCTACTGGAGCAGGTTTATAGAGGGTTTAGGATAATAAGTGGGGAACCGTACCATAAGTAACGTAGAATTTATTTGTGGAAGTTCACCTTACTTAATACGGGTTTATCGAAATCTGTAGATGTATTCTTAAAGTTATCCACAACCATAGTATGAAACCTCCACTTTATCAACATTTTATTCATATTAGTATACAGTCATTTGTCATCTCCAACTAATATTATTTAGAATATGGATAAATATATCTATGCCAGTACTCTTAAATGCTGCATATATTATATGGAACAAATAATTTCTTTTAATTATTTGTCCCATGTTTATAGTTGTCTAGTATTAATGGAGATGAGAGAATGGACAAGAACAACATTTTTTTAAAAATATATGGAATATCTGGAATATTGGGCATCCTTTCTAAAATATTCACAAGCATACAAACTTCATATACTATACTTTTGGTGCTTATTAGTTTAGATACTATTACAGGAATATATACTGCTATAAAATATAAAAGGTTTTCAAGTGTGGGATTACGTAAATTTACTAAAAAAGTTAGCACTTATACACTTTCCATAATTACAGTTAAATTGTTAGAGAATATTATAGTTCCAATAGTAAATACAAGCATGTTATCTCAAATTGTTATAGCTTTTCTAGCAATTACAGAGAGTATAAGTATTTTAGAAAATCTAACATTAGTCGGAGTGCCTATACCTTCTAATTTTTTACCTTTATTGATTAAGACCTTAAAGATACCAGGATTAAATAATTTGTTGGAAGATTCGAAACACAAGAAGGAAGAATCCTCTGCTATTGATGATATTGATGATATAGTAAATTATCAAATTCCTACTTTTGAGGATAAATATATGAGGATGTTTTTAGAAATTAAATATGATGTATGGAAGTCCATTATTAATCAAATCATGCTTATAAATGAAACTATTCAGGATAATCCAGATATTTTGTTTTGTAAGATACTATCATTAGTAGAGTTAGGCATTAACGATACGAATAAGAGATGGGTAGAAGAAAAAATTCCAATTAAATATATTGAAAAGATATCGCAAGAACATCAGTCTAAAATAGATAAGTGCATAGAGAAGCTAAAAATCATTTGTTACTCTGAGAAAACTACAGGGGAGAAAAAAGATCAGATTATTGATTGTATTCTAATAGCTTTATATCAAACAATAATTGATGCACGTAAGATGATATAATAATAAATCCTAGCTTCATTTGAATTCTAGGATTTATTATTAGTATAATTACTACTATAAATAGAATAGAAGGGAGGGATTATTATAGATGAGTCACAATTATTAAAAGGCATTTTAGAAGGTAGCGTATTAAGCATTATTTTTCAGGGTGAAACTTACGATGAAAATATTATGAGAATTTTAAAAAAGTGTATTAAAGGACTAAAAAATGAAAATTAGTGAGGTGTGTTTATGCTAAAAGTTATTGTTGTCGGAGGAGGACCTGCTGGTATCATGGCAGCTATCAGTGCAGCAAAAAATAGTGAAGTTATATTAATAGAAAGAAACAAAGAAATTGGTGCAAAGCTAAAACTTACGGGTGGAGGCAGATGCAATATTACAAATAATAGAGATATAGAGGAATTTTTTGATAAGATAGTAAGTAATAAGAAATTTCTATATAGCGCTCTTTATACATTTTCAAATAATCAACTTTTAGAATACTTTAAAGGAATTGGATTAGAATATAAGGAGGAGCTTGACCAAAAGATATATACCAAAAGTAATAGGGCCGATGAAGTTATAGAATTACTGAAAAATGATTTAGAAAGAAATAATGTTAAGATTATGTATAACAGTAAGGTTCAAGGGTTGATAGTTGAAGATGGAGAAATTAAGGGTGTAGTAACGGATGATGGCAAGCGGATTTTAGGCGAAAAGGTAATTGTTACAACAGGAGGAAAAAGCTACCCAGATTCTGGTTCAGATGGTTCTATGTTTGAAGTATTAAGTAAATGTGGACACACTATAACACCTTTATACGCAGCATTAATCCCATTAGTTATAAAGGAAGAGTTTGTTAAGAGTTTACAAGGCGTTGCAATGAAGGATGTTGTAGTTTCAGCTAAGATTAAAAAAAAGAGTATAGAAAAGTTTGGCGATATGATATTCACTCATTTTGGAATATCAGGACCAGCAGTGTTAAAGCTTTCATCTTATATAAGTAAAGCCTTAGGAGAGGGAGAAGTACAAGTTACTTTAGATTTTTTAAGAAATAAGTCTAAGGAGGAAATATCAGAGATTATGTGGAGCAATCCAAATAAGACTGTGCTTAATAATTTAAAAGGCATTCTTCCACAAAATTACTTGAAAGAAATATTTGATATGTTAGGAGTAACAGAGGTTAAGATTAATGACTTAAAGAAGACTGATGAGAATAAGATAATTACTTATATGAAGGAAATGAAACTAACAGTTAGAGAAACTTTATCGATTAAAGCAGCTCAAGTAACTTCAGGTGGAGTTAAAGTTAAAGAAATAAATGCTTCAACTATGGAATCAAAACTTATAAAAAATCTTTATTTTGCAGGAGAAGTTATAGATATTGATGCTGAGACAGGTGGATATAATCTTCAAATGGCATTTTCTACAGGATACTTAGCGGGAAGCAATTAAGCACAGAAGGGTACATGTAATATTTTTCATGCAATTTTATTGACAACAAAATACTTCGGTGATAGAATTAAAATATAATTCGTAACAAGAACTAATTCGGAGGAAGTTTATGGATATAAACAAAATAGAGCAAATTATTTTTAATCATATTGATGAGTTTAAGGTTTTGTTTTTTCCAGAACAGTGGAGTGATATATTCTTAGATTTTTCTAAGAATGAAATATTAGCATTATTATTCTTGCATCGAAAAAAGAATGCTAATATGACGGAAATAGCAGAATACATAAATGCTCCATTAAATACTGCCACAGGGGTTATTGCTAGATTAGAAAAAAAGCTGATGGTAGAAAGAATAAGAAGTGCAGAGGATAGAAGAATAGTTTTAATAACCCTTACGGAGGTTGCAAGTACAGTGATTGACAAGGAAAAGGCTGTGATTACGAAATATCTTATTGAGATTTACGGAAAGCTTACCGAGGATGAAATTTCTTCAGCTTTAAGTATTTATAACAAAGTACTGGGAGTTTTTAAGGAAATTAAAAATCCGGTTAAAGAAGATATTCCTGTTAAAAAATTAAGAAAAATAATTATTGAATAGCTCAGTGCACCTGAGTTATTTTAAGAAGAAATACTTCGTTAAAAGAACTATTCGATTAAAGAATTAAAATTAGGAGGGATGATATGAAAAGGATAATTATTTTTACTGGAAAAGGTGGAGTTGGTAAAACAAGCACCGCAGCAGCTCATGCACTTAAGGCTTCAATGGAGGGAATAAAAACTTTAATTGTTAGCACTGATATGGCACATAACTTGAGTGATATTTTTATGCAACAAATAAAAAATGAGCCTACAGAAATAGGTCAAAATTTGTGGGGACTTGAAATTGATCCTAATTATGAAATGGAGAACTATTACGGAAGTATTCAAGCTGCTTTTAAAAAAATGATGGTTTTTAAAGATGAAAAGCAAGCAGAAAGTTTTGAGGATATTGTTGTGTTTCCAGGAATGGAAGAGCTATTTTGCCTTTTGAAAATTAAGGATTTATATGATAACGGTACTTATGACCTAATAATTGTGGATAGTGCACCCACAGGAGAGACCATATCCCTTTTAAAATTTCCAGAGCTTATGAGTTGGTACATGGAGAAATTATTTCCCGTTGGAAAGGTTGCAATGAAAGTGCTCAGACCTATCTCTAAAATAGCATTTAAGATGGAAATGCCTGATAAACAAGCTATGAATGATATTGAAAAACTTTATATAATGCTAACAGATCTTCAAAACTTATTTAAGGATAGAGAGAGTTGTAGTATAAGATTGGTGACAATTCCTGAAAAAATGGTTATTGAAGAGACCAAGAGAAATTACATGTATTTAAATCTTTATAATTTTAATGTAGATGCGATATATATTAATAGGATAATACCCCAGGATATAGGTAATAACTTTTTTAATGAGTGGAAATGTATTCAAAAAAAACACATGGAAGAAATAGATTCAGTATTTTTGAATTTACCAAGGTTTAAAATTAAATGGTACGAGGTAGATATTAATGGAATTCGCGGCTTAGAAAGAATAGTTGTGGATTCTCTAAATGTTAAGGATATATTTAAGGTTCAAAAAATAACCTTTAACGAAAAATTTGAAAAGGTTGAGGGTGGATATAAGCTACAAGTATATGTGCCATTTGGAGAGAAGAAAGACTTAGAGCTGTATGAAACTGGTTCTGATATATCCATAAAAATAGGTAATTTTAAAAGGAATATTCCCTGTCCAAATTCACTGAGAAAGTACTCAATAAGTAAGGCCGATTTTAATGAGGATTACCTATCTATTTATTTTGATGAGAAGGTGGATTAGATGAATGGTAAAATAATTAAAAAATTGATAAGAATAGAAAAACTTAAATATGAGGTTATAAAAGATGTTTTGCCAGAAAAAATCTTGCACAAGCTTAATAACTTTGAGAAGGAAGCAATTATTGTTATTAAGGATATTGGATTGGATCTTATGAATGAGAGTTATGAAAAAGCGGAAGAGGAAGCAAACCAAGAGATTAAAAAGGTTAAAGTAGATTTTTTATAATTGAATTGGAGGGATTAAAATGAGAATTATTTTATATACAGGAAAAGGTGGAGTGGGGAAAACTAGTGTTGCATCAGCCACAGCCTGCCAGATTGCAAAGCAGGGAAAAAAGGTGCTTATAATGAGCACTGATCAGGCTCATAGTCTTTCCGATGCCTTCGGTGTAAAGTTATCGAATACACCTACCCAAATTTCAGAAAATTTAGAAGCTATAGAGGTAGATGCTCTTATTGAAAATGGAACTATTTGGGGAAATATCAAAGGCTATTTAGAAAAATTGATGTTCTTAAAAAATGCAAAAACCATTGAGGTTGAAGAATTACTGGTTTTTCCAGGGTTCGAGGATCTGATTTCCTTACTTAAAATTAAACAGATTAATGATGAAAATAATTATGAGGTGTTAATAGTTGATTGTGCTCCTACTGGCGAAACTATGTCGCTTTTGAAGTTTCCAGAGCTTTTCAAGTGGTGGATGGACAAAGTTTTTCCTATGAAAAGGAAGATAGCAAAAATTGCAAAGCCAATAATTGAGCATACAGTAAAGATTCCGCTTCCTGATGAGAGAACTTTTGATGAAATAGAAATGCTATATAAGAAAATTGATGAACTCCATAAGTTAATGCTCCAAAAGGATAAGGTAAGCCTTAGAATAGTTACGACTCCAGAAAAGATTGTTATCAAGGAAGCTAAAAGAAATTTTTCTTATTTGCATCTCTATGATTTTAATGTAGACGCAATTATTGTTAATAAAATAATTTCAGAAGAGGGAGGGAAAGGATATTTCGAAAAGTGGATGAAGCTTCAAAGTGAAAACCTTAAAGAGATAAGTGAAAGCTTTAGCCCGGTACCAATTTTTAAAACCGAGTTAATGCATAGCGAGGTTAGGAATTATGAGGTCCTATTAAACATGGGAGAGAGTATATTTAGAGAAGTTTCTGCAGAGAAAGTGCTCTTTAAAGACAGAATTTTTGAAATTGAAAAATCAAGTACAGATGAAAGCTATTATTTAAATATAAATATGCCTTTTGTAGATAAAAAAGAATTAAATTTATTCCAAAATGGAGATGGAATTAGTATTTCCATTAAGAATGAAAAACGAAACTTTATACTTCCACAAAAATTACAATCAAAGGAAATCATTAAAGCCAGTTACGAGGATGGGAAATTAAGAATACAATTTGATTTTAGGGAGAAAAGTGATAGCAAAAAGTGAAATATGTTTAGTAGATGTGAGAAGTTCTGATAATCTTAAAATCAATATTTTAGCTAGGGTAGCAGGTATAATTCGTTATATGAGTTATAAAAAATATTACTTAGCGACATTTCAGAAGGGAAGTCTCCCATTTCTATAAGTGGGGTTTACAGACTATAACAAAAAAAACTTCAGTGGGAGTATAAATCTCCTTCTGAAGTCGTTGATATTACAGCACCGCAGGTGATGATTTAATAGGGACACATACGTCAAATTCTCCATTGTTCATAAATCTCTCGTCGTACAATTCTAGTAGGGGTCTACAATCAAATTCATACCCTGAGGCTGGAATTAATTTGGTAAATATATCATTGTAAAATGCACCTAAATTTTTTATAGGTCCACTATAAGTATAAATCATGTACTTACCCTCTGGGACAACCTTTGTTACCATGCCTTCAGGTACATCAGAAAAGCTGTCTACTTCGGCGCAAGCAGTATAGTGAAATCTACCTTCTGGATCCATTCCACAATCTCCATAATCACATATACCATAAGACAGAATGGACTTGCTTTTTTGCTTTATATCTCCACGATTTTTGTTAAATGAGTCCCAAAGGGTAGCAATTTCACCATTACTATTGTTCCCAAAATAAGGTATACCTACAGCCTTAAATCCTTCAAAGATTACTATTTTTTCTTCCATAATTATTACCTCCATCCATTTATTTGATATCACAATTATATCAAGGAATCCATGCCAACAGTATGTCAGGAATTATGTAGCCCTATATAAATTTGAAATTATATTTGTTTTTCTAATTATGTACGATCTAAGTTCTATAGGCTCTAAAACCTCGATTCTATCACTTAAAGGAAAGATTACATTGCAGGCAGTTTGAAAACTTATCATGTCGATATCATAAAACCAATTATCATTAACTTTCATGGAAGAGAGTACATAAAAGCCTTCAAGAGTCTGTTTCTTTTCCTCATAGAATTTAATTTTAACAGGATATGAAGCATGGTTTACTTTAAGGTAGGATTGTCTCACAAATTGAGGCTTACTATTTTCCCAAAACTTTTCCAGGTTAAATTTCTCAGCCATGCTGAAGTTTTCATCTAGCACTTCAATACTTTCAATTCTGCTGCATTTAAAAATTCTAATCTCGTTTTTTAATTCACAAAACGCTACCACATACCAATCAGAATTTTTTACTACCGCACCATAAGGTCTTAGAACTCTTTCGGATACTTCTCCATCAAATTTTTTATAGTGAACTTTTAACTTCTTTAAATTAAGCACTGATTTTTTAATTATATCTACATTCTGATTTTGTACTCGCGTGCCCCACCAAGGTTGCGAATCAATAAAAAACCTTTCCTTAGCTTTAATAATTTCTTCTCTATGTTCTTTTGATACACTATTTTCAAGCTTAATGAAGGCAAGTTTTAGTTGCTGCGACATTTCAGTGTTCTTTTCTGAGTGAATACCCATACCTGAAAGCAATAGATTAACCACATCGCCGCTCGCTAGGTTATTTGAATTGATTTTATAACCCTCAATAAAAGAAAAACCTCCACTGGGACCTGGAATTGATAAAATAGGAATACCTGATTCGCATAATATATCCATATCTCTGTATATAGTTCTTTCTGAGGTTTCAAGTATTTTTGATAAATTTCCGGCTTTCATTATTCCGCGTGTATTAAGCAACATAATAATTCCGAGTAGCCTGTGAAGTCTCATGAAATCACACCCTTATTCTTAATTTTCAACTAATTAGTGGCCACGATGTTTATCTTTCTTATTTTGTTGTCTTAATTTATATTTTAGTTGCCTTTCTTCTTCTTTTTCTTCTTTTGAAACTATTTTTCTTTCTGTTTTAATTAGCTCATGCTGTAGTTGCATAGCAAGTTGAGCTTTCGTACCTGTACCTTTGTTTTCCATTGCTTTCTTTATTTCTCGTTGGTATCTTTTAGGGTTTATCTTTCTTTTTTCAACGGATTCAGTACGTAAGGGATTACTAAACTTTAAATTATAAAAGGTTGTCAATATAAAATCAAACACCTCATAATCTTTTGGTTCAGCCCCAAATACAATCTTAGATACTTCATATTTCCCATCATAAGCCTTCTCAAATACCCCTACCCAAAATACTCCCTCAAAAAATACATTTAAATTAATGCTAATTTCCATTTCATAATTCCTCCTGTTCAGTAGAATTTGCTAAAGAGAATGGACGACCCCAGGAGGGAAGGATACTGCTATCTATAAAACAATAGATAGGTTCGGACTACCAACCGAAACTGTGATTTTATCTCTATTTGAGCGATATTACTTTAGTTTATAGATTGAAAAAAATATTTTAAATCCCTCTTAACGCTCTCACATAAATCATCTCCTAATTTAGTTGTATTTTAAAAAGTTCATTATATATAATGCTATTCATTATCATATGCATTTACCGCTATTGGCAATGCTTGAATTACTATATTACCTACTGCGGGTAATCCAACTAAAACAGCACTTATTATTTCATCTCTTGTAACTCCAAGTGATTTTGCATGTTTAACATGGAAGGTAGTCCGCCGTCAAGTCTTGCCGAAGCTAATACTGCAATATATGCCAACTCCTCTGTTTTTGAATCTAGTTTACTTGTAGCATCTAAATTTTGTACTGTTTCCATCCATATCTTTTGATATTCTGAGCTTCCTTAATAAAAATTTGGAATGAGTTGCTTACTAATGACATATAATTCATTTTCTTCATCCTCCTAAAATAATATATTAAAATACTTGGCGATTTTTAAAAATTATCAATTATAAACTCTTCAAGCCATAAAATCTCAGTATCTACAAATGCTAATGGCCTTTCGAATAATGCTTTTATATGCGGTCTTTGTCGTGCGGTAGGATGCTGGGCATATCTTTTGAGTAAAAATTCTTTTCTCTTAATCAAATTTTCTTTATGAACAGTTAAAGCTTTCATTAATTCTTCTTTTATTATTAAATAAGAGAACAGCATGCCTATATCAAATTCACTTGGGTCACTGTTATATTCACTTATCATCTTGATAATCTGCTCTTTAATAACTAATTTTGTTTCATCATTGATTGAATATACTTTCCTTTTAGGTGAACCATATTCTTTTTCGTATCTTGAAGCTATATACCCATTTTTTTCAAGTTTATTTAAAGAATTATAGATTGAGGAAAATCCGATATTGGTCCAGCCTCTCATATTTTTTTGTTCTATTACAGTTTCAAATTCATACCCATAATAATCTTTGTCACATAAAAGAGATAGAAGTATGACTTCAATCTGTGTCATTTTTTCCCTCCTTTGCTATTCTGACAATAGAATAGCATTATATAAAATCTTTGTCAATATTAGGGGGAACTGGAGCTACCTTACTATTATCTGTAAATAATACAATGTATATGATATACTTTAAAAGTAAAAAATATTTATATTTTGATAGTATAGTCGGAAAACAATAATTAACAATTTCCATATTTAAGTATTAAAAGTGCTTATTTGAATGAAAAGTTATATTTGAATTAATTACGGATATGACAAAAAGACTTTTTTATACACTATTTTAAAAAAGCCGTAGGCTGGTTATTGAATTGAAATTTATTTTAAATTACGCAGCTATATTTTTAAGAGTTGGGAAAATATCGGCAAGGGCTATTAATCTTTCTGATGCCCAAGCATCTATGAAACAGCAAAATGCACCAAGAAATACCCTTGTTATTCTACACCCAACAGAATAAATAATTGCATCTTCAGCATGAAAATTGTTATTTATTCTATCCCAACATCTTTCAGTAGTTGAACGTCTTTTATAAAGAGATTTCCATTGTTTTGAACCTCTTAATATTGGAGTGAAATACCTTGGGTTGTCTAATGTTTTAGTGTAATAAGATTTATTGCTTTTCATAGGACATTTTTCACAGTTTTCACATTGAACTGGGAATAACCATTTATGTCTATATTGTTTACTAATAATTCCCCAATTACGAAGCTGATGTCCACAAACAGTTCCGTGTGGAATAGCATTCTTATCAAGTTTAACAAATTCACTATTTGATGAAGGTTTTGAAGAACGTGAATTTAAATCAATAATAGGATTTATTCCATAATGCATGCATAAAAGATAAAAAGCATTAGCATCATAAGCAGAATCTAAGGCTACAGAATGAAATTTAATTTCAGGATATAAATCCACAAGTTCTTTAAGTGCATAAACGCCAGTAACAGCATCATGGCGTGCCGCGCTAACAAATTTAATATGGATAGGTAGGCTGTAAAAGCTATCACAGGCAGTAAATCCGTGATAGGTATGACCATAGTAATAATGTTCATTAAAGCTATCCCAACCCCAGCTAGCACTGGGGTCGGTAAACTTTCGATAACAGTCACAATGTTCTCCTGGTTTAAGTTTGCAATCACAAACTTTTTTACCGTAAGGCGAAGCCTGTGTTGGCATACAGGTTCCGTCGCCAGCAATATTTAGTTTAGAAGGATCGCCCAAAATACCCATTGATAAAGAAGGAATAACAAATAATTCTTTAAGTATGTTGTTCATTTTGGATTCGCTTCTGTCAAGGAGCTTTGAATTATCATATTTTAAGATTCTTTTAACTAAACGGTCAACTACACCAGACTTGGAGTTATTCATCTTTTGGTTTTTCTTTTGTTTTTTACGTGGTTTACGTTTAATTTTACGCAGTTTGGATTTATTAAGGATCTTATCCTTATGAATCAGCCTATCCATAAAATCATAAAAAGTACCTACACCAGGAATTCGGTCAACATGTATGCCTTCGGCTTTAGAGTCTGAATAGCAAGCGGGTATAAAGCCAGATAAAATTGAATAGAAAGGGTCTGAACGTAATGTTTTTACCCAAGATGATATACTAGTTTCTTTACAATAAGCCATGATAATAAGTGACCTGAGTAATGCTACCGCATCTTTGGGCGGAGCCCCTTGATTAGATTTAGAGTAAGTACTTTCTATTAGAGGGACAATTCCGGTTAGGTCGGTAGACCAGATTTTAGTTATTTGTGAACTACGCTCAAACAAAGTGATTTGTTGATTGGTTTGAATATAGAATTTTTCTAAAAATGTTTCAAGAAAATATTGATATTGAGAATGAGAAACCTTAACAGTTAACATAAAAACACTCCTCGCAAATGAAATAATGTAAAAAAATATACATATTTAATTTTGCGAATTTTTACTAGCTGTCAAGTCTTATTTCACAATGTTTAAGTAAAAAAGATTAAAAGTAATACGAATAGCTTAAATTTTCTAGGTTATTCGTACAATATGAGGCACCACGAATTTTTGAGGTGAAGTTGATTTTTGAGCAAAATGAATCAAGAGTTAGCAGTACCTTAAGAGTTTCCGAGAGTGCACATTTTGATAATATGAGGTGAATTAATATGATATATCCACATGGAAATAAGGATGATAAAGCATTGTCTGAAAATTATAGAGATTCAGTGTCTTTTCTTGACATGAGTCTCCACAATCTGAGAGGTGACTGTGAAAAATGTTTTGGGTTATGCTGTGTTGCACTGTATTTTTCGGCTTCGGAAGGTTTCCCAATAGATAAAGATGCTGGGAAACCTTGCCCAAATCTACAATTGAACTTTAGTTGCTCCGTTCACAAAAGTTTAAGAAAACAGGGACTTAAAGGTTGTACTGCTTATGACTGCTTTGGTGCAGGTCAAAAGGTCGCTCAAGTTACCTATGGTGGTCACGACTGGAGACAAGTCTCAGAATCCTCGAAGCAAATGTTTGAGGTGTTCTTGATTATGAGGCAACTTCATGAAATGCTATGGTATCTTACAGAATCACTTTCACTACAACCTGCCCGTCCTATCCAAAATGAAATTAGTTCCATGCTTAACGAGACAGAACGCCTTACTCATCTCAGCCCCGATTCTCTTATAGAACTAGATGTGGAATCGCACCGAGATGATGTTAATGCACTACTTCTACATACCAGCGAACTGGTGCGAAATAAAGCCCGTGGCAGGCAGAGGACTCCTTCGAAGCGTAATAAAACCAGTACTCGTGGATTAGATTTCTTTGGAGAAGATATTAGAAGGACTAATCTCAGAGGTGCAAATTTGAGAGGAGCATGCCTTATTGCAGCAGATATTAGAGGAGCCGATTTAAGTGGGGCTGACCTTATTGGTGCTGATTTGCGAGATGCTAACATCAGGGGAACTAATCTCAGGGATAGTATCTTTCTTACCCAAGCTCAGATAAACACTGCGAATGGCGATTCCGATACAAAGTTACCGATGTCACTAGTTAGACCAAAATATTGGTCTAAATGATTAAGTACCTAACAAAAAACATATAATTAATTAGAATTAGAAAAAACTTGAAATACCGTATTATTTAAAAATAATATTGGTATTTTTGTGTCATAATATTCTATAAAGTAGTTAGAGAGTAAGTTTACCCCCCCCATCTAACTGGATCTATGAGAGGAGCTAAAAATATGCCTCTAAATAGTCGTATGAAAAAACCAGTATATAATTCTTTCTTAGCTCTAAAAAAGATATTGAAAATAAATCCAATGACCAGGTAGATAATATACTTACCAATGCAAAGATGCCTAAGTTTATATTTAAATTTTGCTGCAAATACAGGATGGAGATCCATGGCTAAGAAAATAAATCTAAAAGCCAAGGATCTTTATAAAAGAATTTATTAAATTTTATGAGTTATCTGGAAAATAAAATAATAAATAATATATAATATATAATGTTGCGACATAAATTCAAATTCAGATTATGCTCATAATCCCCCAGCCTATATCCTTACCACAGGTATTTGTAACTCGGTAAGCCATTCATCTTCGCTTTCTTTGTTCCAAATACCATCGATATAGTTTTCCCGTGGACTGTCACCAATTATATATCCATTCTCTTCAATCCACTTAAGAGCAAATGCATACGCCTTTGCAAGTCCGGCATATGCTCCCTTGTGCATAACGGAAACCGCAGATACACCTTCAATTTTCTTAAATTTAATATTACTAGTTTCTTTACCCATTTTATCTACCGCTTCGCAGAATTCAATGTTAATATCTTTATCTTTGTATTCATTGTCAAGATACTTTATGAAGCAGTACTCAGGCACAGTACATTTTAATTCAGGATTTGCTGCAGCAACCTCTTCTCCGATTGCCGGTATGATCTCAAAATATGAGTCATAACTTGGTACTGTCATCCTCTTTGAATAGACGATTAACGTATTATGTATTTATGTGATAATATTAGGATATAAAATTAGGAAGGATGTTTTATATGCTTAGAATTAAAGGTTTATATAAAGAACAAAAGAATAATGTGATAAGAGATATAGATATTAATATAAACAAAGGTAGTTCCATAAGTATAGAGTGTAGCAATGAAGTAAGTGATTTGCTGGTGAATTTGATTTTAGGAAACGAAACACCAGCCAAAGGTGAAATATATATAGAAGACGTAAGAAACGACCAGTATATTAAAACTAATATTGGTAGTATCGGAGTTGTATTAAGAGAAGAGGATTTTTACGAGAGGATGACTATAGAGGATTATATGAAGTTTTTCTCTAGTCTTCTAGGAGTAAAAGTAGATTATAAAGAGATAATGTTAAAAGTGGGGCTTTTAGACAGTGGGGATATAAAAATAAAAAATTTGAATTATTCTCAAAGAAGAAGATTAAGATTTGCAAGAGAAAGGTTAAAACAGCCAAAGCTTTTAATTTTTCAGGAGCCAATTCTTAATATGGATAGCAATGGAGCTAAAATAATAGTAGAAAACATTGAAGAATTACGATCTGAAGGAACAGCGGTGCTTATAATTTTTTTGATGATACCAATATTTGCAAAATTAAATAAAACATTAACAAGAATAGCGGAATTTTTACCTAATTATAATATGAACCTTATGCTGGAAAAGGTATTTAAAGGTCAAATTATAGGAGTTGAATCTGCCTATGGCATATTTGTAATTTTGGCTTGGATAGTAATTGCTGCTGGTGCTTTTGCTTACATTTATAACAAAAGAGGATTAGATAAGTAAAGTGAAAGTTTTGTGTTTTGGGATTGGGCTTGAAGTTGTATTTAATGCATTTGCAAATTTATAAGAAGGAAAAGCATATTTTGAAGAAGAATATGACAATAGTTTGCAATTAGTATTATAATAAAGCATAGAAGTTAATCTAAGAATAGAGGGTAATAGATGTTTAACATAATGATAATTGAGGATAATGAACAATTGAAAAATGAAATAGCAAGTCTTTTGATATGCAATGGATATTCTGTTATAAAAGCTAATGAATTTAATAATATTCCTAAATTGGTTAAGGAGAGCGATCCTCATCTAATTTTGTTAGATATTTATTTGCCTTATGATGATGGGTTTAAGATATGTACAGAAATACGTAGTTTTTCAACAGTACCAATTATATTTGTTACAAGTAGAAATACTAATATTGACGAGCTTATGAGTATAACATTAGGTGGAGATGATTTTATTACAAAACCATATAATACTCAAATTTTATTAGCTAGGATAAATTCACTTTTAAAAAGAGCCTACCCTAATGAAAAAACAATGGATGTGGTTGAGTATAATGGCATAAGGTTAAATATATTATCTAGCACCATAGAGCACAATGGTAATAAAGTTGATCTTACTAAAAATGAGCTGAAAATACTTCATTACTTATTAAATAACAGAGGCACGATAGTATCTAGAGTAGATATTATGGAGTATTTATGGGATAGTTCATTATTTGTAAATGATAATACTCTTACTGTAAACATTACTAGAATAAGAAATAAATTTGAAGATATTGGAGTTAAGGATTTTATAAAAACTAAAAGAGGACAAGGTTATATAATATGAGTTTAAGTGATTATTTTAAAGGAATAATTAATGTGATACTACTAAATATTATATCACTTGGTACCTTAGTCATATTTCTCTTTAGTGTAGGAAATACTTTTGATACCATAAAAGTTATAGTAGTAATTTGGATTACAGTGACTATAACATTTTTTACATATGAGTATAGGAAAAGAAAATTATATTTTAATAATATCCTAAATACTGTTAATAGATTGGATAAGAGGTATCTTATTAGTGAAGTGATAGAGGTACCACCATATAGTGATTCAGTTCCATACTATATTCTGATGAAAAAGGCTAGTAAATCTATGCGTGAAGAAATATATAAGAGTAAAGTCCAACGTAAAGATTATAAAGAGTATATCGAGCAGTGGATTCATGAAGTAAAGACACCAATATCATCGATCAAGTTAATAGAAGAAAATAATAAGACTAATACTTCTAGAGTAGTTTTAGAAGAATTAGAGAATATAGATAGATTTGTTGAACAGGCTTTATTTTACGCTAGAAGTGAAGAAGTTGAAAAGGATTATCTTATAAAAGAGATTTCTCTAGAGCAATGTGTAAGCCATGTTTTAATAAGAAATAAACAGATATTCATTTCTAGCGGTATAGATATTGAGCTAATAAGCCTAGATAAAAGCATTTATTGTGATAATAAATGGTTAGAGTTTATATTAAATCAAATAATAGTTAATTCAGTAAAGTATAGGACAAAGGATTTTCCAAAGGTTAAAATATATGCAGAAGATATTAAAAATGGTGTTCAGTTAAGCATTGAAGACAACGGTATAGGGATACCATCTAATGAAATTAATCGTGTGTTTGAAAAAGGATTCACAGGAATCAAAGGTAGGCTGAATAACAAATCTACAGGTATAGGATTATATATTTGTAAAAAGTTATGTGACAAGTTAGGTTTAGTAATAACACTAGAATCAAATGAAAATTTATATACCAGGGTAATAATTGCTTTCCCAAAGGGAAGTTTTAGTAACTCAAATTTACTCCTACGCCATAAGGTGTAGGAATTTTTTTGGTGACAAAGTTGTAACATAAAAGTAAGGTTAAATCGAATTAGATGTAGTGGAAATAATGTACAATAATATTGAGGTGATAGTAATGGATAAGATATTAAGTTTGAAAAATGTTGAAAAGTATTATGGTAACAAGGGTAATGTAGTAAAGGCTATTGATGATGTAAGTTTTGATGTTTTTAGAGAAGAGTTTGTTGGGGTTATGGGACCTTCTGGGTCTGGAAAAACCACACTATTAAACATTATAGCAACTATTGATGAAGTTAGTTCAGGATTCATATATATAGATAATAAGGATTTAACAGAGATAAGTAAGAAGGATATTGCAAAGTTTAGGAGAGAGAATCTAGGGTTTATATTTCAGGATTTCAACTTATTAGATACTTTGACTATTCATGAGAACATAGCTTTAGCATTAACAATTAATAGATGTAAAAAGAATGAAATAGATGGAAAAGTAAGTAAAGTTGCTAGAGAATTAGGTATAGAAGATATACTTTTAAAGTACCCATATGAAGTATCGGGAGGCCAAAAGCAACGCTCTGCATGTGCAAGAGCTTTGATAACAAATCCTAAACTTATTTTAGCAGACGAACCAACAGGAGCATTAGATTCAAGAGCTGCTCAGATGCTAATAGAAATGATTTCTCATTTAAATAAGGAATTAGGAGCAACTATTTTAATGGTAACGCATGATTCATTTACAGCGAGCTATTGCGAGAGGATTCTATTTATTAAAGACGGTAAAATTTTTACGGAACTCGTTAAGGGAGAAAATACACGTAAGCAATTTTTAAATCAAATCTTAGATGTGGTTGCACTACTAGGAGGTGACATAAGAGATGTACGTTAGGCTAGCAATTAATAATGCAAAACGGTCTATTAAGGATTATTTAATTTACTTTATTACAATAACATTATGTGTAAGCTTATTCTATGCATTTACATCAATGTCAAGCTCAAGCTATGAATTAATAACAGAGGATTCTCTTAATTTTGAACTGTTAAAGCAAATATTGAAATATTCCACATATATAGTTACAGCTTTATTAGTACTACTTATAGGATATGTAAACAAATATATGATAAAAAGACGGCAGAAGGAATTTGCTACATATATATTGCTTGGAACTGAGCAGAAAAGCGTCGCATTAATGTTTTTTATAGAAATGCTAATAATTGGAATTGGTTCGATTGTATTAGGGGTTTTTATAGGTACATTATTTTCACAAGTAGTTACTGCAGTAGTTCTCATGACTGCGAAGCAAGATATAATTTTCTCTTTTAAATTATATATGGATACTGTAATTATAACATTCATATTTTTTATAGCTATGTTTTGTATTATTGGATTTTTTAATATGAAAGCTTTGGGGAAAGTTAAGATTATTGATATGATAAATGCACAAAAGAAAACAGAGTTTCAGTTTAAAAGAAGTAAGATAGTATATGTAAGTATATTTATTGTAGCAATAGTACTATATAGTGTTTGTGGATATTGTTCTTATGAGATTTTAAAAACTACAGTTACAAAAGGTGATAAAGCAATTTATATATCAATAGCATTAATAGGGTATATTATAGGAACGTATGCATTGTTTTATTCATTAGCTTATATAATTATTGCTGTTAAGGATAAGTGGATAAATTTTAAATATGAATATACAAACTTATTTTTAATAGGGGCTATAGTTTCAAAAATAAAAACAGCACCTATTTTAATGGCCACAATTTCAATAACATTTTTAGGAGCTGCATTAAGCTTTACACTAACTTTACTGATGTCACAATGGACTTTAGGATTTCTAGATTATAGAGTCCCTTATGATATTTTCATAAACAATGATTATTCTATGATTACAGATACAAGTGATATAGCTAAAATAAGTGATTTACCTAAAATGAATTATAAGAAAATAATAGAGCATCTAAATAATGATGGCTATAATATAGATGATTACTGTCAGGCAGAGAAATATTTCTTGAATATTGATGATTTCAAGGTGAGAGATAAAGGAAAAACGCCTATGTTAGCGATTAGCTTAAGTGATTATAATAAGCTAAGGAAAATGATGGGATATGAGAAAGTAACATTAAATAATAATGAGTTTACCATGCAATGGGCGAAACTGATAGAAGATACTGATATTGGAAATTATATAAAAGAAAATTCTACTATTACTATAGATGGTAATAACTTGAAGATTAGCTCAAATTCATACTATAAAGAGTCTATTGGAGAAGGTATATATAACGGCAATACAAATGCTCTGGTAGTACTGCCTGATGAATGGTGTAAAGAATTAAATTTAGCGGGCACTGATTTTTTCGCAAATACAAAAGAGAAGATTAGTTATGATAAGGCATTAAGCTTAGAAAAACAGTATGTACCACAATGGTTTAAGGAAAACTATAGTAAGGTACTAAGTGAATATAACAAAGATAATAGTCGAGCTTTTTATCCGATTTTTACTAGAGTAAAAGTAGCTGAAGTTAGTGAGATATTAAATGCTACACTAGCAATGAGAATACTAGGAATGTATTTAGGAACAGTTTTATTAATGATTAGTTTAACAGTTCTTGCACTGCAGCAGTTATCAGACTCTATTGAGCATAAAGAAAGATTTAAAACACTAAAGAAATTAGGAATAGACAATAATGAAATCAATAAGATAATATTAAAACAAATAGCATTGTACTTTATTATGCCAATATCAGTAGCCGTAATAGGGTTTGTAATATTTATGTATAATGTTGCAAACATAGGCAGTAAAGTAATAAGCCTTTATGTAGGGGATAGTGTATTTGTATTTAATATAGGTATATCATTGGCGATAATTTTAATTATCTATATATGCTATTTTGTTGCAACCTATTATACATTTAAGAGGAACGTTAAGGGTAGAAGTAAGTCTTGTTAAAGGGTTATTAAAATAACTAATAAATAACTAAAGTTAGAAGTAGGTGTCAGGAATCTGTAAGGTGTTTACAGGAGAATGATACTCTACTTTTAATTTTTTTAAAATAAAAGTTAAAACCTAGTGGGAAAACTGCTCCTGGCAGGATAATAGAGCTAATGTAAATTTTTCAAAAGATTTGCTCCACTATACTCCATGTTTAAACCATTATTGACCATTAATTCAAAAAAAACATCGTTTTAAGTATTAAATCCTAAAAGAAAATGGGAAATAATGAAAAATGTCTAAAAACAGGGAGCGATTTTGGTTGAAACCTGACCTGCTATCATGACATAATAATGGTAATAAATACATATATAAGGGAGAAAAAAATGAAAAGAGGAATTAATAAAAACTCATGCCTATCAGTAATTATAGTAATGTTGTTTTTTATTACTATGATTCCAGCAAAAATTACTTTTGCGTCAGCAGCAGATGCACCAGGGGTAGCATCATTATCTCATGATCAATGGTCAGGTGATTTAGATGGTAATTACAATATTACATTAAGTATGTGGCATGGAAATAATGGGACAAGCTACAAACTTTATGAAAAGATAGGAGGATTAAGTGAATTTAAGGTGGTTGACGAGGGGGATTTAACTGATAACACACCAGCAGCACAATCTAAAGCGATTAGTATTAAAGGAAGAACAATTCCTGCAACATATTTTTATTATGTCGAATTAATTAATAGTTTTGGGAAATCAAAAAGTAATGTAATTGAAGTTTCCGTTGGAACAGCGAATGAAAGTAAAATACTAATTGAGGGCATTGATGGAGATTCTCAAGCGCTTCAAGCAGTAATTACACAGGGTACAAATAAATATAAAGTAGTTAATAATAATACAAAGGAGCCACAATATAGCGTGAAAATAAGTAATTCATCAGTACTTAAAGCGACTATAGACAATGATGGTAATTTAACATTAGAAGGACTTGCGGCTGGAAGAAGTGGACTTCAAATCCATGAAGCAAGCACAAATGAAACTAGATACATAGGAGTAAAAATTAAAGAGGCTAATGGTGACTTACCAGGTATGCCTAAGTATTTATCTTTAGGACAAGTCTCAGAGGATAAAAAAGGAGATTTAGATTTTTGGAAAGATATAGATATAGATAATACAAATAAGAGAATGGATGTTAGATATATATATATAAATGGGGGACCTCTAGCTAATGGGTGGAGGGAGTGGACAACTGTTGATGGAGATAGGGCTAAGAATTATATTAAAGAAAGTTTAAAGCTTGGAATAATTCCATTCTTTGTTTACTATAATATTCCCGATAGCGGAGAAAACTATGAATTAGATTTAGCCCATATCAATAGTAAGGAATATATGGAAGCTTATTTCAAAAATTTAAAATTCTTTTTGGATATATGTGTTGAATATGGACAAGGCGAAACTATAGGAATGGTATTTGAACCAGATTTCTTAGGATATATGATGCAACAATCTAAGAAAAAACCAAATGAAATATCAGCTTTAGTTGAAGCCGCTTATTCATCGGGTGTGCTACAAAAGGGTGTAGACCCAGAGTTTAATAATACGGTGGAAGGCCTTGTTACTTCTATAAACTATACTGTTAATAAATATTATCCTAAAGCATATAATGGATGGCAATTTAATACATGGGCTTATGAAAACGGAGAAATACCAGGACAAGGCTTAATGCATTTAACTGAAAGAGATGGATGGGCAGCGGGAAGACAACAAATTGAAGCAGTGGCGAAAGAGACTGCTGAATATTATTTAGCAGCTGGAATTACAAGCTATGATGCAGAATTTATTTCTATAGATAAGTATGGATTAGATGGAGGTGTTTGCGAAACAGGAGCAGCTGTAAATCCAAAATCTTCTAAATGGTTTTGGAATGCAGACCTTTGGAATAATTACCTGTTATATACAAAAACCCTTCATGAAACTACAAAAAAGCCGGTTATATTATGGCAGATTCCTGTGGGACATATTAATGGAACTGTTGAAAACAGTCCATATACCGGCAAACCATTTGAAACTTTAACTAACAAGGATACGACAGGTGAAGATTCAGCACCATCATTCTTCTTTGGAGATACATTTAAAGCTGGAAATTCTGATAGAGTAGATTATTTTGCTTCAAATGGGGCTAATGATCCTGATATAAAGAGGCAAGGTGACACTATTACTTGGGGAAGTCATATGGGTGAAGCTAGAGATGCGGGAGTAGTATCAATGTTGTTTGGTGCTGGTGTTAATTCTAGTACTGATGCAGTTGGATCACCACCTACTGAAGATTATTGGTGGATTACAAAAGCGCAACAATATTATAAAAACCCAGTTTATTTAAATAAAACTGTAAATCAATAACTTTTATGTAGTGTAAATTTTATAAAAAATAAGGAGGCGTAATAAGTGAAAGTAATCAAATTTAAAAAGGCAATGGCAGCAATTATGGTATCTGTTTTTGCAGTTAGTACATTTGCAACACCGGCGAAGGCAGTTACAAGCGATGAAAAGAGGAAAGACTTAGAAAGAAAGGTTGTTGGATATTTTCCAGAATGGGCTTACAAAAGTGAAGTTCAAGGTAATTTCGATGTAGCTGATTTACAATGGGATTCTTTAACACATATCCAATATTCATTTGCAATGGTTGGAGAAGACCATAAAATTGGATTTGGAGATAAAAAAGCAGCTATAGAAGAGGATTTCGCAGATCATAAATTAGAGCATAATGGGAAGGAGGTAAAGTTGGATCCAAATCTACCATATAAAGGTCACTTTAATGTATTACAACAAATGAAAAAACAATATCCAGATGTAGATTTATTAATATCTGTAGGTGGATGGACAGGAACTAGAGGTTTTTATAAAATGATAGATACAGATTCTGGGATTAACACATTTGCTGATTCTTGTGTTGACTTTATTAGAAAATATGGGTTTGATGGCGTGGATATTGATTTCGAATATCCATCATCAGTAGCTACATCTGGGAATCCTGCGGATGCAGATTTATCAGAACCAAGAAGAGCTGTATTAAATGAAAGATACAACGTTTTAATGAAAACGTTAAGAGAAAAATTAGATGCAGCTTCAAAAGCAGACAATGAAAAATATTTATTAACTGCAGCAGTTACCGCTTCATCTTGGGTGCTTGGTGGAGTTTCAGATAATAGATATGCAAGTTATTTAGATTTTCTAAGTATAATGTCATATGATTTTCATGGTGGATGGAATGAATATGTTGAAAACTTAGCAAATATCTACCCAGATGCAGCTGATAATGAAACTACTGGAATGGCGATGCCGACTCTTAATATGGATTGGGCATACAAGTTCTATAGAGGGGTGCTTCCTCCAGAAAAGATTTTAATGGGAATTCCATACTATACAAGAGGTTGGGAAAACGTACAAGGTGGGAATGGTTCAGGTTTACATGGTAAAAGTAAAACACCTGCCGCAGGAAAGTACAACCTTTGGGGAGATGATGATAATAAAGAGGGAACTCCGGACCCCGCTGGCACTAATCCATTATGGCATGTATTAAACCTTATGGAAAAAGATCCTAACTTGAAAATTCACTGGGACGATGTTGGTAAGGTGCCATATGTGTGGCAAGGAGATAAAAAAGTATTTTTATCTTTCGAAAACGAACAATCAATAGATGAAAGAGTTAAGTACATTGAAGATAAAAACTTAGGTGGGGCTTTAATCTGGGTTATGAATGGTGACTATGGTGTTAATCCTAACTATGTTAAAGGTTCAGATAAGACAAACGAAGGTAAATATACTTTCGGGGATACATTAACTAAAAATCTGAAAAGTCGATTAGATAAAATGGGAAATTGTAAAGAAACAAAAGAAGATATTGGAGATGCTCAAGCAATCGATGTTAAAGTTGATACTATTACTAAATATGATCATCCAAATGGAGAAACCGTATTCACAGTAACTAACAATACTGGAGCAACGATTCCTAAGGGATGGGAGATTCAATTTGATATACCTAAATCTGCTTTATACGTTGGAGCGGAAGGAGGAGCTGGAACTGTTACAGAAGTTGGCGATTTCTATAGAGTAAACTTAAAAACATCTGGTTGGACTGATATTCCAAATGGTGGAACAGCATCAGTTAAGGCTAAGATGAAGTTATGTTTCGCGGGAGTCAGAAATATAAAGATTAATGGGAAGATTCCTGCTAGTCAACCGGTTAATGGTAATCATCTTCCTTCACTTAAAGGTGTTAAAGATCAAGCTATAGTAGAAGGGTCATCTTTTAATATTATGAATGGTATTTCTGCAAATGATGTAGAAGATGGAGATATAACTAGTAGTATAGCTGTATCAGGTGAAGTTGATACAAAAAAGGTTGGAACTTATACAGTAAAATATAGTATTACAGATAAGGCTGGAATGGTAGATAAAAAAGATGCAAAAATATATGTTATTCCTAAAGTTCATTCAAATGCAGCTATTTGGGATGCCGGAACTTTATATACAAATGGACAAGAAGTAGTATATGAAGGTAAGATTTATGAAAATATTTCGTGGTGGACACCTGCTGGAACATTACCAACGAGTGTGTCACATTACAAAGTTATTGTTGATTTATCACTGTAAAGTAATTCAAATAGTGAGAATATCATTGATATATATGACTTAGTTATAGTAGTAAAAGATATGTAATTAAATGAAAAAGTTAAATTTATTAAGGGGGAGAAAAATTATGTCAAAAGAGAAATTATTAAAAAATATCAAATCAGTAATAGCATTAGCTGCAATTGCCACGTTAACAATGACAAGTGTTGTACCAGCAGCTACAGTTAATAATTTAGCAGCACCACCACAGGAGGTCGAGCAAAAAGCATCTACTTCTAAACTTCGTAATGTTATGTATTATGGAGATTGGTCAATTTGGGGAGGAGAAGGAAACTTTTTTCCTAAAGATATACCGGTAGATAAACTAACACATTTGAATCTTGCATTCATGGACTTTACTAAAGATGGTGAATTGGTATTTTGTGATAAGGACGCTAATATTGGACATCCGCTAGGAAATGCAGGTGTTACGTATGGAGATATTAATGGTGGTATCATAAATGAATACCAATCTTTAAGAGAGAAAAATCCGAATTTAAAAATTGGTACATCTTTAGGTGGATGGTCTAAATCAAATAATTTTACATGGGTAGCTAGGAATCCACAAACTAGAGCTAAGTTTATTAAAAATGTATTAGATTTTATGGAGTATGCTAATTTAGATTTCGTAGATTTTGATTGGGAATATCCAGGCGAAGTTAGAGCGGCAGACAAGGTTGATAACAAAAATGATATGGGTAATCCCGATTCAATTCCGGCAGATAAAGAAAATTATATAACGATGCTTAAAGAATTCAGAGTAGCATTAGATGCAAAGGAAAAAATATTAGATAAGAAATATGAGATGTCTGCAGCGTTACCAATGGCGCATGAAAAAACTAATGTTGGTATTAATGTTAACGAAATGTTTAAAATATTAGATTTTGGCAACATTATGACTTATGATGCAGCAGGTGCATGGTCAGATACAAGTGGTCATCAAACTGCTCTTTATGATAATCCTAATGATCCGTTTGCAGGAAAAGGATTCACAGTTGATTCAAGTATTAAGAAATATATTGAACTTGGAGCACCATCAGAAAAATTAGTTATAGGTGCTGCATATTACACTAGAGGCTGGGAAAAAGTTTCAAATGATGTACCAGATAAAAATCTTCCAGGTTTATTTGGAAAAGCAACTCAAATAAACAAAGATTCAGATGGAACGCTTTCTTATGGCGCTACCAATTATGCTCCGGTAAAATCAGGAGACGGTGGTCGTAACAGTGGAGTTTGGGGATGGAGAAATCAAGATGAGTTAAAAGTTAAATATCCAGGAATAAAAGAATATTGGGATGATACTGCAAAAGCACCATACATGTACAATGAAAAGACAGGAGCGTTCTTCACTTATGATAACCCAAGATCAATTGCAGAAAAAACTAAGTATGTTAAGGATAATAACTTAGGTGGGATGATTGCATGGATGGCATCTCAAGATAAGCAAACAGATTCAACTAAGAGAGATGAGTTAACAAAAGCAACTAAAGAAGGTTTATTTGGGAAAGATGAATTACCTACTTATAAAATAGTTCAACCGAAAGTATATGCAAAAGCTTCAGTTACTTCAAGCAAACCAGCATGGGGAAATGGAGGCGCTTTATCTATTGATTTAAAAAATGATTGTAAAATAGAAACAAGCGGCCAAACTATACAACTTACAGAAACAGCTGCAAAAACTTTAAAGCATACTAAATTATATATAAAAACTAATGGAGTTAAAATTACTGGAGGAGAATATCCAGCACCAGCAGTTAAAGAAGAAAATGGATACTATGTCCTTTCATTTGATGGGTCAGAGCAAAAACTTATAAATCCAGGGGCTTCAATAAAGTTTAATTTGAAAACTGATAAAGTATTAAATGGATTAGACGGAATAGTAAGTATTGAAATGACACAAAGAATGTATGCAAATGGTCCAGAATTCAGTAGAGTTACTTTATACTAAGGTGCTGGAGTTGGTGGAACAACAGAACTAGAAACACCCATGGACAGCTTGAAAAAAAGCAAACTAACTAAATAGAAGTAGGGGGTCAAGAAGCTGTAAAGTGCTTACAGGATGAATGACTCCCTACTTTTATTTGTTTTAAAAATGGGAGTATAATAAAATGAAACAAAGATTATAGGTATTTGATATTTCGCGAATCTTATTACAAAAGTAAAATCCATCAAAGTAAGGTAGATTTACATCCATAATAACCAAATTAGGATTTTTTCTAGCAAACTCTGCAGTTATCTTATCAAAGTTATCCACAGGCATTGCATCAAAACCCCACTTTATCAACATTTCATTCATATTAGTGCACAGTGATTTATCGTCTTCAACTATCATTATCTTATACATTTTTTACACCCCTAAAATAAGGTGAAACATCAATGGTTAGTTTCGCCTAATATTATATAGAATAAAAATCTGAAAATTTCCAGTAAAATTTGCCTTGTTTAGTATAATTGTAACATTAATAATAATGAGGGTAAATCTCTAGATTATTTAACAATACTATAAAAAGCATTGACATGTACCTTACTGTCAGGTTTAAAATTGAATTATTATAAGGGAGGGTTGACTCATGAATATAAAAGATGCTGCTGAAAAAACTGGATTAACGAAAAGGGCAATAAAGTATTACGAAGGTGAAGGGTTAATTATGCCTTTAAAAAATATTCAAAATAACTATAGAGAGTACACTTGTCAAGATGTCATAAAGCTTAATTTAATAGGGGCGCTTAGAGTAGTGGGTATTCCCATTGCACAAATCAAAACTGTGATTTCTGGCAACAAAAGTATTCCTGAAGTTATGGCGCAAGCGCTTTCTAGAATAGATAAAGATATTGAAAATTTAGAGAAAAGTAGATTAATTATTTTAAATATTATAGAGAAAAATTTAACTGATTATGATAGTGCGGGAGAACATATAAAGCTGCTTAGGGAAACATTAGAATTGTCCATAGGTGAAAAGAAAGAATATATTTCAAATGCTCTTAGTAGAATATTCCCAGGAATATTTGGTGAAAGTCTTATTATGAACTTTGAACCATTTTTGAATATTGTTATTGATAACGAGGGAAAAAGAAGAGTGTGGTTAAAACTTGTGGAGGAATTGGATGAAATAAATACCGAAGAATTTTTTTTGGATAATAACTATTTTAAGGAACTTGAAAATAAGCTTGAAAATGAAGGTATTTCAGAAGAAGATAAGAGAAGACATTTGGCTGGCATTGAAAATATAATAAATTATGATAAAGCATACATTAAAGGGTATATAAAAAGGATTAAGGACAGTTACCTATTGTTAAAAGAAGATGAAAAAGAAAAGAAACAAGTGAACGAATTCGGTTCATTTTGCGATGATTATTCTAAAGAATTTGGGCGTTTTCACACGAAATTTAGTGAATATTTGACTATTCTTAATGAAGATTATAAAAAATATATAGAAAACATGATAAAAATGACTGTTGAACTAAATAAAAAGATGGAAGACGAAACAGGGATGAATGTAAATGAGTTTACTGAAAGATATATTATAGAAAAATAAATATTTTACATAATCAAATTAGGTGTTAGTCATTGTATTTTCTATTGAAAGAGAGAACAATGAATGTGTAAATTTACAGGTATTTATTTACACTGATAACTAAGTTATAATAAAGTTATAAATATTTATAAAAAAAGAGGTGTCACTTTTATGGAAAATAGAATTCTACTTGTTGAAGATGATATAGCTATTAGTGAAATGGTTGAGAATTACCTAATAAAAGAAGGTTTTAACATAACTACTGCTTTCAATGGGGAAGAAGGGGTAGGTAAGTTTTTAAATAATTCCTTTGATTTAATTGTTCTTGATATAATGATGCCAAGGCTTGATGGAATGGAAGTTATGAAAATTGTCAGAGAAACAAGCTTAATACCTATTTTAATTATGTCAGCAAAGGACAGTGATGTAGATACGGCTGTAGGACTGGGACTCGGTGCTGATGACTATATCACAAAGCCTTTTTCAATGATAGAGCTTTGTGCAAGAATTAAGGCAGGGATAAGACGTGCCAATCAATATGCTAAAAACGATAAGAAAGAAGAAGCGACTATTATTAATGTTAACCACCTTACTGTTAATTTGAAAAACTATTCAGTTACTAAAAAGGGTGTAAATCTACAGCTGACTTCAAAAGAATTTGATATTTTAAGACTATTCATTTCGAATCCAAATAGAGTTTTTACTAAAGCGCAAATCTACAGTTTTGTTTGGAATGATGAATATTTTGGAGATGAGAATGTTATAAATGTGCATATGAGAAGATTAAGAGAGAAAATAGAGGACAATCCTTCAGAGCCTAAATATCTTAAAACCTTATGGGGCATAGGCTACAAATTAGGAGAATTTTAAAATGATTATTTTTTTATTAATAGTAATAGTTATTTTATTAGGTATCATTTACATTCATCATAAATCCAAAAAACATAGAAGTGACAATTTAAAGTACATTCATGAAAAGTTAAACAATATTATAAAAAGCAACACCAGTGAAAAGCTTTTAGTCTTTACTGACGATAAAGAGATTATACCCATTTTAATAGAGATTAATAAGGTTTTAGAACATAATCAAAAAATACTAGCAGATTATTTGAAGGCTGAAATAACAATGAAGAAAATGCTTTCAAATATCTCTCATGATTTAAAAACACCACTTACAGTGGTGCTTGGGTATATTGAAACAATAAAACTGGACAGCAATATAAGCAGCGAAGAAAGAAATTTCTTATTAACAAAGGTTGAAAATAAAACAAAAGAAGTGATGAAGCTCATTAATAAGTTCTTTGACTTAGCAAAGCTAGAGTCAGGGGACACGGATATACCACTAACAAGAATTAATATGAATGAGGTTTGTAGAAAAAACATATTAGCTTTTTATGATATTTTAACAAGCAAAGGATTTGAAGTTATTATTGATATCCCAAAAAACAATATTTATTGTCTAGGAAATGAAGAGGCGCTAGATAGAATTATAAATAATTTCATTTCAAATGCCATTAAATATGGAAATGATGGAAGGGTTTTAGGATTAACACTTAGAAGTGATGAGGAGTATGTATATGTAGAGGTTTGGGATAAGGGCAAAGGCATTAGTGAAACGCATCAAGATAGGGTTTTTGAAAGGATGTACACCCTTGAGGATTCAAGAAATAAACTGTATCAAGGCAGTGGCCTTGGTCTTACAATAACTAAAAGACTTGTAGAAAAATTAGAGGGAGAGATAATCCTCGAGAGCAAACCTTATGAGAAAACGTCGTTTATTTTTAAATTAAAAAGAATAACCTATTAATGATCATGAAAAGCGAGGTGTCCTGTCTATAGTGCCATTATAAAGATAGGGCACCTTTTTTTTAGAAAAGACTTAAGAATTTTGTAAGATTTAAGTAATAAAAAAGAGAAGTTCAATTGCTACAATAGAAATATAGAAAGTGGTTGAAGGGGGAGACAAAATGGAATATATACTAAAAACTAGTAATTTGACTAAAACATATAATGGCAAAGAAGTGGTAGCAAATGTGAATATGAATATTAAAAAGGGTGAAATTTATGGATTTCTAGGACCAAATGGTGCAGGTAAAACAACAATTATGAAGATAATGACAAATCTAGTTAAGCCTACAAGTGGTGAAGTTGAAATTTTCGGCGAAAAGCTTACAGATACTTCTTATGAGGTTTTAAAAAGGCTTGGTTCTATCATTGAATATCCCGTGTTTTATGAAAGGCTTACAGCCAGAGAAAATTTGGAGATTCACTGTGGGTACATGGGTTACCACGATAAGGGAGCAATTGATAAAGCGATAGATCTTGTAAATCTAAAAAATATTGATAATAAACTAGTTAAAGATTTTTCTCTTGGTATGAAGCAAAGGCTTGGAATTGCAAGAGCAATCACAACCAAGCCAGAATTATTAATACTAGACGAACCTATCAATGGACTTGACCCAATAGGCATTAAGGATTTAAGAAATTTATTTAAAATGTTGAGTAAGGAGTACGGAATAACTATATTGTTATCTAGTCATAGTTTAGGAGAAATTGAGCAAATAGCGGATACCATAGGAGTTATAAATAGTGGTAGATTAATAGAAGAAGTTTCTATGCAAAGCATCAGAGAAAGTAATACAGAATATATAGAACTGGTTACTAAAGATTACAAAAAAGCGTCGTATATTTTATCAAACAATCTTAATATATCCAATTTTAAAGTTCTGGATATTGGTGTAATAAGGATATATGAAGCTACAGTACCACAAAGCATTATATCTAAAACCTTAGTTTTAAATGATGTTATCATTGAAGAAATAACTAAGAAAAACAGTTCATTAGAAGAACACTTCTTAAACTTGTTAAATGGAGGGGACATAAATTCTTAAATTAATAAAATTAGAAATGAAAAAGAGTAAGGTATGGCGAAATATAAAAGGGGTTATAATCGCAAATATAGTTATAATAGCGCTGCTCGCAGTAATGATTTTTTCAACAAAAAATGAAGGCGGTGTAGAGTTTACTAGCATCCCCTTTACTTTTTCATTTGTTGATGGCATGGTAAAAGGTACTTTTATAATATTTGCTTCAGTGCTTATTGCTAGGTTCATAATTGAAGAATATAAAAGCAATACAATTACGGTATTGTTTATGTATCCTATAAGTAGAAAAAAGTTGATTATAGCTAAACTACTTATTGTGGTAGTATTCACTTTTATTTCTACAGTTTTATCTAATATTTTTATAGATTTTGTTTTATGTATTGTTAATAAGTTTTATAACTTTACGCCTGACAAATTAACCAGCTCATTAATAATGAGTAACTTTATGACTATTGGTATTAATGCTTTAGCATCTAGCGGTATGGGACTGATTCCTCTATATTTTGGAATGAGAAAAAAATCAGTACCTGTTACAATAGTATCTTCAATATTAATAGTATCTATTGTATGTGGCGATAGGGGCGGTCATTCATTAAGTAATAGTATTGCAATATCAATAGCGCTTTCTATTATAGGGGTATTTATTGCGTATCTATCTATAAGGAATATAGAACATGTAGATGTTATTAAATAATATTTAGCAAATTTGTATATTGGGGGAGGAATAACTGAAGTTGAAACTTCTTGCATTTATCAATGATGGGAAGGGTAAGTACAGTAATGAGTACAGGTTGTTAGAAGGAACTTGATTAAGGAACCGCAAGTAGATTTAGAGGTATGAAAAATGGTAAATACACTTTTAAAATTTATTAAATGGAGGTGACATAAATGCTTAAATTAATGAAATTAGAAATGAAAAAGGTTAAGATGGCGGGATATATAAAAGGAGCAATAATCGCAAATATAATTATAATAGCGATTTTAGTAGCAATGATTTTTGTATCAAAAAATGTAGGGGAAATAGAAATAGAGTTTACTAGCCTTCATTTTACTTTTACAATGGTTGATAGCGTGGTAAAAGCTATTTTTACAATATTTGCTTCAGTGCTCATTGCTAGGTTCATCATTGAAGAATATAAAAGTAATACAATTACGGTATTATTTATGTATCCTATAAACAGAAAAAAGTTGATTATGGCTAAACTACTTATTGTGGTACTATTCACTTTTATAGCTACAGTTTTATCTAATATTTTTATAGATTTTGTTTTATGCATTATTAATAACTTTCATAACTTTACGCCTGATAAATTAACTAGCTCCACAATAATAAGTAATTTTATTATTATTGGTATTAATGCTTTAGCTTCTACCGGTATGGGACTAATTCCTATATATTTTGGAATGAGGAAAAAATCAGTACCTGCTACAATATTATCCGGAATATTAATAGTATCTGTTGTATGCTCTGATATGGGAGGCCACTCACTAAGTAACATTGTTGCAATACCAATAGCACTTTCTATTATAGGAGTATTTATTGCATATCTATCTATAAGGAATATAGAACATGTAGATGTTATTAAATAATATTTAACGAATTTGTATATTGGGTAAAATTGGGGGAGAAATAAATGAACTTGAAACCTCTTAGAGAAAAAAACTTTATAGTATTAATGTTTGGTAAATTTATATCATTAATAGGAAGTACAATGCAGACATTTGCATTGTCATTATATGTTCTAAATGTAACAGGATCGGCAACAAAATTTGCTGCAGTAACAGCAGTTGGAATAATACCTAGAGTAATTCTTGGACCAATAGCAGGAGTATTTGCAGATTGGTTCGACAGAAAAAAATTAATAGTATATGCAGATATTATATCTGGGATTATAATAGGAATTTACTGGATTGTATATAAACTTAATGGTTGTATATCATTAACAAGTATATATGTCTTAGCAATTATTATGGCTGTAATTAATTCAGTATTTTTACCAGCGATAAGTACAATTATACCAAGTATTGTAGAAAATGATGATTTAGTAGAGGCTAATGGAGTAGATTCTTTTATACTTACTGTTGGGAATGTATTGGCACCTATTTTAGCAGGGATACTATTTTCAATATACGGGTTAATAGGAATATTATTGGTTAATTCAGTAAGCTTTATTCTGTCTGGAGTAAGCGAAATGTTTATAATTATTCCTAAGTTGAGTGTAAAATCCAATAAATTAAGTGTAAAATCTTTTTTAACTGATTTTGGTGAGGGGATTGCATTTATAAAGCAGAAAAAATTGATTTTAACTATTATTACGTTAGCATTATTTATAAACTTTATTTTATATCCTATATTTGGTTTAGGTATAACATATATATCAAAAGAAATATTTAAAATAACTGATTTTCAGTATGGAATACTGCAATCAACTTTATTTGCAGCTTTGCTCATTTCCACGGTTGTGGTTGGGAAAATAAGTAAAGTGATTAAGCCTGGTAAAATTATTTTTTTAAGCATTTTTAGTTCAGCATTAGTAACTGGAGTAATTGCAGTAATATCTACTTCCGCTTATGTTAATTTGTTTAGTAGTAACATTATACCCTATATAAGTATTATTATAGCAGGTTGCATCATTGGCATGATAATGAACATTGCAAGTATAACAGTAATTACAATAATTCAGAAAGAAGTGCCTTTATCAATGATGGGAAGGGTAAGTGCAGTAATGAGTGCAGGTTGTATGGCAGCCATCCCAATTGGACAGATGATATTTGGAATTTTTTTTGATACATTAGAAGCATGGGCATGTGTCACCATAGGTTCACTAATGTTACTTATAATTATTTTAGCATTTAGAAGTAAATTGATTAAGGAGCCGCCAGTGGATTTAGAGGTATGAAAAATGAGAAATACACTTTTTAAATTTATTAAATGGAGATGATATGAGTGTTTAAATTAATGAAATTAGAAATGAAAAAGGTTAAAATAGGGGGATATATAAAAGGAGCCATAATCGCAAACATAGTTATAATAGCTATATTCGCAATGACAATTGTTGTATCAAAAAATGTAGGGGACATAGACTTCACTAGCCTTCCTTTTACTTTTTCAATGGTTGATACCACGGTAAAAGCTACTTTTATAATATTTGCTTCAGTGCTTATTGCCAGGTTCATAATTGAAGAATATAAGAGCAATACAATTACGGTATTGTTTATGTATCCTATAAGTAGAAAAAAATTGATTATGGCTAAATTACTTATTGTTGTATTATTCACCTTTATATCTATAGTTTTATCTAATATCTTTATAGATTTTGTTTTATGCATTATTAATAACTTTTACAATTTTACGCCTGATAAATTAACCAGTTCCACAATAATAAGGAGTTTTATGACTATTGGCATTAATGCTTTAGCTTCTACCGGTATGGGATTAATCCCTTTATATTTTGGAATGAGAAAAAAATCAGTACCTGCTACAATAGTATCCGCAATATTAATAGTATCTATTGTATGCTCCGGTAACGGGAAGTACACATTAAGTAATATTATTGCAATACCAATAGCACTCTCTATTGTAGGAGGATTTATTGCGTATCTATCTATAAGGAATATAGAACATGTAGATGTTATTAAATAAGTATTGGATTAAAAAATATGGAAACAACCATCACAGTGAGTTTTCAATAACACGGTGATGGTTTAATTTGTAGATTCTAGAGATATTCATCCTAATATACTTATGTGGATATTTTCAATCTTTGAAAAAGTAACATAAAATTTAGAAATTAAAAGCGCTTTAAACTTAATTAGTCTTTAATTCTTAGGGAGCCAGATATCTTAACCTTAGCTTCTTCTCTTTTTAATGTTGCTTCAATGATTTTTATATCTTGTATCTTCTGTTTATATATGGATACATCTTCTAAAGTAACTTTGTGCTTTGTAAATTCGATACTTTCTTCACTAAGAGGGATGCGTATTACTTCTGTATGCATATCTTTGTGTTTTGTAGTAATATCTGCAGGAATTGTATGTTCTATTACAAGCTCTACGAGTTTAACGGGCACAGTAAAACTTTTTTGTAGCGTAGAAGACTCTCTATAAATCTTAACATCTCCTGTTTGCATCCACTCTTTAGAGATATCAAGTTGTTCTTCTTTAATTTTAAGGGTAACATTTTTATTAGGGTCACATATGCTTTGTTTCAAAGCAGCTACTTTTGGCATATATTTACCGTTTTTGTTTTCTGTGGAATCCTTTGCCATGCTTTTTCCCTCCACTTATCTTGAAAAACACCTCACGAGTCATTAGTGAGGTGTTTTCTAATTTATTATTTTTGATCGGTTCCATTGTCAATTATATTGACATCACCAATTTTATTTATTCGAGCTTCTTCTCGTTTAAGGGTCTCATCTATATGCACTGTATTTTCAATTTCGTGTTTATGAGCTGAAATTTCACCTGTTATTACTGTATGTTTACCTACATTAACTTTCTCCTCACTTACAGGAATGTTAATGGTTTCTTCACTAGTAATAGGAGAATCACTTGCTTCATTGTTTAAGGTTCTTCTTTCAATTACTACTTCTTCACGTGTTACGGGTACTTCAACTTTTTTATGTTCTTCTAAAATTTCCTTACTAATTTCTACATCACCTTTTTGTACTCTGCTTTTCGAAATATCAAGCTCTTCTTTGCGCAGACTAAGGTTTGCGGTATCATCAGTAGTTTTTTTGACAGCGGAATCACCTTTTTCAAAAAATCCATCAAGTATGCTCATATATAATACCTCCATTAATTAATAATTTTAATTCATTAATATATTGTCCTTTAAAGAAATATATTATCCTAAAGATTTGTATGTAATGATTGATTCAATAAATACTAAAATGTTTAAATTAACCATTTTTTATTGTTTACTTATACATTATAATGAAGCTTGAAGGTGTAGCTGTATTCTACATAAAGATAATCATACCGTAATCTTAAGAAATCTTAAGGTTTAATTACAATTTTCTTAAACTCCTTTTTGTAATATAATAAAGTAAGGAATATGCATTTTACTTTGTTGAAAAATTTCAAATAAAATAAATGTGTTATTTACTTGAAATTAAGTTTTAAAAGTAAATAAGGAGGAGTTTAAGATGAAGAAGAAAATTGGAGTGATTTTGATTTTAGGAATTGTATGCTTAATATATATAAACAGCAAATATGGTAGTATAAAAGTTATAGGGGATGTAATTGAAAGGAACGATTATATTGAAGCTATTAAAGATATATCTAATGACAATAGCAATGTAGATGATGGTGATTTAATGTTAGTGAACAGAGGAAATACCTTGGATAAGGATTATGTTCCACATAATTTAAAAGTTGTAAATGTTAAAATTTATCCTAACGTGTCAAATGAAGAAATGCTGATGAAAGGGAATGCGGGGGATGCACTTAAAAGGCTATTTCGAAAAGGTGAAGAGGAGGGGATTATACTTTATGCGTTATCTGGTTATAGGTCTTATGCAACTCAAAAAGAGTTATATGAAAATAGTATTAAAATAAGAGGAAAAGGGTATACATATAAGTATGTGGCAACGGCAGGTAAAAGTGAGCATCAATTAGGGTTAGCAATGGATATAACTAATGCTGAAAAGAGTACAGGTTTTGAAAACACTAAAGAAGGTAAATGGCTTCAAGAGAATGCTTATAAATTTGGATTTATAATAAGATATGGAAAAGGAAAAGAAGATATTACAGGTTATAATTATGAACCTTGGCATGTAAGGTATGTAGGTGTTGAGAATTCAGAGAAAATTTACTCAAAAGATATTACTTTGGAGGAGTTTTTAGAATATTAAACAATCAAAGCATGTTTGGTATGATATTACCTGTGTTTTTAGTAAATGAATTTGGAATACGCTCAGAAGTTATATATTGAACAAAATGCTATCTGAACAAATAAATGGAGTGATTATATGGGTAAAAATATATTAGTTGTAGATGATGATAAAGAAATAGTTAATTTAATTGAAATATATTTAACCAATGAAGGACATAATATTTACAAAGCGTATGATGGTGAACAAGCTTTGCAGGTTATAGATAATTATAATATAAATCTTATAATACTAGATATAATGATGCCTAAAATTGATGGTATAGAAGTGTGTAACAAAGTTCGTGAGAAGCTTAATATACCTATAATTATGTTAAGTGCTAAAAATCAAGATTCAGATAAAATAAAAGGGTTATTGTCAGGAGCTGATGATTATATGGTAAAACCATTTAATCCTTTAGAGCTTATGGTTAGAGTTAAGTCTATATTTAGAAGAATTTACGAATTCGATAAAAATAGCGATCAATTAAAAGATAGAGATAATATAGTTATAGGACCACTTAAAATTAAAAAATCCACTCATCAGGTAGAAGTATATAATAAGATTATTGCGTTAACTTCTACAGAATTTGAAATATTACACGTCTTAGCTAATAATCCAGGGAGAGTTTTTAGTGCAGAAGAGATATTTCAAAGAGTTTGGAAGGAAAAATATTATCAATCTAATAATACAGTTATGACTCACATGAGTAAATTAAGAGATAAGCTTGATGAGGTTTTAGGTGGTGAGAAACTTATTCATACTATATGGGGAGTAGGGTATAAAATTGAAAAGAAAACTTATATATAAATTAGAGTTAAAAGTAGTTTTTAATATATTACTTGCTTTTCTATTATCAGCATTAACAATGGCAGTAATGTATATTATGTGGAAGTTTTTTTTGGCAATATGTGCAATGTATTCACAACAATTTTTAGATGAAATTTATAAGGCAAGGCTACATTACGATTTTATAAAGATAGCAATTGCACTATGGATAATAATTTTTATAAGTTATTCGCATTTATTGATTTACAAGAAGATTAAGTACTTTGTAGAAGTCGATGAACATATTAAAGCCATAGCAGAGGGTAGGATAGATAAAAAGATACCAGAACAATCGAAAGCAGAGCTAGGGAAAACAGCTAAAAATATGAATGAAATAATAGAAAAATTAAATAAATCGATAGAGGAAGAGCGGAGAGCAGAACAAACAAAGTATGAATTAATAACAAATGTATCTCATGATTTACGTACTCCATTAACATCAATACTAGGGTATCTTGAACTCATAGATAAGGATAAATATAAAGATGAAGTTGAACTTAGATATTATGTAAATATTGCCTATGAAAAATCAAAACGATTGAATAATTTAATCAATGATTTATTTCAGTATACTATAATGAGAAATAGTACTTTAAAATTAAATAAAGAATTAATAAACGTAATTGAACTTTTAAATCAAGTAGCATTGGAATTTAGGCCACAGTTTAGAAAAGTAGATATTGAGTGTAGGACATATTTTTCGGAGGATAAACTCTTAATAGTGGCTGATGCAGTTAAAATGGCTAGGGCATTTGAAAATCTAATTTCTAATGGTATGAACTATGGTAGTGGGACTGAGTATATTGACATATGTACTAGGAAAGAAAATAATAGTGCGGTTATAGAGATAATTAATTATGGTGAGCCAATACCAAGTATAGATGTACCTTTTATTTTTGAAAGGTTCTATAGAGTTGAAAAATCACGTTCAGGATTTACTGGAGGTTCAGGATTAGGTCTTGCTATAACCAAAAGTATAATAGAGCTTCATGAAGGTGAAATTTTTGTTGAAAGCGATTATGAGAGAACTGCTTTTATAATTAAATTGCCCTTGGGTAGTTAATAAGGTGATAAATTCCCAGAGCTAAACAATAAAATAAATGAAATTGCAGCTACTAGAGGTGTATCAAATACAGCAATTGCAATTGCTTGGATTCTAAGGCATCCTGCTAAAATCCAGCCATTAGTGGGTACAACAAACCAAAAGCGTTTAAAGGATATTTGTAAGGCCTCGCAGGTTAAACTAACAAGGATTGAGTGGTATGATATATATAGGGCAGCAGGTAATAAGCTTCCATAAATAGCTGATATAAGAGTAATAAAGTGAATTACCTAAGGCTGGTATAGGTTAATTCACATCTGTAGCTATTAATATAAAAGCATCTTAGGCTACAGGTATTTAATGAATATAACAAGTTGAAAAATATCTTCTTTATACAATTGCAGTAAGTTTATCAATTGAAATAATACAGTTAGTTTTTAGTTTAGGTTCTTGGATATTGATGAGATTATATTAAATGTTTTAGGATCAATTTTAGGATTTTGGGTATATAAAGTAATATATAAAATGGTAAAAAAATTTAGAAGTTACCGCAAAATTCTTAATAAAGTCAATTTATGACTGCAGAATAAATATCCAAATAAAAAGGCTACATTCTCTTTAAGATAATTTAAAGGAATGTAGCCTTTTTATTTTTTTAATGGAGCGGTTGTTTATAATATGAGAATTGGAACCAAAGCTTTGTAATAATATTTCTTAATAAATTGTAATCTTAAGAAATCTTAAGAATTAATTACAATTTTCTTAAACTCCTTTTGGTAATATTAGAAATAGGATAGTGAAGAAGGTAATGTACAAGCTTTGAAAGAGTAAATATGTTTTGAACATGATAATAAACTAGGTGCAGAGATGTGGAAAAGTAACATCCAGGTGAGATATATATTTTGAGGGTAAGGCGAGATATGTAAAAATTACTATGTATATACCATAAAATAAACAGATTATTAAAGTAGCAATCCTTTAAATGGTTAAAAGGATGAGTCTTAAAATGTTAAATTAAGGAGTCTATAATTTTACTCCTGTAAAACGTGATGAATAAATAATACATAAGAGAAGAAAAGTGCAATCTTCTGTGATTAAACAAAACCAGCACAAAATAAGGAGATGTTTTATTATGCTTAAAAAACCTAAGAAGAAAACAAAAGTAATTTTTTTGTCATTATTATTGATGGTTGTCATTGTCCTTCTCGTATATAAATCTATTACTATCATTGGAGGCCGATCTTTACATGATAAGAGTGGCGATAATAAAACCACGCTGAGGCCCTCGGTAATGATAGCATCTGACCCATCTATTTCTATATCTTCAAATAATCTGAATAGTCCTCATGCGATTCTGGTCTGCTTAAATGATCACACTATCATGATGCAGAAAAAGAGTGAAGAAAAAATTCATCCTGCGTCTTTGACCAAAATAATTACCGCAATTGTTGCAATAGAAAATTTGTCAAATTTGCAGGAAAAAATAGAACTCCCTAATTCTATGTTTCAAAAGCTGTACAATGCAGATGCTTCAATGGCCGGCTTCTTACCGAATGAGCAAGTCAGTGCAATTGACCTGCTATACGGGGCGCTGCTACCAAGTGGCGCGGAGTGTTCTATTGGGCTTGCCGACAAAATTGCTGGTTCAGAGCAGAACTTTGTAAAGATGATGAACCAAAAGGCGGCAGAGCTCGGTATGAATAACACCCATTTTGACAATGCGACTGGACTTGACGATAAAAATCACTATACAACGGTTAAGGATATGACTATAATTCTTAGCTATGCACTTAAAAATGATACATTCCGTAAGATTTTCACTTCTTCCAACTATTCAACCCAATCCACGAATAAGCACCCTGATGGGATAACATTTAACAGTACAATGTTTGAAAAACTTAACGGTTCAAATATTGGTGGCGGAAAAATTTTAGGAGGAAAAACTGGGTATACCGATAAGGCTGGTCTATGCCTCGCAAGTCTCGCTAAAGTAGGCGGGAAAGAATATATTTTGATTACAGTCGGTGCTAAGGGAAATCACAAATCTGAGCAGTACAATATTACCGATGCATTAACAGTGTACAACAACTTAGGAAAAAAATAAGATTCCCATAAAAACTTATTAACAACACTACTCGTATAATGATTACCTAATTTATAATATGATAAATGCAGGATACTGTATGTTGTATTTAAATATAATTACTGTAAATTGAATGTAGGTATGGCCCCTTCAAGTAATCCAAAGGTAAGCTTAATAGTTACTATAGAGGAACCAAACTCAATGAAATATTATGCGGGACAGACAGCAGTACCAGCAGCACGTAAGCTATTTTCAGATTTGTTTTCAATAATGAATATATCTCCATATCATGCAAATGATAAAATTAACAAAAATGCTACAAAAAAAATTAAAACTATTGTTTAATTATATTGCTTAATAAATTGTAATCTTAAGAAATCTTAAGATTTAATTACAATTTTCTTAAACTAATTTTTGTAATATTAGAGAGTAAGGAAAAGATATTACAAAAAATAGATGGAAGGATAGATTATATGACACGAAAGAGAATTACGCAGATATTTCCATTTTTATTGCCGCTTAGAAAAATGCAAAGAAAAAATTTCTTCTACATACATATGTATTTTGATAAAAACAGCTATGCGAAAACGAAAGAAGATAATGCATTACCCTACAAGGTATTCGAAGCAGGGTCTTTGTTGATAAACGACAACAGTGGATTTGATTTACAATATCAAATTAATAAAGTATATAACCTAAAACTTGCCGCCAAAACAGTTAACAATATTTTAATACAACCTGGAGAAACCTTTTCCTTTTGGCAACTTGTCAAATCAGCCGACCGTTATGAAAATTATAAAGATGGATTAGTCTTACAGGATGGAAAAATAGTAGGGGCGTATGGTGGTGGACTTTGTCAATTAAGTAATTTAGTTTTTTGGTTGCTGATTCACACCCCACTTACAATTGTAGAGCGACATACCCACGATATTAAAACATTTTCATCAGAAGCAAGTGATAATCCCGAAGCTACGGATGCTACTGTCAGCGAGGGATGGTTGGATTTAAAGGTTAAAAATGAGACAAATTCCATATTCCAAATAAAGATTACATTCGATGACAGCTATATGCAAGGTTGTATTTTGACAAATAAAGAGCTAGATTTCACGTACGAAATATTTGATCGAGATATATCCTATTATAGAAAAGGGTGCAATGTATTTCAGCAGGTATCTATTTATCAAAGAAAGTCAGATGAAAAATTACAACAGTTTTACGATAGTCTTCTTTATAACAATATATGTGAAATAGGATATCAGTTACATGATGATATAGAAATTATAGAAAAAGGAGAATAATACAATGAAAAAGAAAACAATTGCAATCATATTTGGGGGATGTTCTAGCGAATATGAGGTTTCTTTACAATCTGCTTATTCTGTTATTATAAGCCTTAATCTGGAATATTACGATGTAATTCTAATCGGTATTACGCGGTCGGGAGTTTGGATGAGATATGATGGTTCACCGGAGCAAATTCGTGACAATACATGGATGGATATTGGGGCCTGTGTTCCGGCTATTATTTCACCTGATCGGCATATTCATGGGATGCTTGAGTTTTATGATGATAAGATAATTGCGACCAGAATTGATGTGGTTTTTCCCGTCCTTCATGGAAAAAACGGTGAGGACGGAACAGTACAAGGTTTATTGACGATGGCTGGTATCCCTTTTGTAGGATGCGGCACGTTGAGTTCAGCAATGTGCATGGACAAAGACATTGCCCATAAAATCGTGCATTTGGCCGGAGTAAAAACGCCTCCATCAATTTTGCTGAGATCTAAGATTTCCGATGCAGAACTGATGGAGCGGATTGTTCCCTTAAAATTTCCAATGTTTGTTAAACCCGTAAGTGGAGGGTCCTCTCTTGGCATCACAAAGGTTTCGCAAGGGAGCGAACTTCAAGTTGCGATCGCTGTCGCCTTTCAGTATGACAATAAGATCCTTATAGAGGAAGCAATCAATGGATTCGAAGTTGGTTGCGCTGTCCTTGGCAATGATTCACTTACTATTGGAGAGGTGGATGAGATAGAACTGTCGAATGGGTTTAATGATTATATCGAAAAATACACCCCGAAAACCTCCCAAATTCATATGCCTGCCCGCATTGACGCAGATATGGCTGTGCGTATCAAGCGGACATCTGTCATAATTTATCAGGCGCTGCGATGTTCCGGATTTGCACGGGTAGACCTATTTTTAACACCGGATAGAGATATCATTTTTAATGAAGTCAATACCATTCCCGGGTTTACTTCTCATAGCCGCTATCCCAATATGCTTAAAGGAATTGGTATGACTTTTGATAAAATTGTAGATTCCCTAATAATGCTGGAGATGAGACGATGAGGACACTGACATTAGACCCTAAAGATACTGCGAACCTTAGCAGTATGATTTTGAAAAAAACGAAAAGAATGGAATTTAATTCAAAACAGACACATATGGACAGAGCGTGGATTGAAATCAATTTAACCAACTTAAAACATAATGTGAAAGCCTTAAGTGAGGTTCTTTCAGATGGATGCGAATTGATGGCTGTTGTGAAAGCCAATGCCTATGGGCACGGCGATGCGGAGGTAGCAGCCAATCTAAACCAATTGGGCGTTAAATCTTTCGCTGTTGCCACAATAGACGAGGCTATCCATTTGCGGATGCACGGAATTAAAGGCAATATACTGATTTTAGGTTATACCTCACCGAAGAGGTCTAGAGAAATGCTTTGTTACAATTTGATGCAGACGATAACTGATTATGACCACGCAAAACAGCTTAATATGTTCGGAAAACTTATACAGGTTCACATCAAAATTGATACTGGTATGCATCGTTTGGGTGAACGCTGCAACAACACGATGGAGGTTGATAAAATCCTGCGATGCGAGAATTTAAAGGTTTGTGGAATTTTTACTCATCTATGCGTCGCAGATAGCACAAAAGCAGATGATACTGAATTTACCATAAATCAATTTCATAGTTTTTATGCACTGTTGCATCGGCTTGAGAAACTTGGGCATACATTACCTAAAATTCACATTCAAAGCAGTTATGGGGTCTTAAACTATCCAGAACTCCAATGCGATTATGTCAGAATCGGAGATGCACTATACGGTGCATTAAGTTCGCCCGATAATAAAACAAGAATGCAGATAGATTTGCAACCTGTTCTGGCTTTAAAAGCGAGAATTGTACTCGTAAAAACAATTTATACAGGAGAAAGTGTCAGCTATGGCCGTCAATTTATTGCACAAAGGGAGACACGCGTTGCCATTCTTCCTATAGGTTTTGCAGATGGCCTGCCGAGAAGCCTTTCCTGTGGAGTGGGTTATGTCTTGATTCATGGCTGTTGCGCACCAACAATTGGTCGGATTTGTATGGATCAACTCATGGTCGATGTCACCGATATTCCTGATGTTACGAAAAATGAAATTGCTACATTGATTGGTTGTGATGGCCCAGAGAAAATTACAGCACAACAATTAGCTAAAAATGCTGGGACAATTGCCAGTGAACTGCTAAGTCGTTTAGGAGGTCGGTTGAAAAGGGTAATTTTATGAATCTGCAAAAATTTACAAGTAATTACAATTGAAATTAATATAATTATTTAAAAAAAAGGAATAGTACATAAATGTACGTTATAAACAAAGCAAGGATCAAAATGGCTAAGCAGTTTCAGTACACTTAGAAAATAATAATGTATGCATAACATTTATTGATCATGAAAATAATTTTACTTCTGAACCAGAATTTGAACCTATGAAATAATAGGGAAATGCTGAGAAGAAGCCCGAGCCGTTATTGATATTCTGTACGAGAATGGGAAGCTTTGGGGGTCCATTTTAATTGTCCCTGTGAGAACTAAAGCGATAAAATTCATAACTAGATTATATAAGGAGGAAAAATAATGCAAATAACACAAATGATAAGAAGAAATAAGAGAAAGAAAAAAGGCCTTGTAACAATAAAGAATATTTTAATATTATCCTTAATTATTGGAAGTTTTTCTGGGGGTTATAAGGTATATAATCATTTTTATAATAAAGATGGACAAGCTAGTAGGGTAGAAATAGTTAAGGATGTTGAAGAAACTAAACCTAAAAATGAAGTTAGTACAACGGATAGAGGTCTTATCAAGGGGTCAAATGTGAACGAAAAAGGGGATAAGTATACCTATGATATTTCAAAATTAAAGGGTTTAATGAGTAGTAAGAAAGATGGTAAAAAAATGGTTTTTCTTACTTTTGATGATGGGCCATCTGTCACGGTGACTTCTAAAATATTGGATGTATTAAATGAAGAAGAAGTGAAAGCAACTTTCTTTTTAATTGGGAAAAGCGTAGAAGCTGATGAAAAAAGTAAGCAGATAGTAAAAAGAGCTTTTGAAGATGGTCATGCCTTAGGAAATCATACATATAGCCACGATTTAAAAAAGATATATCCTGGGAATAAGATTGATATAGGAACCTACATGAATGAAGTTAATGAAACTAATGAGGTAATAAGAGGAATTATTGGACAAGATTTTCATACAAGAGTTCTGAGAATGCCAGGTGGATATATGTCTAGAAAATACTATAATGACCCTAATTTGGATGAGTTTAGTGCTAGATTAAAGGAAAACGATATGTATGAGATTGATTGGAATGCCTATGATTTTGATTCAGAGGGGGAAAGGAAAACTGCAGATGAAATATTCGAGTTAACAAAAGCATCTATAGGAACTACTGAAAAGGTAGTCCTTTTGATGCATGATACATATGGTAAGGAAGAAACGGCTAAGGCATTACCTAGAATCATAAGATATTTAAAAGAAAAAGGATATGAATTTAGAACATTGAAATAGGGCTAAAATTCATTTAGTAGCTAAAAAAAAGCTAAGAAAAATTATTAATCTTCCGTACCTTTTTCAATATCTAATAGTCCGCTTATTTTAGTGTATAGAACATCATATCGATTAGCTTCCATGCACCATTAAATAAATCAATAGAGGAAGATCGGAGATCCGGACAAACAAAGTATGAATTAATAACAAATGTATCTCATGATTTACGTACTCCATTAACATCAATACTAGGGTATCTTGAACTCATAGATAAGGATAAATATAAAGATGAAGTTGAACTTAGATATTATGTAAATATTGCCTATGAAAATCAAAACGATTGAATAATTTAATCAATGATTTATTTCAGTATACTATAATGGGGAATAGTACTTTAAAATTAAATAAAGAATCAATAAACGTAATTGAACCTATAAATCAAATGGTATTGGAATTTAGGCTATAGTTTAGAAAAGCAGATATAGAGTAGGACATATTTTTCGGAGGATAAACTCTTAATAGTGGCTGATGCAGTTAAAATGGCTAGGGCATTTGAAAATCTAATTTCTAATGGCATGAACTATGGTAGTGGGACTGAGTATATTGACATATGTACTAGGAAAGAAAATAATAGTGCGGTTATAGAAATAATTAATTATGGTGAGCCAATACCAAGTATAGATGTACCTTTTATTTTTGAAAGGTTCTATAGAGTTGAAAAATCACGTTCAGGATTAGGTCTTGCTATAACCAAAAGTATAATAGAGATTCATGAAGGTGAAATTTTTGTTGAAAGCAATTATCAGAGAACTGCTTTTATAATTAAATTGCCCTTGGATAGTTAATATAGTTTGAAAATTTATAAACTGAACGTCAGAGAATAAGCAGGGATGAAATAAGAAATGGAGGTATTATGAATAAACGAGAGAGAATTAAAACAGTCTTTTTATATGGTGTTTTCATTTGTTACATACTTTTATTAAGTAAAATATTGTTGTTATCAAGAATTTCGCATTTGGAGCATAGGTCAATCAATCTCATTCCTTTTTATAGTATAATGGAATATATATCTGGCAGTTCTGCGAATATAAAAGCATTTGCTTTTGGTAATGTGGGTGGCAATATAGTTATTTTTATTCCACTTGGTACATATTTGTCATTATTCAAAAATGATAAAAGAGTAATAACCAATTTGTTGTTTATATTTATAGTGAGTTTGTTTGTTGAAATCATTCAGGGGCTTTTAGGCATTGGAGCATCAGACATTGATGATATATTTCTAAATTGTTTGGGTGGATTGATTGGTATTTTAGGGTATAAGTTTTTATTGTGTATATTACGAGATGATAAAAAAGTACATACTGCAATCACAATACTATCTGCCATCGGATTACCTTGTATATTATATTATTTATTCATGGTGAGAATGAGATTCTGAATATCTTTATTGCCTATTCCTTTCCATCATATTATTTAATACTGGCATGTCTGTTATATTTTTACATACAGCATCCAAAAGGTGGATTAAAGACTATTTCATAAAGTATACTTTTTGAAATAGTCCTTAGGCGTTTGTTTTGTGTACCAAAAGTACATCTTATTTATTCTGACATATTCCAAATGGTGACTACATGTTTTGAAAGACAAACATAGAGTTATAAAATTCATAAAAATGTCGAATAAATCCTATTGAAATTTACATAACCTTGCAGTATACTAAATGTGAAAGCGGTAACATATTTCAGAAAATTGAGTCTTAAGGGTATTTATTTAGAATTTTACAATCGTTTTCCTGAAAGTGAGGATGGCTAAAATGACAGTGACAATAAGTGATATTGCGCAAAAGTCTAAAGTATCACATGCAACAGTGTCAAGAGTGTTAAACAATTCAGGTTATGTAAAAGATGAAACAAGAAAAAAAGTTCAAAAGGTAATAAAAGATCTAAATTATACACCTAGTGCTATAGCTAGAAGCCTATCCAAAAGTAAAACTAATACTATTGGAGTTATAGTTCCTGATATAAACAATTTGTTTTTTGGGGAGATTATTAAAGGTGTAACTGAAATTGCGGATGAACATAATCTAAATATAATTCTTTGTGATACTGATGAGAATAAAGATAAGGAACTAAAAGCTATTAATGTTCTTAGGCAGCAAAGGATTCAAGGACTCCTTATAACTCCAACGTTCTACAAAGATTCAGGTAATAGTGAAAACTTAAATGCTCTTAAAAGCTTAGAAATTCCAATAATTTTAATTGATGGGCATGTTGAGTATCTTGATTTTAGTGGAGTTTTTATAGATCATATAAAAGGGGCTTATGCTGGAACAACTACTTTAATAGAAGCAGGTCACACAAAAATTGCTATAATTACAGGAAATATGAATTCTAGACCTGCAAAAGAACGATTGCTAGGATATGAAAAAGCATTAGAAGCTAATAATATTCCTGTAGCAAAGGAATATATTTTTTATGGTGACTACAAATATGAAACTGCTTATGAAATCACAAAGCAAATATTGAAAATGGATAATAGACCTACTGCTATTTTTGTAAGTAGTAATACCATGATTTTGGGATGCATAAAAGCTTTTTATGAAGAAAAAATAGATGTACCGCGTGATATGGCGATTATTGGGTTTGATAAGCTTGATATGTTAAATATAATAGGGATGAACATTAGTTTTATTAATGGGCCATCTATTGAACTTGGCAGAATTGGTATGAGAATGTTATTAGAAAATTTAAATAGTAACAAGCCTACCGAAATTAAAAGAGTAACTATTTTGCCAGAGATTCTCTTAAAAGGATCAGAAAAGTATATAGAAAATAATTTTATAAAAAATAAAGGAGAAGATTAATATGAGAATAGAACAATATATAGACCATACACTATTAAAACAAGAAGCCTGCGAGGACCAAATTATAAAAGTTTGTTCTGAAGCTAAAGAATACGGATTTGCTTCAGTATGTGCTAATGCATATTACGCATCACTTGTAAGAAAAGAATTAGAAGGAAGTAACGTAAAAACTTGTATCGTTGTTGGTTTTCCACTGGGAGCTACAACAAAAGAAGTAAAAGCATTTGAAGCAAAACAAGCAATTGAAAATGGTGCGCAGGAAATAGATATGGTAGTTAATGTTGGTGCTATAAAATCAAACAAGTTTGATGTAGTAAAAGATGAAATTAAAGCAGTAGTTGGTGCTTGTAAAGGATACGCACTAGTAAAGGTAATAATAGAAACTTGTCTTTTAACAGATGCACAAAAAGTTAGGGTATGTCAAATAGCTAAAGAAGCTGGAGCGGACTTCGTAAAAACTTCAACAGGATTTTCAACGGGTGGAGCAACAATTCATGATGTAAAATTAATGAGAGAGACTGTAGGAGCAGAAATGGGAGTTAAAGCGTCTGGAGCAGTAAGGACAGCTGAAGATGCAAAAGCTGTTATTGAAGCAGGCGCTAGTAGAGTAGGAGCTAGTAGTTCTATAGCAATAGTCCAGGGATTTAAATAGTCAAATTATAATTATTAAATTTGAAGACGTATAAATATATTTAAAATGAATAATTAGGGGTGAGTAGTATGAGAATGAATGATTTAATAATAAAAAAAAGAAATGGCAACGAACTTACTACAGAAGAAATTAATTTTTTTGTTGGCGGATATACAGATGGAACTATCCCGGATTATCAAGTTTCAGCATTGCTTATGGCTATATACTTTCAAAAAATGAATAAGAGAGAAACTAAAGATTTAACAATGGCAATGGTGAATAGTGGTGAAACTATTGATTTATCGTCTATTGAAGGTGTAAAGGTTGATAAGCATAGTACTGGTGGTGTAGGTGATACAACTACTTTAATTCTTGGGCCTATTGTTGCAGCAGCAGGCGTGCCAGTTGCTAAAATGTCAGGAAGAGGACTCGGACATACTGGTGGAACTATTGACAAGCTAGAATCTGTTGAAGGCTTCTCAGTTGCCATGTCAATTGAAAAGTTTATGCAAAATGTAAACAAAGCCAAAATTGCTATAGGTGGTCAAACTGCTGATTTAGCACCAGCAGACAAGAAACTATATGCACTTCGTGATGTTACCGGGACTGTTGATAATATGTCTTTAATTGCAGGAAGTATAATGAGTAAAAAAATAGCTTCTGGAGCAGATGCCATAGTACTCGATGTAAAAACAGGTAGTGGTGCATTTATGAAAAATGAGGATGATGCCTTTGAACTTGCAAGAGAGATGGTTGATATAGGAACTAATGTAGGTAGAAATACTATTGGTGTAATAACTGATATGGACCAACCATTAGGTTACGCAGTTGGTAATGCTTTAGAAGTAAAAGAAGCTATAGATACATTAAAAGGTGAAGGTCCAGAAGATCTTACAGAACTTTGTTTAACCTTAGGGGCACATATGCTTGTATTAGGAGGAAAAGCAACGGATGCGCAGCAGGCGAGAAAAGTGCTTGTGGATATTATAAAATCAGGAAAAGGTATCCAGAAATTAAGAGAACTTGTAGTATCACAAGGTGGGAATCCAGCTTACGTAGATGATCCATCTATATTCCCAGTGCCAGCTATTATAGAGCCCATTATATCAATCCATGAAGGCTATGTGAAAGGAATAAAAGCTGACGACATAGGAAAGGCTGCTTTAGTTTTAGGGGCTGGGCGTGAAACTAAAGAAAGCAAAATAGATTTATCAGTGGGAATTGTTCTTCATAAGAAAATCGGAGATTTTGTAAACAAGGGTGAGGCTATTGCAACTGTTTATGCAAGTAGTGTTGAAAAACAAAAATTATCTGTAAAAATGATATTAGATGCGTATGAAATAGTACAAGAAAAAATAATAGCTAAGTCATTAATCAAAGGTATTGTTACGAAAGACGGTACGACAAGATTTTAACGACATTTCAGAAGGAAAGTCTCCCACATATATAAGTGGGAGTTACATACCCTAACAAATAGAAAACTTCAGTGGGAGTATAAATCTCCTTCTGAAGTCGTTAATATTGCAGCTCCGCAGGAGATGATTTAATAAAGTAAAGAATAGAGGGGGAATACCCTCTATTCTTTTTTCATTAGAAATTATATAATTTACATTATTTTAGCAGGCTGAGAAAGGTATATATTATGGAAAATGCATTTGAGCGAGCACCAGTAATATATACTTTTTTATTTTTTTATTTGAGTTGAAGCGCAGTTTAGAGGTACAATGTATATAAGCTGGGGGGAGATACATGATGAATATTCTAATTGTAGAAGATGAACAGGATATTAGAGAATTGCTAGAGATTCATTTATCAAAAGAAGGGTATCAAATTTTCACAGCAGAAGATGGTATGCAAGCTTTAAATATATTTGAAAATAAAGATATAGATATTGCACTACTTGATGTTATGATTCCGAAAATTGATGGATTCAAGGTTTTAAAAAAGATTAGGGAAACTAGCGAAATACCGGTGATTTTTATTACTGCAAGAGAAGAAGAGTCGGATAAAATCCTTGGTCTTGGACTAGGGGCTGATGATTATGTATTAAAACCTTTTAGTCCCATTGAAATAATTGCACGAGTTAAGGCTCAGCTACGACGGTATTATAAATATTCTAATAAAACTTATAAAACTGGAATAATAATTGGAGAGTTGATGCTAGACAAGGAAAGTTGTATTATTTATAAAAACAATATAGAGATAGTTTTAAATCCAAAGGAATATAGGCTGCTTGGGTTTATTTTAGAGAATCCAGGAAAGGTATACACCAAAAAACAGTTATATGAAATAGTTTGGGGTGATACATATTATGGAGATTCTAATACTATTATGGTGCATATAAGCCATATTAGAGAGAAAATTGAAGACGATCCTAAAAATCCTAAATATTTAAAAACAATAAGAGGTATAGGATATAAAATGGAGAAGAACCATGATTAATAGAAATAAATTAAAAAAGATAGCAACATATTTTAAAAGTAAGAAGATGGAAACTCAATTATTTAAAAATTACATTTTATTTTTGGCTATTATAATTGCAATATTTATGCTAGCCATGGGTGCTTTATTTTTTTACATTTCTATTGATTATGTTGATCCATCAACGGATAAGGCTACAGCACAGTATATGATAAAACAAAATTATAAGGATATTAATGTAACGAATTTTATAAAACATAAGGGATATGTTGAAGTGCTTGATAAAAACCTAGTTATTGTGATGGAAAATGGAAGTAACCATAAAGCAGGATTTAAGTACTCACTAGATTATTATAATGATATGATTACTAATAATTTAAAAGATGGTTATTTTTATTCTAGTAAATATGGCGAAAATAAAGACTTTATTTTAATAACTGCTATGCCTGACAGTATTTTTGACGCATATACCTGGGGGCTTGAACATAAAGAGCAAATAGAAGAAGCCACTAAACCTAAAAATACAAGACATATTTTTTTAAATATATTTCCCTTTATAATATTTATATTTTTAATATCTACAATGGTACTTTATTCTAAACTTACATCAAGGATTTTTGTTAAACCATTAAAAAAACTATTACAAGGGGTTAATACTATAAAAAATGGAGAATATTCAGCGCGAGTTGAAATTAATTCTTTGAATGAAATAGGTCAACTAAAAGATGCTTTTAATCTAATGGCTGAAAAAATACAGCAAGAAAAGCTACTAAAGAAAAAAGCGGAACATAACAGGAAGAGGATGATTCTTGATATATCTCATGATTTAAAAAATCCATTAACAAGTATATTGGGGTATTCAGAATTCTTATTAGAAAATGAGGACATCTCATCAGAAGATAAAAATAAGTTATTAAAAGTTATTAATAATAATAGTAGACGAGCAAATGACTTAATTCAAGATCTTTTTGAATTTTCTCGTGTTGAAAGTACGGAATATAAATTAGATATAGGAAATCATGATGTAGGCGAGTTTTTAAGAGAACTTATTGCCGGGTATGTTCCAATGATGGAGCAAAAAGGTGTTCAATATGAATTTGATATTACCGAAGATGAAGTTGAAATACCGTTTGATAGAAAAAATTTAGATAGAGCTATAAGTAACATTATACTAAATAGTATTAAATACAATGGTCCAGGGATTACTATTAGTATCAAGCTGTTAATAGATGATGGCACGGCTGTAATTATTATTGAAGATGATGGAGTAGGAATATCTAAGGAATTTGAAGGAGATATTTTTGAGCCTTTTGTTAGAGTAGACTCTACGAGAAACTCTAAAAATGGTGGTACAGGACTTGGACTTGCAATATCAAAGGCAATAATTGAAAAGCATGGAGGAAGTATATATTTAGGGCACGATATAGATAAAGGTTGCAAATTTATAATTAAATTAAAGGGGTACGGAGATAATGCATCGACGACTTCAGAAGGAGATTTATACTCCTTCTGAAGTTTTTTATTTGTTATAGTCCGTAACCCCATCTTATAGAAGAGGAGGACTTTCCTTCTAAAATATCGTTAAACTAATTTGTAATATTATATACTTTTTTGTATTAATGATAGCTTTTGTGATAAGATTATATAATTATACATACGAGGAGGAGATTTTTTGGATAGCTCAAAACAATTAGGAGAGGAAAATATAGGTAAATTACTTATGAGGTTTTCAATTCCTGCCATTATAGGAATGCTAGTTAATGGTTTATATAATGTTGTAGATAGAATATTTATAGGAAGAGGAATAGGAAAACTTGCACTATCAGGAGTTACAGTTACATTTCCTATTGCTATTATGATTATGGCGTTTGCAATGCTTGTGGGAATTGGAAGCGCCGCACTTATATCTATTAAACTTGGACAACAAAAAAAAGAAGAGGCAGAACATATCTTAGGAAATGCCTTTACTCTTCTTATTATACTTTCAATTGTAGTAACTATTTTAGGGCTTATATTTTTAGAACCCCTGTTACTTAAAATTGGAGCGAGTAAAGATATATTGCCATATGCTAAGGAATACATAACAATAATACTTATAGGCGGAATATTTCAAAGTGTAGGATTTGGACTGAATAATATAATAAGGTCTGAGGGTAACCCGCGAGCAGCTATGGTTACAATGTTGATTGGGGGAGTATTAAATACAATTTTAGATCCAATTTTTATTTTTGTTTTTCATATGGGAACTAGAGGTGCAGCTATTGCAACTATTCTTTCTCAGGCTGTAAGTATGATATGGGTATTATCCTATTTCTTTGGTGGGAATAGTGTGCTAAAAATACGCTGTAAAAATTTAAAATTAGATGCTAAGGTTGTAAAAAGCATTTTTGCTATAGGTATGTCGCCATTTTCAATGCAACTTGCTGCAAGTATAGTGTCTATTATTTCTAATAGAAGTTTAGTTAAATATGGTGGGGACATGGCACTCGGAGCCATGGGAGTTATTATGAGTGTGGTGATGATGGTGTTAATGCCTACTTTCGGAATTAACCAAGGGTGTCAACCAATTATCGGATACAATTATGGATCAAAAAACTATGGACGAGTAAAACATGCCCTAAGATTAGCAATAATCGCAGCTACAACTATTACTACAACTGGATTTATAATTATACAGGTATTTCCAAAACAAATTATAAGTTTGTTTAATAAGGATCCAGAACTAATAGTAATAGGTAGCCATGGCATTAGAATATACCTGTTTATGCTCCCTATAATAGGATTTCAAATAGTTAGTTCGAACTACTTCCAAGCTATAGGTAAAGCTAAAATATCCATATTTTTAGGATTAAGCAGACAAGTAATACTCCTCATACCATTACTATTTATTCTGCCAAGGTTCTTTGGATTAGATGGTGTATGGTTATCGGGACCTAGTTCAGATGCATTAGCTTCAATTATAACAGCCGTGTTTATTTTTGTAGAGATAAGACATTTAAATAAACTACATGCTGAAGGCATGGATGTAATTACATAACAGGGTACGTTAAAATAAATAACAAATATTTTCATGCGCAAAACAAAGTATATATTACGTATAATGCATTGAAATTAGTAGTTCATAGCGAAATGAATGCATTAATAGTAATATATACTTTTTTATTTATTTTTTATTATCAATTTTATTGAGCTTTTTTTCTAGATTTTTTATTCGGGCTTCTATTTTTTTTAATGTCTTACAATAATCTAAAAGGGAGTCATCAATGTGATTATTAGTTTTAAAAATTGCGTACAGTTCTTTTCCTATATCTTTGTAGAGATCTTCCATACTGTTCTCTTCAGAATGGATTTTATATTTAAGTTTTGATATTTCAATAAAATATTCAGACTTGTTTGATATAATATCTAAACTATTGCTTATTGAATCTTTAATTTTGTCCAAATTGGGTGCGGAAGGCATAATATTCCTCCTTTTTATGGGGCAGTCTGAATTTAATGCATAGACTTAATAATATATTATTTAATATAATGTGTATTTGTGACTAAAAAACATGAAGATGTTACATATTTTATTTTGAATTAAGTATAGCAATATCATGACTATAAGAATAGACTAAACTATACAAAGAACAACAGAAATAAGGTGATAAAATCAGAGTATTTCAATTAAAAAATAATAATGAACACCATATAGGTCAGGATATATTTAATATGGAAATTGAAGAAGCAAAAAAAATTAATTGTATAATTATCAATAATCCAGTTCAAAGTGATTGTTTATGTATTATAAATCATCTAGTATGTAAATCCGAAGAAAATAAAAATATCGCACATTTAATCATTGCAAATGAGGATAAACAGTTAGAAAATATAACTAACTTTGGTAGTTTAAACATTGGATATGAATACAATATAGCGGAGGCTTACGGAAACTTAGAAATAGATACAGTAAATATTGAAAAAGATCGAGAGGTAGACATGCTAGATGAACATTTTCTAATAATACTTCCTGGAGGTAACATTCATATAAAATTAGAGAACCCTCAAGAAAAAATGATTTTGCAAATAAGTGTCGGTCATCAAGTTATTTAACTTTTTACAAGGCTCATCATCTAAAAAAATAACTAGGGGAGTTACTAGTTATTTTTTTAGATTACTAAATATACGGCTTATATATAAAAATTAGTAAATAACATAAAATGTGATATAATTTATAATGAATACATAATAGAAGGAGAGATAAATATATGAATCCAATAGTAACAATTAATATGGAAAATGGAAAAGTAATAAAGGCTGAATTGTTCCCAGAAGTTGCACCTAACACGGTAAATAATTTTATAAGTCTTATAAACAAGGGATTTTATAACGGACTTACTTTTCATAGGGTAATTCCAGGATTTATGATTCAAGGTGGCTGCCCTGAGGGAACAGGTGTTGGTGGACCAGATTATTCAATAAAAGGTGAGTTTTCTTCTAATAAATTTAAAAATGATTTAAAGCATTCAGTTGGTGTTCTATCAATGGCTAGATCTAATGATTCAGATTCAGCAGGAAGCCAGTTTTTTGTTATGGTAGCTAATTCTTATCATTTAGATGGAAGTTATGCAGCTTTTGGAAAAGTAACTGAGGGTATGGAGCATGCTTTAGAAATAGCTAAGGTAGAAAGAGATTTTAGAGATATGCCACTTAAGGTACAAAGAATAAAAAGCATGAGCGTTGATACTTTAGGAATTGAGTATGATCAGCCAAAAAAAATGTAATAAAAATATTAAATTGTAGGGGGTATATATTGTGGAGTTTATTAATGAAAAACTTATCCTTGCATATGGACTAAACGAGGATGAAGAAGAAAAACTTAATAGTTTACTATCAAAACAAAATATGTTACCTTGCAAAGTAATTGAGAAAAATATGGGCAATGTAACAATTAAAGAAGTATTAGAGAATATAGAAAGTGAAAAAAATAAAATCGAACTACCCCACGAAAAATTACTTCTATTTAATAGTTATAAAGACAAGGAACTGTATGATTTAATTGATAGTATAAGGCAAATTAAAAGCAGTGATACTATACTAGCCGCTGTAACACCAACATCTATGAACTGGACGGTTAATTATCTTATGCAACATCTAATTGAAGAAAGAGAAGCCTATAGAAAAATGGAATAAGGCATGTGGCACAAAATATAAATCTTCTGCAAGATAGCAGGAGATTTATATTTTAGGGAAAATTATTCAACGACATTTCAGCTCCGCAGGAGATGATTTAACAACATTTCAGGAGGAAAGTCGCCCACTTCTACAAGTGGGAGTATAAATATCCTTCTGAAGTCGTTAATCCAGCTCCGCAGGAGATGATTTAATTGGAAGGGTGGAGAATTATGAGCAGAGCAGGAGATAGAATTAAAGAGGTAAGAGAATCAAAAGCGATAAGTCAAAAACAATTAGGTAAAAAAATCGGAGTTTCTGAAAATTTTATTAATGAAGTTGAAATGGGAAAAAAGATTATAAACGAGAAATTTTTAGAAAAAATATCTAAAATCTTAGGGGAAGAAATTGAAGATACATCTGTATCATTTCAAGCCGCTGAGTATGTAGAAGAAAGAAAACCAAAGCTCGAAAGACCTAGCGTGGGAAAAGTAAACGAGGTATGGAATGATGCGTTTAGCTCAGTGTTAAAAGATGTTTCTATTTATAAATATGATTTAGCTAAAGCAATAGGTGTAAAACAAATGCCAATAATATCAAATAAAGTAGAAGGATATGCTCAAGATAAAGTATTGTTTTTAGAAATAGAGAATGACGATATGCTTGGGTTTAGAATTTGTAGTGGGGACATTGCTTTTGCTCATTTGACACATGAAATAGAAAATAATGCTATTTCGCTAGTGGATTACAATGGAGAAAGAGTGTTAAGACAAATAAAAAAATTAGATAGTAATAAAATATTGTTAATAAGCAATAGAGTTTCATTAAGAACTGATACAGTTAAACATAATGACATTAAGATAATTGCAAGGTTAGATAGAGTAGAGTTTAAGGTATAAAATATAGCTTTTATTAAGGCGGGAAGGAGGAGATAAAATGGAACAACTACAAAAGAAGGTAGCGCTACAAGAATGGAAGGATATTATTAAAAGAGGCCTACTGGGACTAAGTATACCATTAATAAGTATGACATATCCAATGTTAAACCAATATAGAGGAGATACTAACGACCTATTTACTTTTGTAGATAAACTCATCCCCTTTAATAAATTTTTTATATTACCTTATATATCTTGGTATATATTTATAGCAATTTTTGCGACTATCCTATGTATAGTAGATAAAGGAAGGTATCTAAAGCTACTTATAACTTTAAATATGGGTATGATTACATGTTATATAATATATTATGTTTACCCAACGTGTGTTCCAAGGCCCATGATAACAGGAACGGATTTCTTTAGTAATTTGGTTTTAAGTTTATACATGGCTGATAATCCTTATAACTGTTTTCCAAGCATTCATGTTTTAAATTCAGTGTTAGTAGCTTTATATATTTATGAATCGGAAAAGGTTTTTAAATCTATTAAAATAATCTGTGTTATTGCAGCTGTTTTTATAATTCTATCTACTATGTTTATAAAGCAACATTATTTTGTAGATGTGCTTGCAGGCATAATATTCGCTTGTGTATTGTATTTTTCTTTTAAGAATCTAAAGTTTGATTTTAATAAAGATCAAAGCGCAATCTATATAGAATGATTATATGCTAAAAGGTCCCCATGATTAAAATCATGGGGACCTTTTAGCATTATACTCCGCTTAAATCAAAGTCAGGTACGAAAGTCGAAGATGAGCTTTCGCTTTCTTGAATAAAGCACTTGGTGATGCCTAGGTTTAAGCAGTACTCAATTAGAGCATCATAATGATTAGGGTTTACTTTCTTGTTTATTTCAGGATAATTAATTGCGACTTGCATAGGGGTATATTGATTCATTAAGCTGATATATACTGAATCATTAAAGGTGCTATATATAAAATCTATTATTTTCTTAGAATCAAATAATAAGCCTGGTAGCATAAGGTGCCTAATGATTACTCCCTTTTGAATTATCCCATCAGCATCAAATTTGACTTCTCCTACTTGCGAAACCATTTCAGTAATAGCGGCGGAAGCTACAATAAAATAATTAGGCGCTTTTGAATATTTAATAGCATATTTATTGCTACAATATTTTAAGTCTGGTAAATAAACATCAATAAACCCTCGAAGCATTTTAATGGTATCTATATTTTCATAGCCACTTGAATTATAGAGAATAGGAATATTAAGGCCTTTATTTTTAGCAAGTTTCAAGGCTTCTATTATTTGGGGTACATAGTGAGTAGGGGTAACTAAATTTATATTAAGGGCCCCTCTTTCCTGCTGCTCCAAAAAAATTTCACTAAGGCGATATATAGATACCGTTTTCCCAGCATCTTCACGGCTTATCTTATGATTCTGACAAAATACACATTTCAGATTACAATTGGAAAAGAATACAGTTCCAGAGCCATTTACGCCAGAAATACAGGGTTCTTCCCAGTGATGCAGGGAAGCTTTAGCTATTTTTACATCATTAGAAGCTCTACAAAAGCCAAATTCTCCACCTAATCTATTAACAAAACATTTCCTAGGACATAAATTGCATTTTTTTAACAAGTTTAAAAAATATGAACTATCTAATTCTCTAGTGCCTTTATTAATCATCTTTATCTCCTTGTTTTATAATTTAAATCTTTAGAATATATAAGAACTGTACAGCGCAATATATATAATGTCAATTCTGTTTTTTAGAAGTTTTTCTATAAAATAGAATACATTGAATCAAAAAAATAAAACTTATTGCACCGAAGCCAGGATAAAGGACTTTAATTAAATTTTTAAAGCCAATTTGAGAAATAGGCAAAGATATAATAAGTATTAATATGACCGCTTTTTTATAAGAAATATTAAACTTCTTCTCAAGGGTCTTGCCTACGCTATATATATTAGAAACTTCAGTTGAAAACATTTCACAAAAAATTACACAAAGCAGAAGAATCTGCATTAGTGTGCCAAAACGGTTTGTAATATATAGAAGTGGAATTTCATATTTAAAAATTTGAGGAATGTTTAATAAAAGCATCACATTAACAAAATAACATAATATGGTTAAAACTATAGCGCCTATTATAACTCCGGGAATAAGAATACGTTTATGTTTTACTTCTTGACTTATTGGGACTAGAACACCACTACAGGATAGCATGTTATAACTGGCATAGAGCACGGCTGAAAAAAACCATTGAACAGGGACAATTTGGGTTTTATAAGAGGGGATTTGTTTTATATAGGAAGCGCTTACTATATCTTTGTAGAATACTAAATACAAAACAAATATAGTTACAATGATTGTAGTAAGAGCAGGTACTATAAAGGAATTTATCGTTATTAATCCTTTGGTATCTTTAAGTAAAGTATATAAAGAGATTACAGACATAAGTAAAATTCCTACCCATTTTGAAACACCAAAATATTGATGAAGAAGCGCACCGCTTCCAGCTAATATTATGGAGGCTCCACTAATTAAGAAAAAACTTGTGAAAACATCGGTAATTACACCAAAAAAACCGGGGCTTATAAGGGTTATAAGCTCAGTATAGGAGCTTAATTTATGTTTTAGGCTAATAGAAATTATAATAGAACTTATTAAAATATAGATTAAACCACATATGAGGATTCCCCAGAAGCTCATATACCCATAAGTACTGAAAAATTGAGTTATTTCCTGACCGGAAGCAAGGCCTGCACCAACTATTGTTCCGATAAATACAGCTGAAATTTGAAACATTTGACCAATTGTTTTTTTCAAAAAATCTCCCCCACAAAATTATTAAATTAATAGTCATACTTAAATAAGATGATTGTCTTTCTAAATATATGTGCATTGTTTAATAATAAATAATGATTTTAATAATAAATGATGATTTTATAAATTAAAAATTTATTTAGAGGGAAACTATAATTAGCATAATGAATTTAATTTTATAAATCCTAAGTATAAAAGTAATTATAATTTCCATAATTAAATTAAAATTGGATTAAAGGGAGTGAAAATATTGAAAAAAATTTTAAGTTGTTTGTTAATAGCGTGTTGTATTTTGTCTTTTACATCATGTTCAAAAAAAGAGAATAAAGAAAAGCCAAAAGTTAATGCTTTTGAAATTAAAACTGCAACTAATGTAGTTGAGAGTTATATGAATTTCATAATGAAGGAAGATTATGAAAATGGTAAAAAACTATATAGTAAGGAATTGTCTGAAAAAGTTTCTAATATGCCAATTAGTGATATGAAGATAAAAGGTTATAAGGTTACAGAAAGCAATGAGGTTGGTAGAAGCGGGGTTTTTAAGGTTAGAGTTACAAGAACATCGATGGATAGCTCTCAGTCATGCCTTGATGAATATTCTATTAGAATTGTTAAAGATGGGGCTGAATATAAAATAAGCGAAATAACCAATACACCACAAAATGAAGCTTTTGTGGAGGACATGGGTATTAGATTTAGAGATAAAAAAAATGTAAAAACCAATTTAATTATTGATAAAGCAGGGTTTCCTAAATATGTATATTCGAAAGATGATGGAGCACGATTATATAAAGTAGTGGTGCCTATAAAAGAATTCAGCTCCATAAATTTCAGTTATGAAGGAGATAAACTTGCAGTTAGTACTTATAACAAAAACTCATTTATTGGTATTGTTAACATTGATCAATCTCTAGCAGTTCAGGGAAGTGCTACAAATCCAACTGAGGAGTCCCCGCAAGGTGGAGGATCTGGTGAAATAGCCAAGGAAAAACCAATTGGAAAGGAATTAATTTCAATAGATTTATTGATTGATTGTAAAGTAGAATTTATGACATTCTCCTTAGATGAAAAATTTTTGATTGTACAGTATAATAAGGAAAAAAAGGGCAAATACATTAGAGTTTATAATGTAGATAATGGAGAGATGATTCCTGTTAATTTTGAAAAAGACTATCCTATAGAAAAAGTTCAAATAGTATTTTCTTCTTTTGGTGAGGATACTATGACTTATGAAGTAATGCCTAAACCAAATGTTAACAGTCCAGAAGCAGATATAATTGGTAAATGGAAACTTGATTTAAAGACTTTTACCGTAGATAAATTATAAATAATGCACTGTTCATAGACTATAAGGTATAATTGATATAGGGCTTGAATCTTCAAATAACTAACTAGTCTTACGACTAGTTAGTTTATTTAAATGGTCTTTAAATAAAGAAAGGATGATATTAGTGCAGAAAATATGGAGTGACAAAAGATATCACAGTTTAAATTATTTTTTAAGGGACAAGTTCGGTAATAAGGTTTTTAAAATTGCTTTGGACGCTGGATTTTCTTGTCCAAATAGAGATGGGACTATTAGTAGTGGAGGGTGTTTGTTTTGTAGCGAAAGGGGCTCAGGAGATTTTGCTGGGAATAGGGATTTTTCTATTACAAAGCAATTTGAAGATATAAAGGTTATGATGAATAAAAAATGGAAAACAGGGAAATACATTGCTTATTTTCAGGCTTATACAAATACTTATGCAAATATCGATGTATTAAGAGAAAAATATGAGGAGGCAGTATCACAAGAAGGAGTGGTGGCTCTTGCTATAGCTACAAGGCCTGATTGTTTAGACGATGCGGTATTAGATCTTATAGAGGAATATTCTAATAGAGTATACACATGGGTAGAACTAGGGCTTCAAACTAGTAGTGATGAAAGCGCAAAAATTATTAATCGGGGATATAAATTAGTGAGATTTGAGGAGGCTCTAAGTGAGCTTAATAAGAGAAACATTGATGTGGTGGTGCATACCATTTTTGGGCTTCCTGGAGAGAGTAGGGAGGACATGCTAAAAACCATAGACTACGTGGCACATAAAAATATAAAGGGTATAAAAATGCATCTACTTCATCTTATGGAAGATACCCCTATGGTTAGCCTTTACAAACAAGAAAAGCTGAAGTTTTTGCAGCAAGATGAGTATATAGATATAATTTGTACGTCAATTACTATGCTTCCACCTAATATGGTTATTCATAGATTAACAGGCGACGCACCAAGGGAGTTACTAATAGGTCCTATGTGGAGTTTGAAAAAATGGGAAGTTTTAAATGGAATAGATAACAGATTAAAGGAATTAGATTTATATCAAGGCAAAAATTTTAAGAATTAGGGTTTGACGACATTTCAGAAGGAAAGTCTCCCACTTTTATGAGTGGGAGTTACATACAATAACAAAGAGAAACTTCAGTGGGAGTATAAATCTCCTTCTGAAGTCGTCAATGCATCTTCTGTGAAGATGTTGCAGCACCGCAGGTGATAATTTAATAAAGGGTCAGTTGTGTCTTTCTACAAATTAACTTTACAATTTTTGTGTGTTTTGCAAATAGATAAATAACTTTTAAAGGTTTAATATATATATATAGAAACATATAGGGGGGTATATATTATGTCAAATTTATCATTAAGACACATATACAAGGTTTATACAGGGAATGTAACAGCGGTTAAAGATTTTAATCTTGAAATAGAAGATAAAGAATTTATAGTTTTTGTAGGACCATCTGGTTGTGGTAAATCAACAACTTTGAGAATGATAGCAGGTCTTGAAGAGATATCACAAGGGGAAATATATATTGGAGATAAATTAGTAAATGATGTGGCACCCAAAGATAGAGATATAGCAATGGTTTTCCAAAACTATGCATTGTACCCTCATATGACTGTATATGATAACATGGCATTTGGATTAAAATTAAGAAAAATGCCAAAGGATCAAATAAAACAAAAGGTTACTGATGTAGCTAAAACCCTTGATATAGAACATTTGCTTGATAGAAAACCAAAGGCATTGTCAGGTGGACAAAGGCAAAGAGTAGCGCTTGGACGAGCTATAGTAAGAAGTCCAAAGGTATTCTTAATGGACGAGCCACTATCGAATTTAGATGCTAAACTTAGAGTTCAAATGAGAACAGAAATAGCAAAACTCCATCATAAACTTCAAACAACTTTTGTATACGTAACGCATGATCAAACAGAAGCTATGACTATGGGGACAAGAATAGTTGTAATGAAAGATGGATTAGTGCAACAAGTAGATACTCCTCATAACATATATGAACATCCAGTTAATATGTTTGTTGCTGGGTTTATAGGAAGTCCTCAAATGAACTTTATGGAAGCTAAGGTTTTAGAAAAATATGGTGAAGTTGTGCTTTCTTTCGATAATGAAACTATAATATTACCGAAAGATAAGGCAGAAGCTGTAAAAGAAAAAGACTATATAGGCAAAATTGTTATAATGGGAATTAGACCAGAAGATATTGATGACGGTATTGACTTTATTGAAAAAAATAAAAATTCAGTTATAGAAGCCAAAGTTGACGTTACGGAGCTTATGGGTGCGGAGACTAATATTTATTTGTCAAAAGGGAATACAAGTATTGTAGCTAGAGTAAATGGATCGTCCAAAGCTATAGTTGGAGAAAAAATTAAGATTGCTTTAGATACTAATAAAATTCATATATTTGATAAAGAAACGGAGAACACGATAATATAGGGGGAAACGTACTATGTACAATTTTACTGAATTCCTGAAGGATTTAAGTCACTCTTCAAACATACCATTTGATATAGTTACCGAAGATGGGATTGCTTTATATATTAGTGACTTAAATATTGAAAATTCAAATATAACTAACTTTACTATTATGCTTGGACGAGTTAAAGGCATAATAAGTTTAGAGAAGAAGTATGAAAATTGTACATTCTTACTTAAATATGTTATTGAAAATAAATATACCCAGCATTTTTTAACTAAAGAACAAGCAGTTATTGATATTTTAGAAAATAGAGAAATTTCTATTTATAATATTAATTACAGTTTACCTTTTCTCAAAGATGGGTGTTATATCATATTAATAAGTTCAGATGGAAGTAATTATGAATCTCTCAACATAATAAAACAAATATATGATAAAGAACCAGTTGTAAGTTTAATATATAATGATAGTATTATTGTAATTGGTGACTTTGCTGAAATACAAGAACATACAGAAAGTATAAAGGAATCCATATCATCAGATTTGTATTGTAAATGTTATCTAAGTTATGGAGATAGAGCTTATGATATAAACGAGTTTAAAAAAGCTTATAATGATGCTGTTCAATGTATGCAGCTAGGGAAAAAATTTGATATAAAAGATCATATATTTAGTTATAATAAAATGTTGTTTGAGAAAATCGTCTATAACATAGACATAAAAATTAAGCAGGAACTTTTATATATGTTAAAAGACAAATTCGATGCTTTCGATGGTGAAATGATAGCAACTATTGAGCAATTTGTAAATTGTGGTCTTAATATTAGTGATGCTGCTAGGAAACTATATGTTCATAGGAATACCCTGATCTATAGATTGGATAAGATTAAGAAAGAAACAAATTTTGATATTAGGAACTTTAAAGATGCATCTGTATTTCTTATAGCCTTTTTAATATGGAAAGAAAATAAGGAATAGGGCATGGGGAATTTTTTTCTTAGAGTATGCTATAACGAAAAGTATATATTACTGGAATGCGTTCACATCGCTAAGTACTTCTAAAATTTATTTTATTTGCATATGCTAAAAATAAAATAAATTGTGAATTACTAAGGCTTGTTCAAACGCATTCTGCGTAATATATACTTTCGTTAGCATTTTCTAAGAAAAAAGAGCTTATCTCAAAAAGAGCAAAAGCGCTGTAATTATAAGTTTTAAAAGAAAGATTAAATTATCATATAAAGACTTCAGAAGGAGATTTATACTCCACTGAAGTTTTCTTTTTTGCTATGGTAAATAGTGGTATAATGTTTGTAGCAGTTTGGTGGGAATAAAAGCTAATTATTTAAAAATAATTTATGGAGGGGGAGATTTTATGGACACAAATTTGACTAAAATTAAAAATGAAATATTAGCATTCTTATTAGCTACTTTTTCAATTACATCTGGTATGGGTCTAATAATGTTTTTTGTTTATAAACATATTGATGCGAGTGGTGTCCAAGCATTTGCTATAGTACAGATGCTTTATCCTGCGTTAGCGGCTATTGGGATAAGAATTTATTATGAAAAAAATAGTATTCCTCAGGGATTAATGGATTTCTTTACGTTCTATATTATTTTTAGTGTTTTATGTATCATTATTTTAGTTGTTGGAGTTTTTGCTTTTCCGGGACATGTATCAATTGTTATAAATACACTAGTAATTATAGCTAGTATATTTGCTTTTACTATAATAATGATTAACGGAGATAATCGTTTTGAAAAAATTAGTATGGTTTTTAAAAAGAACTTTAAGACTGTTATACTATTAGGTTTATTGTATATTGGACTTAAATTAATTATAGTTATGTTTGGTGGACTTGTTGATGGTAATTTATCTGAAATACTAAAAAAGACTATGATGCGTATTGCTTTACTTACTATTATTGTACCAATTGGTGTTGTTTCATCTTTTATAATATTTTTTGGAGAAGAACTGGGATGGAGAGAATACTTACAGCCAAAACTACAAATTTTATTTGGTAAAAAACTTGGCGTTATTATATTAGGATTTATATGGGGAGTATGGCATTTGCCACTTTGCTTTATGTTATATAGCCCAGCAACCCCTATTTACTGTGTAATATCTCATATTTTCTATTGTATTCTTCTTGGTATTTTCCTTGGGTTTGTCTATATGAAAACTAGAAACCTTTGGTCAGTTATAATTATTCATTTAATTAATAATAGTATGATTATTAATGAAAGTAGCGCCTATGACACAGTGATAACATCAAAATATTTAGTGTTAGGTTTAATATTTTGTGCTATTGTATTCCTACCTTTTCTATTTACTAAAGAGTATAAGGGTAAGATGACTAAGGAAGAATTTAAAAATTTATTATAAAATTTTAACGACATTTCAGAAGTATAATATTGCAAATTGATAAAAGGGGAGTAAAACATAAATGGATGTAATGAAAAAGTTTTGCGTAATAAATAGCTTTACATATAAAGGACGAGGGGGGAATGCCGCAGCTGTATTTATTCATCAAGGTGAGTTAGAAGATTATGTTATGCAAAATATTGCTCGTCAACTTAATTTAGTCGAAACGGTGTATATTACCGAAGGTGATGAAGATGGAATAGATTTTGATATTAGGTATTTTACTCCAGATAATGAAGTCAAAATTGCAGGTCACCCTACAGTTGCTGCATTTATTGCACTTAGAAAAGCAGGGAAATTAAGTCCAATAATAAAAGATAAATATTTGATTAAGACAAAAGATGGAATAAAAGAAGTTAATATCGAGGAGCAGGATAATGACATTGTTGTTAAATTGAAACAAGAAACTGTCAAGTTTGGAGTAATTATTGAGGAAAAGCATAAAATAGCTAAAGTTTTAGGAATTAATGATGATGACATAATGGATGATTTACCACTGCAATGTATGAATACTGGATTAGGCCACTTAGTTGTACCAATAAAATCTTTAGATGGATTAATGAATGTTAAAAGGAACATAAGTCAATTAAAACATCTATGTAATTTTATTGGTGTAAGAGAGGTGCAAGTGTTTTGTTTTGAAACTAAAGATGACTCATTTAATATTCATACAAGAAATATATGCCCAAGAGAGGGGATTGAAGATGCGGCATGCGGCATTGGAAATGCAGCAGTGGGTGCGTATTTGTTAAAGAATCATTATACTGATAGAAGAAATATATCAATAAAAGCTGAACAGGGATATATAGTAAAAGTCCCGTGTGCAATTGATATATATGCCTATAGAGAGAATGATGATATTATGGTGAAAGTTGGAGGTACAGGTAAAGTAATAATTCAAGGTGATTTTGTTGTAAGTAATATCTAAGTAATTGAGATATTACTTATGATTATCAAGGCATATAATTTAATGGGAAATAATAGTGATATATTTATATAGATTAACATATTGTTATCACGCCAACTCCGAACTATAAATGGAATGATTTGGGTGGGTTATATGAAAGTTTTTATAAACAATACAAGGGATATACTCTCAAAGAGTTATGCACTATGTTTATAAAGGCAGAACAGCAAATTATTGAAATGATTAACAGTTATACAGATGTCGAATTATTTCAGCAAAGCGAAAGAAAGTGGTCCTCATCAACTCCATATAATCGGTCAATGTGGAAATGGTTTCACATCAATACTGTTGCACCGTTCAAGTCCTTCAGAACAGAAATACGAAAGTGGAAAATATGTAAGGTGAACAAAAGATTATTCATATAATCTGTAATCAAGAAGGGAGAAATAAATATGTTACATACTTATTTACAAAATGGGATATTTGCATTTCATTATTCCATACGTATAGCATTAATTGTTTTCTGTGTATTTAATGGTATAAAATCCTTAGTTAAAAGAAAGCTTGAATTTAAACCACTTGGCATGTTATGCGAGTTCGCATGGATTCTTACAGTTCTTGTGATTTTGAACATCACTGGTATTATCGGTGGTAATTTCGGAACAACCTCAATATCTGATGGAAATGTACAGTTCAGTTTTGTCTTATTTGAAGAAGGATTATCTCCGGCAATTTTGTTAAATATAATACTATTTATCCCTTTTGGGTTCTTTTCAGCGATTGTTTTCAAAAAACTTAGGGATAAATGGATTTATGGAGTTTTAATAGGTCTCACATTCTCAGTAATGATCGAATTTCTCCAAACTTTTACTGGCCGTTTTGTGGAATTAGATGATGTACTAATGAATACAGTCGGAACATTCATAGGGTATGAAATATGGTTTTGGTTGTCAAAATTCAAGCCAAGACAAAAGAAATAAAAATGATTATCGTTGTGGAGACTATGCGTATAATCTTTAGTACGTAGGGTTCGTATTAGATGTCACAAATAATAAAGAGTTATGACGTTTTTATTTATAACGGACATATAAATGAACTTTATACGGTTACTTAATCCTAAACTGTTATATAAAATAGAAATATGTACTATAATTATATCAGCGACACATAAGACAAAAAGAATTATTGGGGGAGGAAAAACATATGAAAATAGATATAATAATTTCTGCGGATGATATAAAAAAAGAAAAAATAGCAAATAAAACAGTGGTAGTAATAGATATGCTTAGGGCAACTAGTGTAATAACTACTGCGATAAACAACGGATGCAAAGGCGTAATTCCTGTTTTAACAGTTGACGCGGCAGCTGAGATTGTGCGAAATAGCAAAGAAGAGTTTATGCTTGGTGGAGAGAGGAATGCATTAAAAATAGAAGGGTTTCACTATTCCAATTCTCCATTAGAATACACTAGAGACACTATAGAAGGCAAAACTCTTGTTATGACTACAACTAATGGTACTAAAGCTATAAAAGGCTGCGTGGGTGCAAGCAACATCTTAATAGGGGCAATGATTAATGCTAAGGCTACTGCAAATAGAATAGTATCTTTAAATAATGATGTAGTAATAGTCAATGCTGGAACTTACGGTGAATTTTCTATAGATGATTTCTTATGCAGTGGGTACATAATTGATTGTGTGTTAAAAGAAATAGAAGTAGAACTTTCAGATATTGCTGTAACTTCACATTATATTTATAAGAATAATGAAGATATTCATGGTTTTATAAAATATGCAAGTCATTATAAAAGGATCACACAGTTAGGATTAGAAGCAGATTTAGAATACTGTTGCAAAAAAGATATTATAGATATTGTTCCAGAATATAAGGATGGGATTATAGTTTAAGAAAATGTTATCAAGAATTTAGGGGGCAATTGGTTGGTGAAAAATAGTTATAAAATTGTGATTTTTAGTTTATTGGTAGTTATGTTAGTTGGATATATTCTAATCAATAAAATTACTGCTAAAAAAAATGAGCCATGTGAATCATCACAAGATAAACTAATTATATCTACTTTTTCCATGAATAATAAAGGTAGTATATTATCGTTGGATGTTAAAAGTAAAATTGAGAAATATCTTATAACTGATAGACAGGTATGTATTACTGGTGATTTATATAAGGATAGTTCTAAAATAGTCTATGTAGATACTTTAAATGATTATGATCCTTGGCAAATTTATTTGCATAATTTAAAGGATAATAAAAATTTCCAAGTTACAGATAATAAGTCTGGAAAAGCTCATCCCAGAGTTTCGGATGATAATTCAATATTTTTTTTAAATGCTCCTCATGGAATAGTTAAGGTTGCTAAAATAAAAATTGAAACAAAATCATATGACATAATTGACAATACTGATTCAGATAGAGAAGTAGATACTTTTAGCATTAAACATAATAATTTGCTTATATCAACCTGTTCGAATAGCTTAAGATTAAATAGTTGGAAAAAAAATGAAGGACAACTAAAACCATTGATTCATACTATTTTTAAAGTAAATTCAAATGGAAATAAATTAAGCAAAATTGCTACGATAAAAGCTTCACTAGTAGATTCGCTTTCATATAATTCTAATTATAAAAAGGTTCTTATCGGTGGTTCTGATATAAATGAAAATCATGGGGTTGGTATATATGAGTTGTCTTTAGATACAGGGCATTTAACTACTATATTAACAGATAGCACTTTAGCGAATGATAACAATTCAATTGTAAGTAAAATTGCATATCCTGCTTTAGTAGAAATGTCCAAAGATGACAGCCTTGTATATTTTACTGGAGTGCCTAAAAATAGCAAAGAAGTAATGATAAGTGAAATACTCTGCTATCCAACGGCTATATTTAGTTATAATATAAATTCCAAAGAGTTAAAAAACATATTTAATCCTAAAGTTTCAAGTTTTATTTTTGATATGAATATTAAATATTAGTATGGATTTCTCCATAGTGACCTTGCACCAGGGTGCTTTGCAATAAGAAGAGCAGAAAAGATTAGAATTTCTTAATGAAATTTCATGTTTCAAGCTCATATTGCAAGCCACACAGGAGAAAGTTCATAGGGCGAACTCTTATTTTTTTAAACTACTTGGAATATGTAGAATTTCAAGTAGTAGGATTCATCAGAATTCCATAGTATTGGATGGTCTGATGCTTGAGTTCTAAACTCAACTTGTCTAAGTGTTCTTTTAGCATCTAATGCTGCATCGGCTATTGTATCTCTAAATATATCAGGGTACATAAAATGAGAGCAAGAGCAAGTTACAAAATACCCGCCCGGTTTAACCAATTTAATACCACGTAGGTTAATTTCCTTATATCCGCGTGTTGCGCCGTCTATAGTAGAACGTGACTTTGAAAAGGCTGGGGGATCAAGTATTACTACGTCATATTGTCTTTTTTCTCTTGACCATTCTCTTAATACATCAAAGGCATTATGGCATTCAAATTTAACAGTATCGGAAAGCCCGTTAAGCTCTGCATTTTTTCTGCAACAATCTACTGCATATTCAGAAATATCTACTCCAAGTACACTTTTAGCCCCGGCTATACCTGCATTAAGCGCAAAGGAACCTGTGTGGGTAAAACAATCCAAAACATCAGCATCTTTGCATAATCTGTGGATAGCTGCTCTGTTTTCCTTTTGATCTAGGAAAAATCCGGTTTTTTGACCATTTGCAATATCTACATAATACTTAACTCCATTTTCAATAATTTCTATATCGGTATCGAAGGGTTCGGTTAAGAATCCTGTTGTTTTCTCCATCCCTTCAAGCTCGCGAACTCTAGCGTCACTTCTTTCATAGACACCCTTTGCACTGTATTCCTGCATTAGTAAATTAACAACTATATCTTTATATTTGTCGATTCCTAGTGCTAAAGATTGAATAACATAATAGTCTTCATACTTATCTATAATCATTCCAGGTACAAAATCTGCTTCTCCAAACAAGAATCTACAGCTAGAAGTATCTATAACGGTTTGTCTATATTTCCATGCAGCGGCAAGTTTTTTTCTGAAAAACTCTTCATCTATTTCTTCGTGAATATCTCTTGTCATTATTCTTATGGCAATTTTAGAAACGTCATTTATGAAACCTTTCCCTATAAACTCCTGTCTAAAATTGTACACCTCAATTATATCTCCATTTTCATATTCACCATCAAAGTTTTCGATTTCATTTGCATATATCCAAAGGTGTCCATTTTCTGAATTTCTGCCTTTACCTTTATATAAGTAAAATTTGCAAGCCATTTTAAATTCCTCCTGTGTTATTTAAGGAGACATAACAATTTATAATTATTATGTCTCTTATATTTTTTATAGTTAAAACAATCTTTAATAAAATATTAAGCTATTTATCTATAGTAGTATACCACACTGAATTAATTTGTAATATAAGATCCATAAAATTGTTTTGACATAAAGACAATTATAAATTACACTAGTATATGTGTCATTTTTCAATGCACACTCGAATTAAGCATATTTAGATAAAATTGGACGTATTTTCTTTGCATGGGAATCTATATACAACATCTAATTATTAAGAGCAAATAGATATATAACTAGAAATAGTTTTAAAATTATAAATATATAAAATCATACTATAGTAAGGAGAAATACAAATGAGTAGATTGGTAGTAAAAAATATGAGCCATGGATTTGGTGATAGAGTAATATTTGAAGATGTATCTTTTAGATTACTTAAAGGGGAGCACATAGCACTTATAGGTGCTAATGGAGAGGGTAAATCAACATTTATGAATATTATTACAGGTTCGCTTATGCCAGATGAGGGCGATGTTGAATGGTCAAGTAGCGTAAGAGTGGGATACATGGATCAGCATACGGTTTTGGAAAAGGGAAGAACTATTAGAGAAGTTTTAAGGGATGCTTTTAAATATCTTTTTGACTTAGAAGATGAAATGCTTAGTGTAACAGAAAAAATGGGCGAGGCATCACCTGAGGAACTAGAAAAATTACTAGATAGAATGGGAACAATACAAGATCAGCTCGATAATAATGGATTTTATGGTATTGATTCTAAAATAGATGAGGTAGCTGTTGGAATTGGACTTAAAGATGTTGGCCTTGAAAATGATGTTGCAGATTTAAGCGGAGGACAAAGGACGAAAATTCTTCTTGCAAAACTTTTATTAGAGGCTCCAGATGTTCTACTACTTGATGAGCCTACTAACTTTTTGGATGAGCAGCATGTAGAGTGGCTTAAGAGATATCTTCAAAATTATGAAAATGCATTTATCTTAATATCCCATGATATTGAATTTCTAGACGGCGTAATTAATATAATATATCATGTGGAAAATAAAAAACTAACTAGATATATAGGTTCATATAACGAATTTTTGAGAGTTCATGATGCTAAAAAGAAGCAAATGGAAGCTGATTATGAAAGACAACAAAAAGAAATTACCAAACTAGAGATTTTTGTTGCTAAAAATAAATCAAGGGCTTCTACAAGTGGTATGGCAAAATCAAGACAAAAGAAATTAGATAAAATTGATAAAATGGAAATTACAAAAGATAAACCAAAGCCACAATTTGATTTTAAATCTGCAAGAGCTTCAGGGAAGATATTATTTAAAACTGTGGATTTAGTTACTGGATATGATAGTCCATTATCCAAACCATTAAATTTATATATGGAAAGAGGACAAAAAATTGCTTTAGTTGGGGCTAATGGTGTTGGAAAAACAACATTGTTAAAGAGTCTTATGGGTGATATCAAGGCTGTTTCAGGGCATACAAACGTAGGAGATTATCAATATATAGGATACTATGAACAAGAAATAAAGGGAGTCAATCGAAATAATTGTATTGAAGAATTTTGGCAAGAATTCCCTAGTTTCACTCAGGGTCAGGTAAGATCTGCGCTTGCTAAGTGTGGACTTACTACAAAGCATATTGAAAGTAGAATTACTGTGCTTAGTGGTGGAGAGCAAGCAAAGGTAAGACTTGCGAAGCTTCTAAACAGGGAAACTAATATATTGATTTTAGACGAACCTACGAATCACTTAGATGTAGATGCTAAAGAAGAGCTCAAGAGGGCCCTAAAAGAATATACAGGAAGTATACTTATAGTTTGTCATGAACCAGAATTCTATCAAGATGTAGTAACTGATGTATGGAACTGTGAAGAATGGACAACTAAAATCGTATAGTTTACATTAAAAAGAGCTAGAATAATTTCTAGCTCTTTTTATATATATCACTTTTTTAAAACTTCTAATCCTAGGTCTAGAATATTTGCAAATAATGATAATGTATTAGTATTTGGAATAACATTATTTTTAACATCTAATAATTTTCCAAGCCCATAACCCGTGCATATGCTAACAGTAGGGAAATCAATTTCACCGAGGTTACAAATAATATCAGTTTCGTTTAATTTTATTTTAGTTGTTTCATCAATAGGTTCTAGTAAGATATAAAGTCTTGTATCACAGTTATATCTTAGAACTTTTAAAGTATCACTTAGTAGGATTTCTTTAGGTTTAGTGTTAATATCATACTTTGAAGTAGCTGAAGCAATGTTATTTATAACAAAATAATAAATATTTCTTTTGTAGTTTACTTTATCTTTAAATTCTTGTAATCTTTCTAAATTTAACTTTATATCTACTGAGATTTCATCATCTTGTAAATTGTTAAAACTTTCTTTTATGTAAGTTAATTCTTCTTTTCCATCAAGTTCTCTAGCTAGGATATCCATACAGTTATCATAAATATCTTGAAATGAACTAAATGGTAAGGAATATTTTATATTATCTAAGACAAGGTAGACCTTGAATTTAGCAGATTTATTACTACTTTTAGATGAATAATTAACTTCAACTAATAAGAGTTCATGGAGTAGCTCTGTATCAAGTGTTATTTTCTGAATTCCTTTACTAAATTGTAGAATGTAATTCTCATTAGTAGATAAGCTTTGTGTATGTTGATTTATTATATAAGTACTTTTAAAACCAGCTTCAGTAATTTCACCAACTCTCAATGAACTTTTTATTGAAAGTTTTTTTAAATTTATATATGGTCTATTTGTACATAGGTTGCTTTTAGATATTATTCTCATATTAAACCCCTTTAGTTCTAACAAGATTGTTAGTTTGATTTATAAATTATAACATAATTAGCATTCTGAAAATGAAAAAACTAATTACTGATGGAAATAAAGATTAATTTTAAAAGGCATATATTTTATCGATATATGCCTTTTGTTTTTTAAGTAGGAATCTCCTCTTGGTGACTAACAGTGTCGTCCAGGGTAATTATGTTATCTTTTTTTATCCATCCTTTATTGTTAATGGTGGTCTGAGAGTTTATAGAAACTTCATACCATGAAATATCAAAAATATCAGCGGAATCTTGAATCTCTACGGTCGTACTTTTAACTATATTAGATAGAACAGGTGAAATTTCAATAGGACTTAAATACAAACTACAACTCTCTTTTATAGTTCCGCTTTTAAAAAGAGGTAGTTTGTATTTTATTACAATAGGACCCTCAGCACAACGTGAAGTTTCAATTTTTGATTTGAATTCTCTATTTTGCCTAGAGATAATCTTTAGCTGGGTTTTTTGAGTCGATAACTTTAGGTCCATAATATAATAATAAACACCAAAGCATATCAAAAGAATAGAAAAAAGAAAAATGAGCAATAGTATCTCTCCTTGTAAATTACTACTTTTAGATAATGATATATTAATATGATAGAGTTTAATCGGCAAGTTTGTGCATATGTTAAATAGTTATATTTATTCTTAGTATATTCTATTCGATAGAAAACAAAAACATTCACAAAAAAACTCATGTATACACATGAGTCTTAAATCGCTGTAGTTAACTCGTTATATCCTATTATATACATATCTGCATGATTATCAATATCGTCCCTTTGTTCTTTGGAGAAATCATCATAGACACCGACTACTCTCATTCCGGCGGATTTTGCACCTTTAACTGCAGGAAGTATATCTTCAAATACAATGCATTCCTCTGGGATTACGCCTAATTTTTCAGCGGCAAGTAAATATACATCTGGAAAGTCTTTCCCGCGAGATACTTCATCAGTTAGAGTTATGCAGTCAAAATAATGGTATATATTATTAGCATGTAGTGCAGCTTCTAACAAAAATTTACTATTACTTGTAGCGAGTCCAATTTTTATATTCAGGGTTTTAAGTAAAGATAAAAACTCAACTACACCGGGCTTTAGTTTTACATTATTAAGATACTCCTCATGGGCATAATCGTTCCATTCATTTTTAATTTCGTCTATAGTATCTAATATACCGAAATTATTTTTAAAATATGCCGCAGTCTCATTGAAGCTAAGGTGCTCTATTTGGGTTTTTAGATTTTTAGGTAAATCTATATTTCTGCTTCTAAAATAATTTTTATCTATTCTATCCCAAACCCACATAGAGTCTATTAGGGTTCCGTCTAAATCGAAAATTGCAGCTTTAATATTTTTTAGCATTTAATCACCTCTTATATAAGTATAACAGGTCGAAATGTAATTAAATACTAGGATTTAAAATTAAAAGAATCTGTAAGTAAGAAAAGAACAAGTACTTCCGATAAAAATACCCATAATAACATCGGTAGGATAATGAACGCCTATGTAAATTCTAGAAATTCCTACACAACAAGCTATGGGTATAGTTATAAACCCAAATATAGGGAAATATAAAGCTATTATTATAGCTAATGAAAATGCACCAGTAGTATGACCTGACGGAAAGGAGTATTTATCTATGCCTATTTTTTTTATGTTCAAGTTTGGAACTGTTATAAAAGGTCTTAATCTAGTAACGCTTACTTTGAGAATCTTACCAATGCCAGTGCTGATTGTTATAGAAATCATAGCTTTAATAGCTATGGTGTGAACAATAGTACTATTAAATAGAAAAGCAAGGGTACAGAATATAAACATAAAAGAAAAAGAACCTAAGTAAGTCATAATTGGCATTATAATATCTAAAAACCTACACTTCCAAGAATTATTTATAATTCTAAGCAGGCTAATATCTTTATCGCTTATATATTCAAGTAATCCTTTCATAAAACCCCCCTTTGAATGCAAAAAAATATATTAATTACTGAGTATTATACCATATTTTAATTTGCATTTATATTGCAAAATATTATCTAAAATTCTCTGTTGAATATTTTGGTTTTGTTTTTATCTTTAAAATCATCAACAGTATTAATTCCAATTCTACTTAGAATTTCGTTCATACAATCACTATCTAAGGAAGTTTTAATTTTTGAACTTTCTGCAAACTTATCCACTCTACGTTTTCCGCAGCTTGCGTCAATCAAAGCTTTAGGCCCTCCAACACAACCACCAACACAACCCATACCTTCTATAAAATTTGCATTAACCTCTACATTTTGAGCTGTAGTAAGTAGTTTTTTACATTCTTTTACACCGTTTCCTTGGATAGCATTTAATAAATGATATTTTTCAGGAAATAATTTTTCTATAACGTCTCCAATTGCTATAGATACTCCTCCTGTCCTAGCGTAAAGCCTGCCGCCTCTGGAAGCATACTCACTGGATACAGCTTGTGGAAGTTTTTCTGGGTCGATGTTTAATATATCAAAAATAGCCTTAAGTTCTGAGAATGTAAGAACAAAATCAATATCACCTAAAAGGTCTTTTTCCTTAGCTTCACCCTTTTTTGCAATGCAGGGACCTATAAAGACTACTTTGCAGTTAGGGTTTAATTTCTTCAAAATTCTACCAGAGGCAATCATAGGAGATACAGAGGGAGATACATACTTCACTAAATCGTGGTAAATCTTTTTTACCATCCCTACCCACATAGGACAACAGCAAGAGGTGATCATTAAATCTTCTTTTGTTTTAATGTGCTCATCAAATTCTACGGATTCTTTCAATGTAAGCATATCTGCAAAAAAAGCAACTTCAACCATATCTGTAAACCCCATTTTTTTAAAAGCGGTTCTAAGATTATTTATATTAACATTTTCTCCAAATTGACCAGTAATGGCAGGGGCTACAGCTGCTATTACTTTCGAATCTCCTCTTAATAAATTTAAAAGAGGAATAAACTCTACCTTGTCCATTAAGGCACCATTCGGACATGCTTCTACGCAAAAACCACAGTCTGTGCATTTATCATTGTCAATATAAGTAGTATTACTTTTATTATCTATTAATATGGCATCAAAAGGGCAGGAAGCTTGACATTTTGTCTTTCCAGGCTTATCTGTACAATCCATAGTGCAGCCTTTGATTTTATTTACAATTTTATAATTTGATTCATAAGAAAGGATAGCTTTATTTAAATCATCTATGTAATTATGAGAAAAGTCTACTTCAACTCCGCAAAGTGAGGAAATTACGGAGCCTAACTCAGTTTTATTAATATTATCCTTAGACAGTAATTCCTGTACTTTGTTTTCAAAATTATCTTCATAATAGGATTTAGCTAGGGATTTAAAAATTTCATTATACATTTTATTCAAAATAATCACTCCTAAGTTGTTATTAGATATGTAATGACTTTAGCATATTATCTACAAAAAATAATAAAATAGTAGGCTATTATCTATTTTGTCAAAAATGACGAGTTTTATACACACTAACGAATAAAAATTTATAATAAAAAAAGAGTTGTCATTAGACAACTCTTTTTGGTCGGGGTGACAGGGATTGAACCTGCGACCTCATGGTCCCAAACCACGCGCGCTCCCAGCTGCGCTACACCCCGAAGACAACTTAATTATACAAAACAAATGCATAAATGTCAACAAAATTGGTAAATGTTTTTGAAAATATAAAACATGAAATATGTAAGTTATAAATTCTACTTGCTGACAACACTAGTTATTATATAAAACAAATGCATAAATGTCAACAGTTTGTTTTTGTTTTATATAACTGGATCTTGCCACAATTTTCTGAAAACATTATTGCATTTAAAATTTTTATAGATTACAATTAAGTTCAAATTGTAATCTATAAAAATTAATAATCTCACATAAATAGAGGTGCAGATAAAGAGGTAATTTTTGAGTGATAAGGATATATATGAGTTAGGGGGAACGGAATGTATAAATATATAATACAAGGCTTACTCTTAGGTTTTGCATACGTAGCGCCCATTGGTACACAAAACATATTTGTAATAAATACGGCTATACGAAAAAGTAGACTAAGGGCATATCAAGTTGCGTTTATTACTATATTTTTTGATATATCACTTGCGCTCTCATGCTTTTTAGGTGTAGGGGCGCTTATGGAAAGGTTTAAACTTTTAAAGATACTTATTCTTTTACTAGGGAGTGTAGCAGTAATCTACATTGGAGTAGGTCTCGTGAGACAAGTACCAGAAGTTGAATCGGGAGAAACTGTGGATGTGAATAAATCATTTATAAAAATAGTATGGACATGTTTTGCAGTAACCTGGCTAAATCCCCAGGCTCTAGTTGATGGTTCCTTATTATTGGGTGGGATGAGAGCTTCACTTCCAGTAAACATGTCAAGCTACTTTATTATAGGGGTATGCTTAGCGTCCTTCATTTGGTTTACCTCATTAGCAACTATTATTTCGCTATTTAAAGGGAAGTTTAACATTAAAGTTATTAAAATAATAAACTTAGTATGTGGTATAGTCATAATATTATATGGATTTAAATTAGCATATTCTTTTGTTAAATTAATTATTTAGGGAATGTGTAAAAGAAGAGAGCGGCTTTTAGGATGATATAAAAACAATATTATCCTAAAAGCTGCTTTATATTTATTTATTTTTGCCATTCTTTTCTTTATCACCGGCGCCTCTAGTAGGTACAGTAGACATAACAAAACCTACAAGGATTGATAATAAGGCAGGAGCTAGTATGTTAATATATACTATATATCGTGTTTTGTATAAAACTAGAGCTATGAGAGATGTTACTAGTGCGGTAGATACAAAAATAATAATTATGAATTTTGCGAAAGAACTCATGAATTTCTCATACAATCGGTGACGAGTTGGCCCACTTATAATACTTCTAAATAGAAAATATGAAGCAAAGATTATTACGACATCTACTATAGCTGAAACTAGAAAATTTTTCATTATATATACCTCCAAAACATTTTTTCATATCTAGTGTTACCAAAGACTAATGTTTATACGCAATATAATTATAAATATTGAAATTTAAATATGAGTGTTTACATTAGTAGATTATTTTGGTAGTACAAAATTTAGTTGCTTTAAAATGTAAAAAAATGAAAAATAAATTAGGGGATATTATGTTGAAAATTACAGAAATAGTTTTTTGAAATATATAGATGGTTTTAGGATTATTAGATAAAGGTAATATTGTGACCGGTAGAGAATATATAATTGATAAAGATACTTATGAAATAGCCTAATACTAATATCTTTTATTGGAGGTGCCATATGATTTATGAAAAAAGCAATTTGAAAATAATAGGCGATTTCGCAGTAAAGGAAATACAAAAGGATGAATATAACGTTGATTTAATAATCAAAGTGGAGTATCGGTGCGTAAATTTATATTTTGAAAATCTGCCTAAGTACATAAAGTCTAGAATACAATTTCCATCCGTTAAAAGTATATTTATTAGATTTTGTAATATAGAAGATAATAATATATGTACAGTGCATTTTTTAAGTGATAGTGGAATCCATTCCACTATGGCAAATTTTGAAATAGATTATAGTGAAATATATATGGAAGTAACAGATAAAGAATTTTTCGTGGAGCTGAAAATACACAAATAGTATCTTAGGAGGGAAGCAATTGAAAGAAATTAAATTTAGTAGAGTAACAAAAAAAATGGCTATGAAGCAAGGTGCATTCAGCATTTTAATGAGCTTTGCATTATTAATAGGAGTCATAGGATCATTTGTTCGTGGAAGAACCGGAATTGCGGGAATATTTTTAATGGTGACATTTGTATCTATAGGATTTTCAATATCTTTTATTATAAAACTTAGAAAACTAGAAAATTTAAATTATTTAAAATTTGAAAAGGATAGATTTGAACTTAATAGTAACTTTGCGTCAAAGGGTAAGATTATTATGTTTAATGATATAAGTAAGGTTGCAATAACAAAAAAATATATCGCAATAAAAGTAGGTAAAAAGCCATATAATATCCTTCTTCAACATATTGAACCTGAAAGCGTTAAGGCAGTAGAACAACTTTTCATGAGATATAATAGAAAGTAAAAAAGCTCATATCCTTATTTTAGTATAAGGATATGAGCTTTAATTTTTTTAATTTATGTAGCTTAAATAAGCCCTTCCATAACAATGACCGATTTACCCCCAACCTTTACTGTTAAGTTTTCTTTGCTTCCTTCTAATCTTACGATTATTTTACTAGGTCTATTCATATAGTAGCCTTGTTCACAGATTATAGTTATATTATCTTCAAATTTAAGCACATCATTTTTTACTAGATAGGCACCAAGTGCCCCATTAGAAGTTCCTGTGGCAGATTCTTCATTTATGCCAGCAGCGGGACCAAAGTTTCTACAAGATAGAGTGGAGGAGTCTTCTTCAGTTTCAAGCGTAAAGGCATGTACCCCAATAATATTTAGATTATTGCTATATTCAGTTAATCTAGTATAGTTTGGATTTAGGGATTTTAATGCAGACAAACTTTTGACCGGAAGCATAATGTCTGTAAGGCCGGTAGATACAGCTTGAGGAATGAGGCTATACCCGGATATTCCTATATCACGTGCATTGATACCCATGATTTGTGCAAGTTCATATGTATTTGCAACATCAAAAACAAATTTTGGTTTAGCTTGAGTCATCATTACACTATCGATTTTATTATCTTTAAAATAAAGTTCAACTGGTAAAATACCGGCCTTTGTTTTTTGTTTTACAATTTTAACATTATCAGTTCCAGTAATAATACCTTTTGAAGCTAAAGAAAAAAAAGAACCAATTGTAGCATGACCACATAAGTCTACTTCTTGGGTAGGTGTAAAAAATCTTACCTCATAATCTGCTTCCTCATCTTTCATAGGAAAAACAAAGGCAGTTTCCGATAAATTCATTTCTCGGGCGATATTCAACATATCGTTATAATTTAATCCAATAGCGTTAGGTACTACACCGGCTGGATTACCACCGAAGGGCAGATCTGAGAAGGCATCTACTTGGTAAATAATTTTTTTCATAAAGAACACATTCCTTTCTAAGGTTAATTTTAAATATATTTTCAGGATTACATTCCTAATATAGTGGTTGTAGACAAACACATAAATAAAAAATAAGTCTACATCTGAAAGACGTAGACTTAAGCCTTAAGTATTATGGATTATTTTATAATTTCATAAAAATACTTTGATAAATATAAACAATTATTTTAGGTACATTTCTCCTATTTTAACGATGTCTCCTGCACCCATTGTAAGAAGAATATCTCCTTCTTTTAAATTATTGTTAAGATGATCAACAATTTCATCAAAGCTATGAAGATTTATGCAATTTACACTTTTCTCTCTTATTCTATCTCCAAGCATATTTGAACTTATTACTCCAGTATCTTTTTCCCTGGCAGCATAAATATCTGCTAGTATTAAATTATCCATATCATAAAAAGAATCTGAAAAATCTTCAAATAAGCTTAATGTTCTTGAATAAGTATGGGGTTGGAAAACACAATAAATTTTATTATGAGGATAATTTTTTGTAGCACTTAACGTTGCTTTAATTTCTGTAGGATGGTGGGCATAATCGTCAATAACAGTTACGCCATTTTTAATCCCCTTTAACTCAAATCTCCTATGTGTACCCTTGAAACTAGAAAGGCCGCGCGTAATTGAGTTTTCAGAAAAATTAAGGATTAGTGCGGTGCCTATACTTGCAAGAGCATTTAGAACATTATGCCGCCCGGGTACATTAAGATTTATTTGAAATAATCTGTGACCCTCTTTGTATACATCAAAGGTGGCACAACCTAATTCATTATAACTAATATCTTTTGCCTTAAGAATTCCGTTATTTATTCCGTAAGTAAGTATGCTGCAGTTGTAATTATGATTATGGAGGATAGTTTTAACATTTTCATCTTCCACATTCGCAACTAAATAGCCTTCTTTTGGTATAATATTAATGAATTTTATGAAGGTATCTTTAATGTGATTTATGTCTTTATAGTAATCTAGGTGATCCGCATCTATGTTTAATATTGTTCCTATATAGGGAAAAAACTTTAAGAATGATGCTTTATACTCACAGGCTTCTGTAATAAAATAGTCGCTATTTCCAGCTAAAACATTACCTCCGATAGCATCTAATTCTCCACCCACGAGTATTGTAGGGTCTACATCCTCTTTTAAAATGATGTGGGCAAGCATTGAAGTGGTAGTAGTCTTACCATGTGTACCCGCTACTGCAACATTATATTTGTGACCTTTCATAATTTGACCTAAAAATTCAGCCCTATCTATTAAAGGAATGTTTAACTCTTTAGCCTTAATGTATTCTGGATTTTCAGGAGAAATAGCAGCAGTGTAAACTACTAAGTCTGCAGTATTTATGTTATCACCATTATGGCCTATATAAATTTGAACACCTTTTTCTTTAAGTTTGTTTGTGATATGTGATGAATTCATATCAGACCCAGAGACTGTATAGTTATTTTTTATGAGTATTTCAGCAAGACCACTCATACTTATACCACCGATTCCTATGAAATGAACTTTTTTGTTTTTATCTCTTATAAAATCAAAAGACATTATATCAACTCCTTAAAAATGATTATGACTATTTAGTATATGCAAATTGCATTAGTATTGATTATAACAAATAAATGTATATTATGTACGTCTTAATTATATACAAAAATACAAAAAAACTAAACACATTATAGAATAATATTTTTTGAAAATGCCTTGCATCAAATTATAAAGCTTAAAAGATGTCAACAAGTTTTCGCACGTAAAGTAACTAAATCTCTTGAAATTAGTTATTAGGCATTGTAATAAAGATAAAAAAGATTTACAATTAAAATACGAATGATAGTAAGAATTTTACAAAGTAAAATTCGTAAAATAAAGATATGGGTGAGATATTATGAATAAATATAGTAGAAATCAAAGAGTTACAGGTATTACTAAAATATTAACAGAAAATCCTAATAAGACAATTAATCTAAAGATCTTTACGGAATTATTTAATGCAGCTAAATCCACAATTAGCGAAGATATTGTTATTGTTCGTGAAACTTTAAGTGAGTTATCTATGGGAAGAGTGGAATCGGTGGCAGGCGCAGCTGGTGGAGTAAAATATATTTGCGGAGTCTCAAGGCAAGAAGGTATAACATTTGCAGAAAAATTATGTGAAATTTTAACACAGAAGGACAGGGTGATACCAGGAAACTTTATATATATGACTGATATTATGTATAATCCAGAAATAGTGCACAAAGCAGGAGTAATCCTTGCATCTGCGTTTAGTGAGTTAGACATAGACTATGTTGTAACAGTCGAGACTAAAGGGATACCACTTGCGTATGAAGTGGCAAAAATGCTTGGTGTTCAATTAGTTATTGTAAGGCATGATCCGAAGGTTACTGAGGGCAGTACTGTTAGTATCAACTATGTATCTGGATCTAGTAACAGAATTCAAACTATGTCTCTTTCAAGAAAGTCTATAAAAAAACAGAGCAAATGTATTTTTATAGATGACTTTATGAAAGCTGGAGGCACTGCAACAGGTATAATTAATTTGCTTAAAGAATTCGAAAGTGAACTTTTAGGTATTGGAGTTCTCGTTGATAATATTCAAAGCGGTCATAAATTAATAGCAGAATACATATCGATTATTCAGTTTAAAGGAATAAACGAGGAAGGTAACTCTGAGTTAACTCCATCAAAAAACTTTGAAAAAGTGTAATATTCAAAAGATTTAATTTTTATTTACAATTTAAGAAGGAAAAACCCAAGTTATAGAGAAATAGTATAACTATAACGCAACTTGGAGGTGGAGTGTATGGAAATCACAGACGTTAGAATTAGGAAAATAGCTACAGAGGGGAAAATGAAGGCGATTATATCAATAACTTTTGACAATGAATTTGTTGTTCATGATATTAAAGTGATAGAAGGTCAAAGTGGACTTTTTATTGCTATGCCAAGTAGGAAAACTCCAGATGGGGAATTCAAGGACATAGCACACCCAATAAATACTCAAACAAGAGAGAAGATTCAATCAGCTATATTGGATGAGTATGAAAAAGTAAAAAATGAAAAACCAGTAGAAGAGGTAGAAGAAAATTTAGAGGTATAAAAAAGGGGGTTACCCCTTTTTATTTTATAAAGAAAATATTAAAAACGGCCAAGGTTGGTTGCAATTAAATGTTATATAAAATATAATATAAGAAGTGTTTTAATTGAAGAAAAGATAAAATAAAATGTGTAAATATGTCGAATTAATATATAAAGAGGTGTTTAATTTGTATAAATGCGCTATAATATTAGCTGCAGGTCAAGGAAAAAGAATGAATTCTAATATGCCTAAGGTTGTACATAAGGTTTGTGGTAAAGAAATGATAAACCATGTTATTGACATTATGAGAAAGGCAGATATTGAAATGGTTGATGTGGTAATTGGAAAAGGAGCCGCGCAGGTTAAAAAAGTATCAGAAGATAGAAAAATTAATTACTCTGTCCAAGAAGATCAGTTAGGCACAGGACATGCAGTAATGTGTGCTAAAGAGTTCCTAAGCGGGAACGAAGGTACGGTAGCAATATTTGTTGGAGATGGTCCACTAATTACTGAATGTACAGTTAGGAGACTATTAGATTATCATGAAAAAGGTGATTTTAAAGCGACTATATTAACTTCAAGTATGGCTGAGCCTGCAAAGTATGGTAGAATAATTAGGGATGAAAATGGTGAGGTTAAAAAAATTGTTGAGTTTAAAGATTGTACAAAAGAAGAAGTATTAGTTAAAGAAGTAAATTCAGGAATGTATTGCTTTAGCATAAAAGAATTACTTAATAGTTTAGATAGATTAAATAATAATAATGCTCAAGAGGAATACTATTTAACAGATGTTATTAGTATATTAAAGGAGCAAGGGTTTAAGGTTGGAGCTTTTGATGTGCCAGTTGAAGAAATTACTGCAGTTAATTCAAAGGTAGAGCTTGCAGATGCAGAAGCGATTATGAGAAAAAGAATAAATAGAAAACATATGGAAAATGGAGTTACAATAATTGACCCTAATAATACATACATAGATTCAGAAGTTACAATAGGAAAAGATACTACTATATATCCAGGGAATATTTTGAAGGGTAAGACTATTATTAAAGAAGACTGTGTTCTTTACCCTAATAATAGAATTGCGGATAGCATTATAGGAAACGGAGTTTCAGTTCAAAGTTCTGTAGTAATTGAAAGCCAGATAGGCGATCAAACTACTGTTGGACCTTTTGCGTACATTAGACCAGAAAGCAATATAGGTAAACATGCTAGAATAGGAGATTTTGTTGAAATTAAAAAATCAACTATTGGAGATAATACAAAGGTATCTCATCTTACTTATATTGGTGATGCGGAGGTAGGAAGTGGATGTAATTTTGGCTGCGGAACTGTAGTTGTAAATTATGATGGAAAAGCAAAATACAAAACTATAATAGGCAATAATACGTTTATAGGATGCAATACTAACCTAGTAGCACCTGTAAAGGTTAATGATAACGCGTACATTGCGGCTGGTTCTACAATTACAAATGAGGTACCTAAAAATGCTTTGGCAATAGCTAGAGCAAGGCAAAAAAATATTGAAAATTGGGTAGTGAAATCAGGACATAGCAAATAAAATAACAAGCATACAATTAATAAGTAAATTATAAAGGGAGGTGTAAAACTGATTTTTTCAGCAGAATGTGTATATAAAAACTACTAAAGGCGCATTGAATGGTATGTAAGATTTTAATGTGAGAGTATTAACCCTAGTAGTTGAGTCTCGTTATGCTGACGTTCTATTTAGTGTATAGAATGAAAATTTATATGAATCGTATTAAAATATGATTTGTTATGATTTTAGGAATCAGAACTACATATGATAAACCACGGAAAGAATATTAAAATTTTTACGGGCAACTCAAATCCTAAATTAGCCGCAGATATAGCTGACATACTAGGATTACCAATTGGAGCTTCAGAAGTAGGAACTTTTAGTGATGGAGAAATATCTGTTAATATACATGAAACTGTCAGGGGCGCAGATGTATTTGTTGTTCAATCGACTAATGCACCAGTAAACGATAATTTAATGGAATTACTTATTATGATTGATGCATTTAAGAGAGCTTCAGCAGGAAGAATAACTGCGGTTATACCATATTATGGATATGCAAGGCAGGATAGAAAAGCAAAAGCTAGAGATCCAATTACAGCAAAACTTGTGGCAGATATTATAACAACTGCAGGAGCAGATAGAGTACTTACTATGGATTTACACGCAGCTCAAATACAAGGATATTTTAATATTCCTGTTGATAATATGACCGGGACACCTATACTTGCAAAATACTACATCAAGAATGGATTTAAAGATAGGGACGATGTAGTTGTAGTTGCACCAGATCTTGGAAGCGTTGCTAGGTCTAGAAAATTTGCAGATAAGCTACATGCATCAATAGCGATAATTGATAAGAGAAGACCAAAAGCTAATGTTGCAGAAATTATGAATGTTATAGGTGACATTAAGGGGAAAACTTGTATCATGATGGATGACATGATAGACACTGCGGGAACAATAACTAATGGAGCGAATGCTTTAGTTAAACTCGGAGCAAAAGATGTTTATGCTTGTTGCAGTCATGGCGTATTATCGGGGCCTGCTATTCAAAGAATAAATGATTCGGTAATAAAAGAATTGATAATATTAAATACAATTGATATGCCAGAAGGTAAACAATGCGAAAAATTCACTACATTATCTGTAGCGCCAATTTTAGCGGAGGCTATAAAGAGAATATATGAGGATGTTTCGGTAAGTAAATTATTCGAGGAAGATTCCAGTTTATAATACATATTTTAAAATAGTGATGCTCTATTATTTTTATAATTGGGCATCGCTATTTTTTTATAATGTGGATTTATATAATAACGGGATAGTAAGTATACTATATAGACTCAGTATTTATGTAGAATATTTAAATTATTATCGGAAGTGGTGAATAATTTGTAACATTTAATGAAAACTAATAACTTATCATTAAAGTATGATAAATTATTAATAAGATAAATTAGCATGTTGACTAGTTATTTTTTAAAGATGAATGATAGAAAAAAATAGAGGGAAAAAATAGAGGAAATAATTTGGAGGTACTGATATGGAAGGAACTATAGGGAAAATACTAATAGTTGATGATGATAAAAATATTGCTGAGGTAATTAAAATGTATCTTGAGAATTCAGGATATGCAACAAAAGTAGCATATGATGGCAGGGCTGCACAGGAAGCATTTTTAAGTTATAAACCAGATTTGGTGCTTTTAGACATAATGTTACCGTATATTGATGGAATCGATGTTTTGAAATGGATAAGAAAAGAGAACGAAACACCGGTTATTATGCTTACTGCCAAAGGGGAAACATTTGATAAGGTATTGGGGCTAGAACTTGGAGCGGATGACTATGTAGTTAAGCCTTTTGAGCCAAAAGAAATAATTGCAAGAGTGAAAGCTGTGCTTAGGCGTTATAACTTAGATAAAGGTGGTAAAGAGGTTTTAAATTTTGAGGATCTAGAAATTGATATTAATTCTTATAATGTTACATATAAAGGCTCAGAGGTGAAAATGCCACCTAAAGAATTTGAACTAGTACATTATTTAGCTCTTAATAAGAATAGAGTTTTCACAAGGCAACAACTCTTATGTGAGGTTTGGGGATACGATTATCCAGGAGACTCTAGAACAGTGGATGTGCATGTTAAAAGGGTAAGAGAAAAGCTTCAAGGAGGGCCAAATTGGCAAATCGAGACTGTTTGGGGAGTGGGATACAAATTTGAGGTGAAATAGATGTTTAAAAGAGGGCTGTTTTTTAAGATGTTAGCCACCTATACTATTATAATTTCAATGAGTTTAATAATTATTGCCTCTTTTTTGTCTTATTGGTTCCAAAATTATTTTTTCGAGCAAAGAAAAGAACAATTTTTGGATAAGTCATATATGATACAAGGGCTTGCTATGAAATATATGGCTGGGGATGCTACTTCGGAAAAATTAAATGACGTAATGACAATCATTGCTGAGTATATAAAATCCGATATTTGGCTTACAGATAGCTACGGTTGTGTTTATTTGGTATCTAATAAAGAGCATAAGGAGTTTATGGGAAAACAGGTTTTTGCTGAGCAACTAGATCAGCTTAGGCTTGGGCATACGTTTGAGATTACAGGCCCTTATGCTGGAATATTTGATAACACGGTAAGAGTTTACGGTACGCCAATAAGAACTGAGGCGGGCACTTTTAAGGGAGCTATAATATTATGCAACTCAATTGAAGAATTAAGCCAATCTTTAAAACGTGTTTATGAAATAATTTGGATATCTGCAATTTTTGCAATAATATTCTCTTGTATAGTTATATATTATTTTTCTCAAAAAATAATTATAAAGCCTTTAGCAGAGATTAATTCAGTAGCTAAGAAGATATCTAATGGGGATGTTTATAAGAGGGTTTATTTAAAATCTAATGATGAAATAGGAGAACTCGCTCAATCATTTAATTTTATGGCTGATTCTGTAGAAAAAAACGAGAAAAATAGACGCGAATTCATATCCAATGTATCGCACGAGATTAGATCTCCTATAACATCAATTAAGGGGTTTATTGGTGGGATACTAGATGGGGTAATTCCAGAGGAAAAGGAAAAATACTACTTATCTATTGCCTATGAGGAAATTCAAAGACTAACAAGGCTTGTAAATGACTTATTAGATATGTCTGCAATTGAAGCTGGGGAGTTTAGTTTGAAGATTATGGAAGTGGATATTAATGAAATCATTAGACTTACAGTTATAAAAAATGAAACAAAAATTAAAGAGAAAAAGGTCTCTGTAGATGTATGCTTTGATGAAGATAATTTATTTGTAGCAGGAGACAAAGATAGATTAGTACAAGTGATTACAAATCTATTGGACAATGCAATAAAATATGTAAGTGATGGTGGGAAAATAAAGATTAGTTCAAAATCTAAAGGAAGAAATGCATTAATATCTGTGTTCAATGCTGGTCCGCAAATAGCTGAGGAAGATTTATTGCATATTTGGGATAGGTTTTATAAAGCGGATAAATCAAGAACAGCAAAAGATAGTACTGGACTTGGATTATCTATAGTTAGAAATATAATAACTCAATTACAGGGTGATATATGGGTTGAAAATAAGGGCAATGGTGTTTATTTTACTTTTACATTAACGAAAGTGAATAATTTATAATGAAATAAAATTTATATAATATAGATATGACCAGTAGGGAGGGGATGATGCTATGTATAATAAGGATAACTATGAATCTTGTAATGAAGTAAGAGATGCTTTGTGGAAGAATGCAGATTTTGGCAAGGACATCTTTAGCGAAATTAAATTTAGAAAAAACAACAAGAAAAATTATTTCAAGACATTTTTAAAAGTAATTAGTTTTATGCTGATAGCAGCCCTATCTGGGGGGATTACAGCCCAGTATATAATTAATAAGGGGAAAGTACCAAAAGTGACTAGTAGCAATTTAAATTCAGGTGTAAGAGAAAACGATAATATTCAAGAGGCAGATGATAATCCTATTTCACAAGTTGCACAAAAGGTAGCACCATCAGTAGTTGGCATTAGTAGTAAAGCAGAAGAATTGTGGGATACACCAGAAGGCAATGGTTCAGGGATTATATTTAAAAGTGATGGATATATTATTACTAATTATCATGTAATTAAAGGTGCGACAAAAATAAAAGTGAAACTGAGCAATGATAATATTTTGAAAGCAACAGTTGTAGGCACGGATGTTATATCTGATTTGGCGGTTATAAAAGTTGAAGCTAGTAACTTGCCTATTGCAAAATTTGGCGATTCATCAAAGGTTAAAATTGGTGATATAGCTATTGCAATTGGTAATCCACTAGGAAAACAGTTTTTAGGAACGGTTACTGCGGGTATTATAAGCGCACTGGATAAAAGAATTAATATTGTTGATAAAAAAACAGGTGAACAGACTATCTATAAAGTAATACAAACTGATGCAGATATAAATCCAGGGAATAGTGGTGGGGCGTTATGCAATATCTATGGAGAAGTTATTGGTATAAATAGTTTGAAGATTGATTCATCCAGTGAAACTTACGGAATGGGGTTTGCTATTAATATAAATGAAGCTAAAGAAGTTATTAATGATTTGATGACTCATGGTAAAGTTATTAGACCACTAAAATAGCTTAATTAAGGTTAATAATATAATCTTAGCAGTTATATAGGTCAGGCATAGCATACTACTAGTTATTTTTAAAGATAAATTATAATAAAAGAATGAATTATATGGTAATTTTTATGTAAAGTTGTGGATTAAAATACTTTTTTAGTATAATATTATAAATAAGGCATATGAAAAAATAATTATGTGGTAGACATAAGGCTTAAACATAATAATATTTGGGGGTAATAATGTATTTGGTAGTTGGACTAGGAAATCCAGGAAATGAATATAGGTATACAAGACATAATGTAGGATTTGATGTAATAAATTTAATGGCAGAGAAGTATAATACTTCAATTAATAGGATAAAATTTAAAGGAGTATGTGGAGAAATAATCATATCAGGGGAAAAAGTTATTCTTTTAAAACCTAGTACATATATGAATTTAAGTGGAGAAAGTGTGCGCGAAGCAGCTTCTTTTTATAAGATTCCAAATGAAAATATCATCATAATGTATGATGATATTAGTTTGGATGCAGGTAAATTAAGAATACGAAGTAAGGGTAGTGCTGGTGGACATAACGGGATAAAAAGTATTATAGCTAACATGTCGTCCGACATATTTCTAAGAATAAAAATAGGCGTAGGACAACCGGAAAAGGCGCTAATACCTCATGTTTTAGGGCGATTTTCTAAAGAAGACCGGGTGCTTGTAGAAAAGACTTTTGAGGCTAGTATAAAAGCTGTTCAAACGATAATAGCAAAAGGATATACGGAGGCTATGAATCAGTTTAATGGATTTAATGCTTAAATAAAAACATTATTGGAAGATTATCTATATTTATGGAGTGAGTGAGAGGTGTTAACGTGAGACTGAGTGGGCTTATGAAGCCTTTGAAAGAGAGTAATCAATTTAAAAGTATATTAAGCAATATAGAAGAGAAAATATATCCAATTGGTGTATATGGACTTTCGGAATCAGCTAAGAACTATTTAGTGAATGGTGTGTACGAGCAATTAGATAAATCTATATTGATTTTAACGCATAGTGATGTAGAGGCTAAAAATATTTACGAAGACTTATCTTTTTATGCAAATGATGTGTACTATTTTCCAACTAGAGAAATGGGATTTTATAATGCGGATGCTGTATCTGGCGACTTGAGATGGGAAAGACTTAAAGTAATGAAAAAAATTACTGAAAGCGGTAAAAAAATAATAATTACTTGTATTGAGGCTTTGGCAGCGACTTACATGCCTATAGATTTGCTCCGAAAATATATTTTCAAATTAGCTGTAGGGGGCAATTTAAATTTAAATGCTTTTTCGGAAGAATTAATTGAATGTGGGTATGAAAGGGTAGAAAGAGTAGATACTAAAGGTCAATTTTCAATAAGGGGAGGAATTATAGATTTATATCCCCCTATTTCTGCGTTACCTTTTAGGATAGAACTCTATGACGACGAAATAGATTCTATAAGGACATTCAATAGTGAAACTCAGAGGAGTATTGATAAGGTATCCGAAATAGATATATTTCCAGCAAAGGAAATGATATTAACCCAGGAAATTAGGGAAAAAGGGTATAACAAAATAAAGGAAGACCTAATCAATGTGGTAGGTAGCTTTAACAAGAAAAAAGATAAAGAAATTATAAAAAAAATAACTTCATTAGTTGATATTAATTTGGAATCACTTAAAGAAACGTGGAGTTTTAAAGATGTTGATAGCTATATGCCTTACTTTTATGATAATGTATCTTCTTTTTTAGATTATATGAAGGGATCATTTATAGTAGTTGATGATTCACAAAGGTGCCTAGGTAAACTAGATAGCGTGTATTTCGAATTTGAAGAAAATTACGAGAATTTTTTAAGACGAGGAAGTATACTGCCTAAACAAGCAGAAATTTTAATTGATAAGCAATATATATATGAAGAGTTAGAGAACGTAGAAGTTATTACAATAAACGCTATTGCTAAAAGCACAACAGTTCTTAAGCCAAGGGACATAGTGTCTTTTTCTCAAATTACCAATTATGATTACCATGGCCAATTAGACATGCTTATTGAGGATATAAAGGACAAAAAAAGTAAAGGATACAAGATCGTAATTCTTTCTGGTACAAGAACTAGAGGGGAGAAATTAATAGATATACTTAGGGATAGAGGCATTGAAAGTGTCTATAAAGACAGTATTTCTCAAATTGAGTTTGGAGAAGTGGTTGTAACCTTTGGTAATCAATTAAAGGGCTTTGAGTATCCGCAGCTGAAATTATGTGTTATTTCCGATAAAGAGGTTTTTGGTGGATCAAAAAGAAAAGCTACTAGTCGTTCTAGTAAAAAGGGAGTAAGTAAACTTAAAAGCTTTACAGAACTTAAATTAGGAGACTACGTTGTTCACGTAAATCATGGAATAGGCGTATACAAAGGAATTAAGCAATTGGAAGTTCATGGGCATAAAAGAGATTACTTGCAACTGAGTTATAATGGTTGTGATAACCTCTATGTTCCGGTAGAACAATTAGATTTAGTACAAAAGTATATTGGAAGTGAAGGCAAAGCTCCAAAGATTAGCAAATTAGGTGGGCTAGAATGGGTTAAGGCTAAGAATAAAGTTAAAAACTCTATTGCAGATATTGCAGAGGACTTGGTAAAACTTTATGCAGCAAGGGCTACACTTAAGGGCCACCGATATAGCAAGGATACTGTATGGCAAAAACAGTTTGAAGAAGAATTCCCATTTGAAGAAACTCCAGATCAAATAATAGCAATTGAAGAAATCAAAAAAGATATGGAATCGGATAAACCAATGGATAGATTGATATGTGGTGATGTTGGGTATGGAAAAACAGAAGTAGCCGTTAGAGCGGCATTTAAAGCGGTTATGGATGGAAAGCAAGTAGCGTTCTTAGTACCAACTACTATACTAGCTGAGCAACATTATAAAAATCTTACCAAAAGATTTTCAGACTTTCCAGTAAAGGTTGAAATGGTAAGTAGATTTAGGACCCCTGCTGAGCAAAAAGTTGTCATTAAGGCGACAAAAGAAGGAAACGTAGATATATTAATAGGAACGCACAGGATAATTCAGCAAGATGTAAAATTTAAAGACCTAGGGGTATTGATTATAGATGAGGAACAACGATTTGGTGTTACTCATAAGGAAAAAATAAAAAGTCTAAGAAAAAATATAGACGTGATTACGCTAACAGCTACTCCAATTCCAAGGACATTGCATATGTCGCTTACTGGAGTGCGCGACATAAGTGTAATTGAAACTCCACCAGAGGAGCGGTATCCAATACAAACCTATGTGGTAGAATTTAACGATCAATTAATAAGGGATGCGATGCTGCGAGAACTAAATAGAAAGGGGCAAGTTTTCTTTGTGTACAATAGAGTAGAAACTATCAAAGAAATGGCAGCATTTATAGGAAAGCTAGTTCCTGAAGCTAGAGTGTGTATTGCGCATGGGCAAATGACAGAAAGAGAATTAGAATCTATTATGATAGATTTTATGGAGAACAAGTATGATATATTGATGTGTACAACTATTATTGAGACGGGAATAGATATTCAAAATACAAATACAATTATAATTTACGATGCAGATAAGATGGGACTTTCTCAGCTTTACCAATTAAGAGGTAGGGTTGGTCGATCAAATAGAATAGCTTATGCATATCTTACTTATAAAAAAGATAAGGTGTTAACAGAGGTTGCTGAAAAAAGACTTAAAGCAATTAAGGATTTTACGGAGCTAGGGTCAGGTTTTAAAATCGCAATGAGAGATCTCGAAATCAGGGGTGCTGGAAATATGATGGGCGGTGCTCAACATGGTCATATGGCTGCGGTAGGCTATGATTTATACTGTAGGATGCTCGAAGACACAGTGAAAAAAATAAGAGGCGATATAGAAATGGAGCCTATTGAAACTTCTGTTGAAATTAAAATAGATGCGTATATTCCTAGTACTTATATTGAAGATGAGTCGCAGAAAATTGAAATTTACAAGAAAATTGCGGCTATTGATTGTAACGAGGATATGGTAGATATACAAGAGGAAATAGAAGATAGGTTTTCAGACATACCATCAAGTGTTGTAAGTCTTATGAATATCGCTTATCTTAGGTGTATATCAAGCAAGGTGGGGATAATAGAAATCAAAGAGGTAAAGGAGGAGATAATATTACAATTTGATAGTAGCGAAAGAATAAATCAAAAATTAGTTAAAGCCTTGATTAGTAAATATAATAGAAGTATTGTATTTAAATTAGGGAATAAGCCTGCCTTTGCATACAAGATTAAAAATTTAAACAAAGAAGAGGTGATTGCAAATCTCATAGAGATTGTGAATCATATAAAAAGTATAGTTGAAATAAAGTAAAATTGTGTTAAAATTAATGGGTATCGTAACAGAGCTTTACACGGCGATATTACATATAGAATGGGGGAAATATAATGAAAAACGTAAAAAAAATAATTGGCGCGGCTTTAATAACTATATTAGCTACATCATTAAATGGTTGTAATATGATTGAAAAAACACCTAAGGGCATTGCTAAAAGTGTAGTTGCGAAGGCTTTCGATGCTAAAATAACTAAAGGACAGGTTGACGAACAATTAGTAGGTGTTATTAAACAATTTGAAACGCAGTATGGAGCAAATTATAAAGCTAATGCTGAGGCTATGGCAGAATTAACAAAGCAAAAACAGCAAGTAGTAGAAGGTATGATTACTGAAAAAATTGTGGATTATAAGGCGAAAGAGTTAAAATTAATGCCTACCGAAGCTAAATTAAATGAAGAAACAAATAAGCAATTAGCAGAAATTAAGAAAAGTTTAGGAACAGATGCGAAATATAAAGAGGCTTTAGCACAAACAAGCCTTACAGAAGAATCTCTAAAAGCAAGGATAAAGCCAAGTATTATTCAAGATGCACTATTCACTGAAGTTACAAAAAATGTTAAAGTTACTGAGGCACAGGAAAAAGCATATTACGATGCTAATCCAAACCAGTTTACAGAAAAACCGAATACAATTCATGCAGCTCATATTTTAGTAGCAACAGAACCGGAAGCTATAGCCATTAAGAAACGTTTAGACGCTGGTGAAGATTTTGCGAAAGTCGCAAAAGAAAAAGGTACAGATGGAACTAAGGACAATGGTGGAGATTTAGGAGATGTAGAGTATAATGATGCTCAAATGGATAAAACCTTTATGGCAGCAGCTATTGCTTTGCCAAAAGGTAAAATCTCAGCACCTGTTAAAACTCAATATGGATGGCATATAATAAAGACTATAGAAAAAAAAGAATACCCTGTAAAGAAATTTACAGCTGTTAAGGCAGAAGTAGAAAAAACGCTTATAACACAGGGAAAAGAAAGTGCATGGACAGAGGCTATGACAAAATGGAAAAAAGAAGCGAATATAAAGCAATATCCGAAAAATCTATAGCATTTTAATGACATTTCAGAAGGAAAGCCCCCCACTTCTATAAGTGGGAGTATAAATCTACTTCTGAAGTCGTTAATATTGCAGCTCCGCAGGAGACGATTTAATGTATAAAGAATACCTTTAATATGGAGGTATTCTTTATTTTTATTTAAACATTTGCAAATGTGCATAAAAATTCAAGTTTAGAAAGATAATAATAAAGCTAGTATATTATATAAAACTTTATATAAGGAGGGAATTATTTAAATGAAAGCAACCGGAATAGTAAGACGTATAGATGATTTGGGAAGGGTTGTTATACCTAAAGAAATAAGAAGAACACTGAGAATACGAGAAGGAGACCCACTAGAAATATTTACTGATAGAGAAGGTGGAGTTATTTTAAAGAAATATTCACCTATAGGTGAATTAAGTGAATTTTCTAGAGAATATGCTGATTCATTACAACAAAATATAGGAAACATAATAATTATATGCGATAAAGACAACATAATATCTGTAAGTGGTTGTCCTAAAAAAGAGTATGTAGATAAAAAAATTAGCAATGAATTAGAAAAAGTAATGGAAAATAGAAAGGCTGCTGTATTAGGTGAAGGTTCAGAAAAAGTTATATCACTGTATGATGATGAAATGGAAAATAAATACCATGCTCAAGTAATTGCGCCTATAATAGCAGAAGGGGACGCAATTGGAGCAGTAATAATAATATCTACAGAGCTAGAAGCTAAATTTGGAAACTTAGAGTTAAAGCTAGCTGAAACTGCAGCCTCTTTTCTAGGAAAACAAATGGAACAATAAACCTAAAAGTATATATTACTCAGCGAAGTGAAACATATTTGCAGTAATATATACTTTTGTTTTTTGAAGTATTAGTAATAATAAGCCCTTAAATCAAATATTCATAATTAGAGAATGTAATTCTTACATACACCACGGGAATATAAGGAGGTTATTATGAAGAAACATTCATTGATAAAGGGGACTATTATACTTGGGATGGCAGGAATATTTGCTAGATTTTTAGGGTTGTTTTTTAGAATTCCAATACAAGCACTTATAAAAGATGAGGGGATGGGATACTACCAGATGTCTTATCCATTGTATATGATGTTTGTAGCAGTAGCTTCAGGTGTGCCCATTGCTATGTCTAAGATTATTGCGGAGATGACCGCTAAAAATGATCAGGAGGGAGCGCACCAAGTCTTAAGACAAACACTTGTTTTAATGATTATATTAGGCGGAGCAGCTACTGCGCTTATGTTAATGTTTGCAAGGCCTATTATATCAATGCTTAAATGGGATCCTAAATCATATTACTCTTTTTTGGTAATTGCTATAGCTCCAATTTTTGTTTCCGTTATGTGTACTTTTAAAGGCTTCTTTCAAGGGCTACAAAATGTTAGACCCACTGCTGTTTCGCAAATAGTAGAACAGTTTGGAAGAGTTGTCGCTGGAGTTTTATTTGCATATTTATTGTTTCCAAAGGGAATTGAATATGCGGCTGCAGGAGCGGCCCTTGGAACCCTTGTTGGTGCAATTATGGGAAGTATATACTTGTTTTTAACTTACACTAAAATGAAAAAAGGGCAGTCAGTAAGGAAAAAAACAAAGCACAAGCATATTTTAGCTGATTTAAGCAAGGCTGCATTACCAATATCTTTGGGTGCTGCAGTTGGGACGGTTATGGCATTGATAGATTCTATGTTAGTACCGCAGCAACTTCTAAAAGCTGGATTTTCGCAAACACAATCTGCTGTAATGTATGGTCAGCTGACTGGGAAGGTGTTTACATTGATGAATGTACCTTTGGCTCTTTCAATGGCTCTGTGCACATCTCTAGTGCCTATAATTGCTGAAGCGTTTTATTTAGGAAGAAGCGGGGAACTTATTAAAAGAGTAGATATGGCGGTGAAATTATCTAATGTTATCTCGCTGCCGTCTTCTTTAGGGATGTTTTTTATGGCTTATCCTATAATGAATTTGGTTTTTATGAAAGATGCGGCCGGATATGAAATACTACAATATATATCAATATGCATACCTTTTGTAATTCTAACGCAAACCAGCACTGCGATACTTCAAGGCATAGGCAATTATATGAAGCCTGTATACAATTTGGCATTAGGGTGCATCGTAAAGGTTATTATAACGTACGTATTAGTTTCGCTTCCATTTGTAAATATCTATGGGGCAGTTATAGGAACCATTTTAGGATATGTTACAAGTTGTTTATTAAATATGCACGATCTAAAGAGAAATTTAAATATAAAAATCAACCGTGTAGACTCTTTTGTAAAACCAGCTATTGCTGCTATTATAATGATAGTTGCAGTTGTATTTAGTAACGCTAATGTCTATAATTATACAAGGAGCAGTGGATTATCTTGTTTAATATCCATATTAATAGGCGTTATTGTTTATTTAATATTTGTTTTTTTGCTTAGAATATTTGAATATGAGGAAATTAAAAAGAAAGTTTTAAAGCAAAAATAAAGGAGTGGAAGCTAATGATTAAAATAGTGGGATTGGGTCCTGGGTCAGTAGAATCACTAACTGTAGGAACACTTGAAATTCTTAAAGGTGGTAAAAAGATTTATTTAAGAACAGAAAGGCACCCTACTGTGGATTACCTAAAATCGATATGTATAAAATTTGAAACCTATGATGATAGATATGAAGAATATAATAGTTTTGATGATGTGTATAGGGATATTGCAGAAGATCTTATTAAGAAACACGAAATGTATGGAGATATCGTATATGGAGTTCCAGGTCACCCGCTTGTGGCAGAAACTTCTGTTAAACTTTTAATAAAGCTTTGTGAAAAAAACAAAATAGATATAGAAATTCTTCCCGCGGTTAGCTTTATAGATGCAGTGATTCAAAGCTTAAAACTAGATCCTATTGAAGGACTAAAAATAATAGATGCCTTTGATATAAAAAATCAAGTTTTAGATAAAAGGGTAGGACTTTTAATAACCCAAGTTTATAACGTTTCTATAGCTTCGGACGTAAAACTTGCTTTGCTTGAGTATTACAAAGATGATATGGAGATTTGTTTTGTTAGAGCTGCAGGTATAAAAGGGTTAGAAAGTATAAGGAAAATTAACTTATATGAATTAGATAGACAAAAGGATATAGACTATCTTACCTCAATTTATATACCAAAAGAATTAGAGGCTACAAAAGATTTTCACGATTTAATTCAAGTTATGGACACATTGAGGGCTGAAAATGGATGTGCATGGGATAGACAGCAAACTCATGAATCTTTGAAAACATATCTTATTGAAGAATGTTATGAGGTTATAGAAGCCATAGAAGACAATGATGAAGATAATATTATTGAGGAACTAGGTGATGTATTACTACAGGTTGTATTTCATGCACAAATAGGAAAAGAAGAGGGATATTTTAATATAAATGATGTTATTTGCGGCATCACAAATAAGATGATAAACAGGCATCCTCATATTTTTAAAGTTCGTGAAGGTAAAAATTGTAAAGAGATTTTAGAAAGTTGGGAAAATATTAAGATTGAAGAAAGAGGGTTTAAGAGTTATACGGATACGCTAAAGCATGTTCCGAAAAACCTGCCAGGGTTAATGAGGGCAGACAAGGTTCAGCAAAAAGCAGCAAAAGTAGGTTTTGACTCTGACTGCATTGAACTTGCTATGGGAAAGGTTCTAGAAGAATTACAGGAAGTAAGAGATGTATATAAAGGTAATAATAGGGTAAAAATAGTAGAAGAAGTGGGAGATTTGGTGTTTTCTACTGTAAATGTTGCTAGACTACTTGACATAGACCCTGAATTTGCAGTAAATTATACTATAGATAAATTTATCAATCGCTTTGCGTACATAGAAGAAAGTGCAAGGAATAAGTATTTAGATTTAAAGAACATGACACTTACTGAAATGGACGAATTATGGAACGAATCTAAAAGACGATAAATTTATTTGTAAATAAAAATTAGGCTAAAAGAAGGAATTTCAAAATCAGTGAAGAATATGCTATTTAATAGTATAATCACTACTAAGTAATGTACTCAATAACAAGGAGGCAACAAAAGTGAATAAATCAGAATTAATAACAAGCATATCAGAAAAATCAAGTTTATCAAAAAAAGATGCAGAAGCAGCTCTAAAAGGTATTATAGAAAGCATTGAAGAAACATTAGAAAAAGGTGAAAAAGTCCAATTGGTTGGATTCGGAACTTTTGAAACAAGAGCAAGAGCAGCTAGAATGGGTAGAAACCCAAGAACAAAGGAAGAAATTCAAATTGCAGCATCAACAGTTCCAGTATTTAAAGCTGGTAAAGAATTTAAAGATATAGTTAACAAATAATATTATTATGATGTGAAAAACCTGGATGTATATCTAGGTTTTTTATTTTAAAAACTTTAGTTGAATTATTGAATGGGTAAAGAACATTAAAAAGGGGAAGTATAAATGAGATTAGATAAATATTTAAAAGTGTCAAGAATTATAAAGAGAAGAACCATTGCAAAAGAAGCTTGTGAGAATGGCAGAGTTTCTATAAATGATAAAGTGGCAAAAGCAGGAACTGTAGTAGGCGAGAGTGATATTATAGAAATTAAATTTGCGAATCAAATTTTAAAAGCTAAAATTATAAATATTGCAGAGCATGTGACAAAAGAGAGTGCAAAAGAAATGTATGAAATAATTTCAGGAAGAGAAGACAAAGAATAAATGTTGCTAAATACAATTCTTAATTAAGCTTAATAAGCATATATATTTTATAGGAATACAATTGTATGTCATTAATTAAGAATTGAGAATAAGATTAGCTTCTTAATTCCCAATTTTTTAGAGCAAAACTAATAAGGGGGATATTATGGAAGTGAAGAAAGAAATAAAAATAGAAGATAAGAAAAGCAGTTTAATGCTTGAAAACAGAAAAAAATTAACTGTTAACGGAGTTGTAGAGGTTATAAATTTTAATGAAAGCCAAATATTATTGAATACAGATGTTGGAACAATGATAGTAAAAGGACAAGAATTAAAGATGAACAAGTTGGATGTTCAAAATGGGGATGTTATAATAACTGGGCAAGTGGATTCTTTTGTGTATACTAGCGACAAAAGTAAAGAAAAAAAAGATAGCATAATATCAAGATTGTTTAGGTAGAAGAATTATGATAATTTCGTTGATAGGCCAAGTTAATCTTATAATTTTCAGTTTGCTAGCAGGAATAATAACTGGAGTATTTTTTGATATATATAGATTGATAAGGGGATTTGAAAATCCTAACAAGGTGCTGACTATAATACAGGATTTGTTATTTTGGACATTAACTTCTATAGTGGTTTTTATATTTTTGATGTATACTAATAAAGGGTACATAAACTTTTATGTGTATGTATGTTTAATATTAGGAGTATACTTATATTTGAAACTATTAAGTGGAGTATTTATAAGGGTACAATATAAATTAATAATATTCAATGGGAAAGTATTTAGGGTTGTAAGGAATGCTATTTTATACCCAGCAAATTTGTTAGTTTATAAGCTCAAAATAAAAAAAAAAGATAAATTATGAAGAAATAGCTTGAAGAAATGTGGAATACAAATTAGAATAGGTTTATGAAGCGTAAACAATACTCATTCCATTGAAAGGAAAAGGGTATCGGATATGAAAAAAAAATTTAGTATTAAAAGTGCCGTATTAGTTTTTGCTATGATGTATGTATGTTATCTTTTAATTCAGCAACAATCAATTATGAGCAGACAAAAGAAAGAACTGCAAAAGTATAATGTTGAATTACAAAAGAAAAAAGAACAAAAAAAAGTATTACAGGATGAAGTAGAGTTATCTAAAACTGACAAATATATAGAAAAATTAGCAAGAGAAATATTAGGTCTTGTTAAAGAAGGTGAAACTCCTGTTATGGATAATAAAAACTAAATGCTATAATTATTGTTACGCTTATTATTAAATTAATATATAAAATAAAAACATAATTTTTAAGGAGGAGTATTTTTAATATGACCTTAATGGCTGGAAGTATTGTAGAAGGTAAAGTAGTAAATATCACCAATTTTGGTGCGTTTGTAGAAGTGGAGGGTAAGACAGGATTAGTGCATATATCTGAGGTTTCAGATACATTCGTTAAAAATGTTAATGATCATCTAAAAGAAAATGATATAGTAAAAGTTAAAGTAATCTCTGTAGATGATAATGGGAAAATAAGTTTATCAATAAAACAAGCTGGAGCGCCTAAAAAATCTATTAAACCTATGGAAATAGATTGGGAAAAGGAAAAAAGCAAAGCAAATGCAAGTGGATTTGAAGATATAATGACTAAATTTCTAAAAGATAGTGAAGAAAGATTTCAAGATGTTAAAAAACATCAAGAAGGAAAAGGAAGAGGTTACAGTAAAAAAACTTCAAGCTATTAGTAAATCTGTAGGAACTAAGTATTTAGTTCCTATTTTAACAAAAAAAAGTTATTGACAACGGTTTATACATCATATATAATAAAACATGTTGCCAAGAGGTAGCGTTTTCTAACGCTACAAGTAAGTATACTGCAAGTAAGTATGCTGGAGTGGCGGAACTGGCAGACGCACAGGACTTAAAATCCTGCGGTGGTTAAACACCGTACCGGTTCGATTCCGGTCTTCAGCACCAAATATCGCGGGATGGAGCAGTTGGTAGCTCGTCGGGCTCATAACCCGAAGGTCGTAGGTTCAAGTCCTACTCCCGCAACCAACTATGGCGGAATAGCTCAGCTGGCTAGAGCATTCGGTTCATACCCGAAGGGTCGTAGGTTCAAGTCCTATTTCCGCTACCACTTTGGCATATGATGAGTTTAAAAACATAATATGTTTTTTATAAAAAACTATTGACATATGTAGCGAATTAGTATAACATTAAAAATGATTTTAAGAAACTTATTTAACAGTAATAGTAAGCTGGTATGAAAAAATAAATAGACATATAGAACTTAAAATAATGTGATAGTTAAATATTATATCAATTAAAGTTTAGTCTTTAGCATTAATATCGCGGGATGGAGCAGTTGGTAGCTCGTCGGGCTCATAACCCGAAGGTCGTAGGTTCAAGTCCTACTCACGCAACCAATGAGTTTTAAATCACTCATTATTTCAGCTAAATAAGATTCTAAATATAATTAGCTAAAAGCAAACAAGTTAAAGTAAAAAAACTAAAAAATGCGTAGGATATGAAATTATGAAGAGTTAATGCCGTATTAATTCAAATTTATTCTTAAATACAATATCGCGGGATGGAGCAGTTGGTAGCTCGTTGGGCTCATAACCCAAAGGTCGTAGGTTCAAGTCCTACTCCCGCAACCAATAAGTTTTAAATTACTTAATACGTAAGTTAAATAAGATTTCATAACAGGTAAGTTAAAAGCAAGTATACTGCAAGTAAATAAGCTGGAGTGGCGGAACTGGCAGACGCACAGGACTTAAAATCCTGCGGTGGTTAAACACCGTACCGGTTCGATTCCGGTCTTCAGCACCAAATATCGCGGGATGGAGCAGTTGGTAGCTCGTTGGGCTCATAACCCAAAGGTCGTAGGTTCAAGTCCTACTCCCGCAACCAATAAGTTTTAGATTATTTAGAACGTAAGTAAAATAAAACTTCATAACAAGTATACTGCAAGTAAGTAAATAAGCTGGAGTGGCGGAACTGGCAGACGCACAGGACTTAAAATCCTGCGGTGGTTAAACACCGTACCGGTTCGATTCCGGTCTTCAGCACCAAATATCGCGGGATGGAGCAGTTGGTAGCTCGTCGGGCTCATAACCCGAAGGTCGTAGGTTCAAGTCCTACTCCCGCAACCAACTATGGCGGAATAGCTCAGCTGGCTAGAGCATTCGGTTCATACCCGAAGGGTCGTAGGTTCAAGTCCTATTTCCGCTACCATAACTCACAATTTATATTGTGAGTTATTTTTTATTTTCTGGAAAACTATAAAACATAAGCTATAATGTGCAAAAACATATAAGTATAAATTTCTCGAATATACAATGCCATGAAGTGACAAGCTTCATTTAATATTTTAAAACCTACTATATTAATATGGTAGGTTTTTTTATATTATAGGGAATTGTAAAAATGAAATGTAAAAAATATACAAATTATTGTCTCATAAAAAACATACGAGCACCCCATCTTATGACATTTATTTCCAAGGGACGTTGCTATAATGGAGTCCTAATGATTAAAGGGTGGGTGATTTTTAATATGCAATACGGGATTGATATATTTCCATATGAAAGACTTAGAAAGATAAAAGATGAAGTAAAAAAGAAAAATGCATTAAATACTAATTTAATTATTACAGGAATTGTTTATTTTGCGATAAGCTTATTAATAAGTAGGGTCCTGCTTCTTAATAACACTGCCCCATTTGGAATAGCTTTCTTAATAGCTACAATATTTGTAAATAATCATAGAATTTCAATAATTACAGCCAGTGGTACATTTTTAGGCTATATTACTTTAAATGGTAGTGCAAAGAATATACCATCATATTTAATAGTAATAGTTACAATTGCTTTTTTGAGTCATGTTTTCAACAAAATAAAATCAAAAACTAAAGTTTTAGCTAGCATGTTTGCTATTATTATATTTGAGTTGTTTACCTATAATTTCTTCATAACCCGGGTAAGTGGGTTAATGGCTTTTTTAAATTCATTTTTTCTAGTTTTATGTATCTTCCCATTATATTTTATTCTGGACTATAGTCTTTTATGCTTTAAGGAGATTAAAACAAAACATATATTTTCGAATGAAGAAATAATAAGTATGTCAATTATAAGCTCTTTAATTATAGCAGGTACTTGGGGACTAAGTATATTTGCCATATCAATTACGAATATTTTAGGCCTGGCATTTGTTATAATAATAGCTTACATTAACGGAAGTGGAGCTGGTGCTGCATCAGGGATTTCCATGGGTATTATTGTAGGAATGTCTTCTGAAAATATGATTGTGTTTATAGGAATGTATGGTGTTTGTGGCTTAATAACGGGTGTTTTTAAAGAAACTGGAAAGATTTTAAGTGCAACATCTTATTTAGTAGCCTTTTCAATAATAAAAATATATTGTATTACGGGATCTGATTTTATGATATTTGAAGCTTTTGTAGCTGCTGTAATATTTTTGCTAATACCACAAAAAGTTTATAGCGAATTATCCACAGAATTTAATTCCGATAAAAAAAAGCAAAATGTAGAACAGGGGTATATAAATAAAATTAAAGATACATTTGTAGGAAGGCTAAATAATTTTTCAGATGTACTTTCTAATATGTCAGATATATTAAATAATTTAGTGGATAATGAAAAATTGGCGATGAAAGGTAAAAGCAGCGCGTTGGTTGAAAATCTTGCAGACAGGGTGTGTAGTAATTGTAATATGAAGTCTATGTGTTGGAAAAGGGAATTACATTATACATATGCAGCATTTGAAGAATTAATTCAAAATTTTGAGAGGAAGAATAATAGCGTACCGGAAGAAATTGAAAGAAAATGTATAAAGAGAACCGCCATACTTAAAAATACAGAAGATATTGTTAATAAGCACATTATAAATGAAATGTGGAGAACGAGACTTAGTGAAGGCAGAGAGCTTTTAGCAAATCAGATTAGTAATATGGCGGGTTCTGTAGGAGAAATTGTTGAAGATTTTAATTCTGAAATTCAAATAAATACTTCTATGGAAAAACTTATATGTAGAGCCTTAGATAAAAATAGAGTTAAGCACAATGATCTTATGTGTTTGAATGATAAGCTTGGACGATTGAGTATTAAATTGTCACTTAACGCTTGCAGCGGAAGGCAAATGTGTGTAAAGGATTTATTGCCTATTATAAATGGGGTCACAGGCAAGTGCATGTGTGTTAGTGATGAGGGGTGTAATATAAATCCGAAGACTAATATATGTAAGGTAACTATTGAAGAAACACCTAAGTTTCATGTGGTGTCTAATGTGGCTAGGCAGTGTAAAGATGGTGAAAGGTCCAATGGAGATAGCTATAGCTTTGGTAAGCTTCCTGATGGAAGTTATATGTCAATTATTAGTGATGGCATGGGATCAGGACCTCAAGCGGGTAGAGAGAGCGAGGCTGCGGTTGAATTAATAGAAAAGTTTACATCAGCAGGTTTTAGTAAAATTACGGCTATTAACACTGTGAATTCAATAATGACATTGAGATTTTCCGAAGAAGAAAAATTTTCAACTATAGATTTAAGCAGCATAGACTTATACACTGGGGAAATTGATTTCTTAAAAGTGGGGGCAGTTGCAACTTTTCTGAAATCGGGTGAAAGTTTAGAAATTATAAAATCAAAATCTCTTCCTATTGGTGTTTTAGATAAAGCAGATATAGATATACAGCAAATGGAATTAAAAAATGGAGATATTATGGTTATGCTTAGTGATGGGGTATTAGATTACAATGATGAAAATGTAGGGAGGGTAGATTGGGTAGTTGATTATCTAGGTAAAAATAATTGCAACAATCCCAAGGATTTAGCTGAAGGGTTGCTCTCAGAAGCAAAAAAATTAAGTGGCAATAGAGTAAAAGATGATATGACAGTTCTTGTTTCAAAGATATATAGTCTATACTAAATGTATTTTATAAAAGAAAAAATCTTAATGCCCTGTAGATTGAGAAAAAAATAGGGAATATATAATAAAAGAAATTAAAAAATGGAGAAAGTATTTATGGGGGTAAGAACCTCTTTTATATTCTTCATTTTTCCCATTTTTAACGACATTTCAGAAGGGAAGTCTCTCATTTCTATAAGTGGGAGTTACACGCCCTAACAAATAGAAAACTTCAGTGGGAGTTTAAATCTCCTTCTGAAGTCATTAATATCGCAGCGACCCAGGAGATGATTTAAAGGGATGTCTAAAAAAATGGAAAATATATATTACTAAATGATATAGTAATATGATATAGTGATATGGTATTAAAAAAATATAAACCTCCAAAAAACAGAAAACATTTTAAAAATAAATTTGGGAAGTGAAAATTTTGTCAGAAACAGTTATGGACTTTATAAAAGAGAATTCAATGTTTGATAAGGGAGATAAGGTTATAGTTGCATTTTCTGGTGGACCTGACTCCACGTGTTTGCTCTATATTTTAAACAACTTTAAGGAAGAACTTGGGATTACACTTATTGGTGCACATCTAAACCATTGTCTTAGAGGAGATGAGTCTGATAAAGATCAGGAATATGCAAAAGAAATTTGTGAGAGTTTGAATATAGATTTTTATAGTGAAAAAGTGGATGTACATAGAATTTCAAAGGAAAAGAATTTATCTTGTGAAATGGCAGGACGAGAAGCCAGATATGGATATTTCGAGAAACTTATGGTTAAATTAAATGCTAATAAAGTCGCTTTGGCACATAATGCTAATGATCAAGCTGAAACTATTTTAATGAGGATAATGAGAGGAACGGGTATCGAGGGTATAGTAGGAATAAGACCTGTCCGCGACAAAATATATGTAAGACCCATACTTCGTCTTAGTAGAAAAAAAATAGAGAAATATTGTTTAAGTAATAATATCAATCCAAGAATAGATAAATCGAATTTAGAAAATATTTATGCGAGAAATAAGGTAAGATTAGAATTGATTCCATATATGGAAGAAAATTTTAACAAAGATATAATTAAAACATTAAATCGATTATCAACTATTGTAAAAAAAGACAATGAGTATTTGGAAAATATTTCTGAAAAAGAGTATAAAAAGCATTGTGAGATAGGTCAGCAAAGGGTTATAATAAATAAGGCAGCTTTTGCGGAGCATGAAGCGATTTTAAGTAGGATTATTAGGAGTGCTTTGCTTGCGGTGAATCATAATTTATATAATTTTGAAAAAGTTCATATATATAGTATTATAGAACTTCAAAGACATGGAACAGGTAAAAGTATAATGCTACCTCAGAATATAATAGTTGAAAACTGTTATGGGAATATACATATATATATTTATGTAAAAGCTACTGAAGCTAATAACAATCAGTACTCTCTAAATATAAATCAGGAAAACTTTATTCATTCTTTAAATAAAGTAGTAAAAATTGATGTTAATCCTAAGCTACAATTTACAGAATTTAAAGAAAATGATTGTATTAAGTATTTTGACTATGATAAAATTAAGAAACCAATAATATTTAGGTATAGAAAAGATGGGGATAGATTCATTCCACTAGGTATGAAGGGTAGTAAAAAGATTAAGGATTTGTTTATAGATTTGAAAATACCTAAAGCCCAAAGAAATGCAATACCGTTAATATGTTTTGGGGATAATATAGGTTGGGTAGTTGGATATAGGGTTAGCGAAAAATTCAAGGTTACAAAGGATACTAAAAATATATTGCAGATTAGAATTGGAAGAGAGGAATAAGAATGAACAATGATATTAAAGAGGTAGTATACAGCGAAGATCAATTAAGAGATAAAATTAGGCAAATGGGCGCAAGAATAAGTAAGGATTATTTAGGCAAAGAGCTTATACTAATTGGTATTTTAAAAGGATCAGTCATATTTATGTCAGATTTAGTAAAGCAAATTACAATACCATGTAAAATGGATTTTATGGCAGTTACAAGCTATGGGAATTCCACTAAAACTTCAGGGGTTGTAAAGATCTTAAAGGATTTAGACTTTGAAATTGAGGGAAAGGATGTATTAATAGTAGAGGATATTATAGATTCTGGAGTTACACTTAAATATCTAATGAAGTTACTATCTGCAAGGAAACCTAATAGTTTAGAAATTATATGCTTACTGAATAAACCAGAAAGAAGAACGGCCAATATAGATGTTAAATATTTAGGTTACGATGTACCAGATTACTTCCTTGTAGGATTTGGCCTGGACTATGCAGAGAAATATAGAAATTTACCATTTATAGGAATACTTAAAGAAGAAATTTATAAGTAAATGTGTATAAAATAATATATATATTATTGTCAACTGCTTTTTAATGTGATAAAATTTTAAAGTGAATAAAAAGAAAGGGGGGTTTCTAATGAAGAAAATTTCTAGTGCATCAATCTGGATCGTAGTGTTTGTACTTGTGATTTATGCAGCACTAACCGTACTTGATAGTAGCAAAGATGTTAGCCAAATCAGCGTTAATAAATTCCAAGAATATTGGATTAAAAAAGATATTAAAACTGTTCAGGTAAAAGAAGATAAAACAGTATCAGGAGAACTAAAGAACGGAACACGATATGAAACTATAGTCCCATTGACGAGATTGCTTCAAGTTATGGACCAAAACCCAAATGCAAGCGTTACAGAAACATACTTAAAGCCAGCTAGTATGCCAATGTGGTTAAATGTCTTGCCAACACTCCTTATAATTTTAATGTTAGTGGCCTTTTGGTTTATGTATATGCAGCAATCGCAAGGTGGCGGCGGTGGAGGTAATAGAGGTGTAATGAATTTTGGTAAAAGTAGAGCCAAAATAGCAACGCCAGATAAGAAGAAAGTTACATTTGATGATGTAGCTGGTGAAGATGAAGAAAAGGAAGAACTTGCAGAAGTTGTGGATTTCTTAAAACAACCTAAAAGATACCTAGAAGCAGGTGCAAGAATTCCTAAAGGTATTCTTCTTATAGGACCACCGGGTACAGGTAAGACTTTACTTGCGAGAGCAGTATCAGGAGAAGCAGGAGTTCCATTTTATAGTATATCAGGTTCGGAATTTGTAGAGATGTTTGTAGGTGTTGGAGCTTCAAGAGTAAGAGATTTATTTGAACAAGCGAAAAAAAGTGCTCCTTGTATAATATTTATTGATGAAATTGATGCAGTAGGTAGACAAAGAGGAGCTGGCGTTGGCGGTGGTCATGATGAAAGAGAGCAAACCCTAAATCAGCTATTAGTTGAGATGGATGGATTTGGTGTAAATGAAGGCATAATTATGATAGCCGCAACAAATAGACCAGACATACTTGATCCTGCTCTTTTGAGACCAGGCAGATTTGATAGACATATATTAGTGGGTGCGCCTGATGTTAAAGGAAGAGAAGAAATTCTAAAGGTACATTCCAAAGGTAAACATTTAGCAGAAGAAGTAAAACTTGATGTATTAGCTAAAAGGACACCTGGGTTCACTGGTGCAGACCTTGAGAATTTAATGAACGAAGCTGCACTGCTTACAGTTAGAAATAAAAAAACAGTTATAGAAATGAAAGAGCTTGATGAAGCGGTAACTAGGGTTATTGCTGGACCGGAAAAGAAGAGTAAAGTTATCAGTGAAAAAGATAGAAAATTAACAGCATATCATGAAGCAGGGCATGCTGTAGTAATGAAATATTCTCCATTGTCTGATCCGATTCATCAAATAAGTATTATACCAAGAGGAATGGCAGGTGGGTACACAATGCATCTACCTGAAGAGGATACTGCTTATACTTCAAAACTAAAACTTAAAGATGAAATGGTCGGGTTATTAGGCGGTAGAGTTGCTGAAAAATTAGTATTAAAAGATATTAGCACAGGTGCTAAGAATGATATTGATAGAGCATCGGCTATTGCAAGAAAGATGGTTATGGAATATGGTATGAGTGATGAACTCGGACCAATATCTTTTGGTAATGATCATAATGAAGTATTCCTTGGAAGAGATTTAGGCAAAAGTAGAAACTTTAGTGAAGAAATAGCTAATAAAATAGATTCAGAAGTTAAGATGCTTATCGATGAAGCTTATGGAAAAGCTGAAAAAATTCTTGCTGAAAATGCAAGTAAACTTCATGCAGTGGCTCAAGAACTGTTGTTAAAAGAAAAACTCGAAGGCGTGGATTTTGAGGCTATAATGGCTAAAACAGATTCAGGTGAGATTGATTTAACAAAGATTTAACTTGGTAAAAGACATACAGTGAGTTAGCTGTATGTCTTTTTTATATCATGTAACCAGTAAAGAGAGGCCATTCTAACAGATAGTTTATATTATTGCGATTTACCAAGAAACTTACTGTAATTATATACCAACATTTGATGAGAATTGTGGTATAATATATAGAATTAGCGTTATAGATGTAACTTTCACCGTAACCGTTAATATTGCAGCGACCCAGGAGTTTATTTAATTAAACAAAACTTCTTATAAAGATTTAACTTGACAAATATGTTCAAATTGTTAAAATTAGATTGTTAAATTAGGAACGGTTGAAATTAATATTTTATAATATTGGATATATTATTTTTGTGTTTTTATAATGGCAAAAATATAAAACGACTTGCAAGTTGTTTTAAATTATATAGGTGGTGTATAAAGTGATTTTAGTTTTAGATGTTGGAAATACTAATACTGTTTTAGGCGTTTTTAAGGAAAAGGAGTTAATTGTAGAGTGGAGAATATCTACTGATGCAAAAAAAACTGCTGACGAGTACGGAATTCAAGCAATGCAATTATTTAATCAGAGAAATATAAAAACAGAACATATTAAAGGCGTAATAATTTCCTCGGTTGTTCCCAATAGTATGTATTCACTAGAACATATGATAAGAAAATATTTCGATTTGAAACCAATGGTAGTAGGACCGGGGATTAAGACTGGAATAAATGTAAAATATGATAATCCTAAAGAAGTAGGTGCGGATAGAATTGTTAATGCTGTTTCAGCTCATGAAATTTATAAAAGATCATTAATACTAATAGATTTTGGTACAGCTACAACCTTCTGTGCTATAAGCAAAGAGGCTAATTACTTAGGTGGAACTATATGTCCTGGTATTAAAATAGCTTCTGAAGCACTATTTGAGAGAGCGGCAAAGCTACCTCGGGTGGAGCTTGTAAAACCAGAAACAGTTATATGTAAAAATACTGTTGAAAGCATGCAGTCTGGAATAATATATGGATATATTGGTCAAGTAGATTATATTGTTAATAAAATGAAAAGTGAAATGCTTAGTATGGGAGAAGAAGAGCCTTTTGTAGTAGCTACAGGTGGACTTTCAAAACTAATAACCAAAGAGTCTTCTGCTATTGATGAGTTTCATCCGAATTTAACCTTAGAAGGCCTTAGAATGATTTATGAGAAGAATAGGGAATAGGTGATTTAATGAAAATATCAAATATTAACTTTGAAAACGATGTTTTTTTAGCCCCTATGGCAGGAATTACAGATATTGCTTTTAGAGGGTTGTGCAAAGAATTAGGGTGTGGTCTACTATATACTGAAATGGTAAGTGCTAAAGGGTTATATTATGGAAGTGACAATACAGAATCACTTATGCGAATTTCGGGTCAAGAGAAACCTGTAGCCGTTCAGATATTTGGTAATGATCCTAAGATTATGGCTAGTTCCTGTGAAATTTTCAACGCAAGAAGCGATATATGTATGGTTGATGTAAATATGGGGTGTCCTGTTCATAAAATAGTGAAAAATGGAGAGGGATCAGCTTTGATGAAAAATCCTAAACTAGCGGCGCAAATAATAAAAGAAATGAAAAAGGTTTCAACAAAGCCTGTGACAGTGAAGTTTAGAAAGGGATTTGATTCAAATAATGTTAATGCTATAGAATTTGCTAAATATATGGAGGATGCAGGGATAGATGCTATTGCAGTGCATGGCAGGACTCGCGAACAAATGTATGAAGGCAAGGCTGATTGGGATATTATAAGGGCTGTAAAAGAAAATGTTAAAGTACCAGTAATAGGTAATGGGGACATATTTTCCGTAGAGGATGCTGTCAAAATAAAGGAAATGACTAATTGTGATGCTATAATGATTGCAAGAGGGTCTAGGGGTAACCCATGGATTTTTAGAGAGATTAAGCAGGCAATAAACGGAGAAAAAGTTATATACCCTACTCCTGAAGAAAAAATAGATATGTGTATAAGGCATTTAAATTTAGCTGTAAAATATTATGAAGAAATTAAGGCTGTTAGAGAAATGAGGAAACATACAGCCTGGTATATCAAAGGGCTTAACAACTGTGCTGAAATTAAGAATGAAATTAATACTAAAAATACTTATGATGAGGTAAAGCAGGTACTTTTGGTTTATAAGAATTATTTGAAGACCATAGAAGTAATTTAAAATTAAAACGGGAATTTATATAATTAACACTGAATAAGATAATAGTACATTAATGTATAAGGTGCAGATGTATGAAGCCAATTTTATGTATAACTTCAAATATAGATAATTTATATAATGAATTTGGATTTTTAAGTAAAATTAAAGATAAACTAAAGATGAAAGTAATAAGTAATGAATACATTAAAGAATTAGATATTAAAGTTACGAGTGTAAGGATGCCACCTAATTTTAATAGAAAAGCATATTTAAACAATTTAACTTATGCTAAAAAAATATGTAAATGTAGTGAAGTGCAATTATCGCCAAAAACACTGAGGCCTATGGATTATAATTATTTTAATGAATTTCAAAAGCGATTCTTAGCTTTTAGTGTTATAAAAAGCATGCGACTTATGATTAGAATGAGAAACAAAAGTTTGAAAAATTGCTGCATTGTTATATATGATGCTGTAGAAATAATAAACTATAATATTATTGTGGAATTAGCAAAGCATTGCAAGTATATTGTATTTTTATCGCATGATTTGGTAAAAGCTAGAAAGCTTGCAGATTATATTATCGCTAATTTTGGTGTATCGCCTATTGTTACAGATGATGAACTATATGCTATTAAAATAGCCGATTTTATTGTTTCATCTAAAGATTATGAATTCGGTGATGGGAAATTAGTCTGGTTCTTAGATAATAGTATAAGCACGTCAAAAAATATTATAGCTGTAAATGATGTAAGTTATAATGTGCCTTGGAAAACTTTTAAAGGAGATTTTTCTATCGAACTTTTAGGATCGATATTATGTCAAATGCAAGAAAGTGACATTGAAAAAGCTCTTAAGTATAATGGTATCTATCTTAAAGAAATAAAATTCAACAATAATGTAATATATTAGACTATTTTGTTCGTAACATATTGACAATAGTAACGCTCTGATTTATAATGGCTAAATGGTTACATGTATTGTTATTCTAAGAATAAATCTTAGAACCGATAATTTATCAATTTGAACTAATAGTCTTATATTATATAAATTATATGAAATTACTATATTCCGAGTAAAACAGTATTGTAGTTGGGGTGTAATATGCTAGGGTATTGTTAGTTTATAGTGAATTTTATGGATGTTTACTAATTTATTTAATAAAAATTAAAAAGGGGAGAAATAAATGAGCGTACCAAAACAATATGTAATGACCTATGAGGGAATTACGAAATTAGAGGGAGAATTAGAATTTCTTAAGACTGTCAAGAGAAAAGATATTACTGAAAAAATAAAGGTAGCACTTGGGTATGGGGACTTAACCGAAAACTCAGAGTACGATGAAGCTAAAAATGAACAAGCATTTGTTGAAGGTAGAATAATACAATTGGAAAATATGCTTAGAAATGCAAGTGTTATAGATGAAAACGATATTGAAATAGATGTAGTAAGTATAGGATCTATAGTTAAGGTTAAGGATTATGAGTTTGATGAAGAAGTTGAGTTTTATATAGTGGGTTCAGCAGAAGCAGATCCAATGATAAATAAAATATCGAATGAGTCGCCAGTTGGATGTGCACTCGTTGGTAAGAAATCAGGAGCAATTATAGAAGTTACAGTTCCAGATGGTGTTGGTAGGTATGAAGTATTGGAAGTGCGACGTGGGTAATTGTTTAAAAATTATTTGATTTTTATAGAACATAGGGGTACTTAACAATTTATAATTGGTAGGTGCCCTAAAGAAATATATACATAGAAGAAATATGGCAGAATAAATGATTAGTAATTATTTTCTGACCTGGGGAAAACAGGAGGGATATTAATGTCAAACGAAAAAAATAATGAAGAAAAAAGCGAAGAGAAAAACTTGCATGAACTTGAATCTAAATATAATGAACAGGTAACCATAAGACGACGAAAATTATCTGCCTTAAAAGAAGAAGGCAAAGATCCATTCGATGTGTACAAAGTTGAAAGAACTCATACATCACAAGAAGTTAAAGAAAATTTTGAGAAATTAGAAGGCGCTCAGGTTATTGTAGCAGGTAGACTTATGTCTAAAAGAGTTCATGGTAAGGCTGGTTTTTCTGATATTCATGATAGATATGGTAAAATACAACTATACATAAAAATAGATGATGTAGGCGAAGAAAAATTAAAAGAATATAAAAGTTTTGACATAGGAGATTTTGTAAGCATAACTGGTACACCTTTTGTTACAAAAACTGGTGAGATATCACTACATATAGTAGATTTTCAGCTTATAGCGAAGGCTCTAAAACCACTTCCAGAAAAATGGCACGGATTAAAAGATCCTGATTTAAGATTTAGGCAAAGAGAAGTAGATATAATAATGAACCCACAAGTAAGAGATACGTTTATGAAGAGAATATCAATAATTAAATATATCCGAGAATACTTAGATAACAAAGGATTTTTAGAAGTTGAAACTCCGATTTTATCCACAGTAGCAGGAGGAGCCGCAGCAAGACCATTTAGTACTCATCATAATGCGCTTGATATTGAGATGTATCTTAGAATTGCAACAGAGTTATATTTAAAAAGACTTATTGTTGCTGGTTTTGAAAAGGTATATGACATGGGTAAAAACTTTAGAAACGAAGGAACAGATATAAGACATAATCCAGAGTTTACAATGATAGAATTATATGAAGCTTATGCAGATTATAATGATATGATGGAAATTACGGAAAATATGATAGCTTACGTTTGTGAAAAGGTTCATGGAACTATGAAAGTAAATTATCAAGGAACTGAAATAGATTTTACACCACCATGGAGAAGAATTACTATGGTAGATGCAGTAAGAGAATATTCAGGTGTGGACTTTGATAAAATAACTACTAATGAAGAAGCTAGGGTTATAGCTAAAGAAAAGCATTTACAATTTAAAAAAGAATTAGAAAATTGCTCAAAAGCAGATATATTAAATGAATTATTTGAAGTATATGTGGAAGAAAAACTAATTCAACCAACATTCTTATGTGATTACCCTGTAGAAATATCACCTCTTACAAAGAAGAAGAGAGGGAATGAAGAGTTTACAGAGAGATTTGAAGGCTTTGTGTTTGGAAGAGAAGTGTGTAATGCATACTCAGAGTTAAATGATCCAGTAGTTCAAAGAGAGAGATTTATGCAACAAGCAAAGGAAAGAGAACTGGGTGATGATGAGGCTTATTTAATAGATGAAGAATTTATGAGCGCATTAGAAACAGGAATGCCACCAACAGGAGGCCTGGGTATAGGAATTGATAGAATGGTAATGTTCTTAACGGACTCTTATTCAATAAGAGATGTTATCCTATTCCCTACAATGAAACCAATTCAGTAATTTAAAAAAATGAAAGGGATATTTTAGTTAATCTAAAACATCCTTTTTATTTTTTTAGCGTAATCATCAGTACTTAAAATCATGAAATTTAAATAAAAAAGAAAAAACTATTGAATTTTTAATGGTATATGTTATAATGTTGTTGTAAGCAATAATAATCCGCGATAGCTCAACGGTGGAGCACTCGGCTGTTAACCGATAGGTTGAAGGTTCAAATCCTTTTCGCGGAGCCATTTTTTATTTTTGGAACTCAATATTATGAAAAATCTAATGTATAATAAAATAATTCACTGTGATAAAGAAGAGTAGTAGTAGTACTTCATAAGAGAGGTTGTGGCTGGTGTAAACAATCAAAGTATTATTGTGAAAGGAACTTTTGAGTGTATAGAACTTAAAGTAGGGCATGTGCCAATAAGGGTGGAACCGCGGAAATAATTTTCGTCCCTTGGGGTATAGTCTTTTTTTTGTACGTAAAATAAAACAGCATGCCTTTATGCTGGTGCGATGAATTGAATTGGTTATATTTGGGGCAAACAGGAAAGAATACAAGATATAATATTAATATATTTGTAATGACCATTGAGAAGTATATAAAACGAGATATCATTAGATTATAAAAAAATAGGAGGGATTAATATGACAGTTGAAAAAAGTATGGATAAAATAGTTGCGTTATGCAAAAACAGAGGGTTCGTATTCCCGGGATCTGATATATATGGAGGGCTCGCTAATTCGTGGGATTATGGTCCCCTGGGAGTTGAATTTAAAAACAATGTTAAAAAAGCCTGGTGGAAAAAATTTGTTCAAGAAAGTCCATATAATGTAGGCGTAGACTGCGCTATACTTATGAATCCGGAAGTATGGGTTGCGACGGGTCACGTTGGAGGATTTTCAGATCCACTAATGGATTGCAAAGATTGCAAAGCTAGATTTAGAGCGGATAAGTTAGTGGAAGACCATATGACAAATCAGGGAGTAGAAGTAGCTACTGCTGATGGATGGTCAAATGAAGAGTTAAAAGAATATATAGCAAAAAATGAAATAGTATGTCCTAAATGTGGAAAGAAAGACTTTACTGATATTAGAAAATTTAATTTAATGTTTAAGACTTCGCAGGGGATAACAGAAGATGGAAAATCAGAAATATATTTAAGACCAGAAACGGCTCAGGGTATCTTTGTAAACTTTAAAAATGTTCAAAGAGCTTCAAGAAAAAAAGTTCCATTTGGAATAGGCCAAGTAGGAAAGGCTTTCAGAAATGAAATAACACCAGGGAATTTTATTTTTAGAACTAGGGAATTTGAGCAAATGGAATTGGAATTTTTCTGTAAACCAGGTACAGATTTAGAATGGTTTGCATATTGGAAAGAGTATTGTGCTAATTTCTTATATAATTTGGGAATGGAAAAGAATAATTTAAGATTTAGAGACCATGGAGAAGAGGAATTATCTTTCTATAGTAATGCTACTTGTGACATAGAATTCTTGTTCCCTTTTGGATGGGGAGAATTATGGGGTGTTGCTGATAGAACTGATTATGACTTAAAGAAACATATGGAACATTCAGGGAATGATTTAAGTTATCTAGATCCTATTACTAATGAAAAATATGTACCATATTGTATAGAACCTTCTTTGGGTGCAGATAGAGTTGTTCTTGCATTCTTAGTTAATGCATATGATGAAGAAGAACTTGAAGGTGGAGACGTAAGAACAGTGCTTCATTTACATCCGGCACTTGCACCATTTAAGGCGGCTATTCTACCTTTAAGTAAAAAATTATCAGAGAAATCGCTCGAAGTTTTTGCTATGCTAGGTAAAAAATTTAACGTAGACTATGATGAAACCGGAAGTATAGGGAAAAGGTATAGAAGAGAAGACGAAATAGGAACCCCATACTGCATAACTGTAGATTTTGATACGTTAGAAGATAATACTGTAACAATTAGAGATAGAGATACAATGGGTCAAATAAGAGTAAGTATAGATGATTTAGAAAAGTTTATAGAAGAAAAACTACAATTTTAAATTGGAATAGTTAGTTTGGTTTAGAGAATGGCGTATAGTATATAATGAGGCTCGAGTAGGCTGTGGTTATACTATGCGTTGTTTTTTTATAGAATAAATCTAAAAAATTGTAAAATAAATTTGTAAAATAAATAATATAATATAAAGTATATGGAGATTACATGGAGGGTTATATGAAAAAGGATTTCAATGAATTTAAGGAATTTATAAAAGGAAAAAAAGTTGGAGTTGTAGGTATAGGAGTTAGCAATATTCCTTTAATACATTTTCTAGTGAAGCTTAAGGCAGTTGTTACAGCTTTTGATAAAAAAACTTATAGTTTACTGGGAAAGGTAGCAATAGATTTTGAAGAAGAGGGCGTGAAGCTGGTATTAGGGGAAGATTACTTAGATGATCTAACGGGGTTTGATGTTATTTTTAAAACACCATCTATGAGAGTAGATAACCCTGCTCTTTTGAAAGCAAAAAAAGAAGGAACATATATAACTTCCGAAATGGAGGAGTTCATAAAATATTGCCCGGCTAAAACTTACGGCGTAACTGGTAGTGATGGAAAAACAACTACAACTACAATAATATATAATATATTAAAAAAAGAAGGATATAAAACTTGGGTTGGAGGCAATATTGGAACACCACTGTTCGCAAATATTGAAGAAATAACCAAAGAGGATAAAGTAGTATTGGAATTGTCGAGCTTTCAGCTTATGACTATGACGGTTTCTACAGATGTAGCAATAGTAACAAATCTGAGTGTGAATCATCTAGATATTCATAAGGATATGGAGGAATATATAAATGCAAAGAAGAATGTGTTTATATATCAACGTGACGGTGATCTGATTGTATTAAATAAGGATAACGCGTTAACTTATGAATTAAGAAAAGAGGTTAAGGGAAAAGTTAAGTATTTTAGTGTATGCGAGAAACTAGAAGATGGTGCATATTTTCAAAATGATAAATTATTCATTATGAACAAGGTAGTATGTAATCTTGAGGAAATAAAGCTAAAAGGGATGCATAATGTGCAAAACCTATTAACTGCCTTTTGTGCAACTCAAGATGAAGCAACAGTTGCGAGCATGAGAGAAGTGGCTACCACTTTTATGGGGGTACCTCATAGGGGTGAATTCGTGAGGGAAGTAGATGGAGTTAAATATTACAATGATTCAATAGCATCTACTCCAACTAGAACTATAGCAAGTCTCAAAGCTTTTGAAAAGCCTGTTATATTAATTGCAGGAGGATATGATAAAAAAATACCGTTTGAACCTTTAGCAGAAGAAGGCTACACAAATATTAAAACACTAATATTAGTGGGTGACACTAAATATAAAATAAAAGAAGTTTTTGAGCGTATGTCTAAAGAAAATGAAACAACTTTGCAGATTATACTTGCTGAAAATTTTAATGAAGCAATTTTTACAGCTAAAGTAGTTGCTAAACCTGGTGATATAGTGACGTTGTCACCGGCATGTGCAAGTTTTGATATGTTTCAAAATTTTGAAGTAAGAGGTAATAAATATAAGGAAATAGTAATGACATTATAATAAAAGACATTTTCATGTTCATTAAATAGGAGCTTTGGTAAAAAAGATTGTTTTTACCGGGGTTTTTATTTTATAGTCTATAGGTGCTAAATGCGTAACAAATGTTCCAAGCGTATCATTATGAGTAAAACGGATTATATGGTATAAATAAGCATATATATGGAAACAAATTGATATAATAGATGATTATGAACAAATGGTTAGTTATACATATGATATTATATTAATTGTCGCTGGAACATACAGTTATAAATTAACTTTAAGTGCACAGTGATGAAAGAAAAATTCATTATCAAATATTTTTTAAAGTAGTTGACAATGATGAAAAAAAGAATTATAATAGTAAAAGTCATCAAATGATGACAAAGCAAGTTGGTCTTTGAAAATTAAACAGAGAAATAGGTAAAGATAGCGAAATAATATTTCGTTAAACCAGTTAATTACTTTAGTATAAAGTAAAATTTAGTCGTAAGACTAAAAAGTATGTAATGAGCTTGCGTAACAACTTAACAGTTGTCGCAGATTAATCATTTCAACTAAAAAAGTGTAAACTTTTAAATTGAGAGTTTGATCCTGGCTCAGGACGAACGCTGGCGGCGTGCCTAACACATGCAAGTCGAGCGATGAAACCCTTCGGGGTGGATTAGCGGCGGACGGGTGAGTAACACGTGGGTAACCTGCCTCAAAGAGGGGAATAGCCTCCCGAAAGGGAGATTAATACCGCATAATATGTTTTGGTCGCATGATCGAAACATCAAAGGATTTTTCTTCGGAAAATTCCACTTTGAGATGGACCCGCGGCGCATTAGCTAGTTGGTGAGGTAACGGCTCACCAAGGCGACGATGCGTAGCCGACCTGAGAGGGTGATCGGCCACATTGGAACTGAGACACGGTCCAGACTCCTACGGGAGGCAGCAGTGGGGAATATTGCGCAATGGGGGAAACCCTGACGCAGCAACGCCGCGTGAATGATGAAGGCCTTCGGGTTGTAAAGTTCTGTCTTCTGGGACGATAATGACGGTACCAGAGGAGGAAGCCACGGCTAACTACGTGCCAGCAGCCGCGGTAATACGTAGGTGGCAAGCGTTGTCCGGATTTACTGGGCGTAAAGGATGCGTAGGCGGACATTTAAGTCAGATGTGAAATACCCGAGCTTAACTTGGGTGCTGCATTTGAAACTGGGTGTCTAGAGTGCAGGAGAGGTAAGTGGAATTCCTAGTGTAGCGGTGAAATGCGTAGAGATTAGGAAGAACACCAGTGGCGAAGGCGACTTACTGGACTGTAACTGACGC